>JAOTWF010000006.1 GCA_029863005.1 Gammaproteobacteria bacterium | reverse complement strand
GATCTCGGATGCGGTGCAGCGGATATCACCATTCGCTTTGCCCATGCCTACCTCGACGCCACGCTGACTGGGTTAGACGGCTCTCCGGCCATGCTGGCGTATGCCCGCGAGGCAGTGGCGCGTAACGACTTGGGCCATCGCCTCAAGCTGAGCGAGGCGCGACTTCCCGAAACGGGTTTAGCGCATCATGCCTTCGATACCGTGATTAGCAACAGTTTGCTGCATCACCTGCACGATCCACAGACGCTTTGGCACGGCGTGTCAGACTATGCCGCGCCCGGTTCGGTGGTATTCATCATGGATCTGCGCCGTCCCGATACGCGTGATCGGGCCCGCAAACTAGTCGAGGAATACGCCGCCGCGGAACCGGAAATACTCCAGCGGGATTTTTTCAACTCGCTGTTGGCGGCGTTTCGGATGGAAGAAATCACGGCCCAGCTATTACAGGCCGGTCTGCCCCATTTCCAGGTCGAGGAAGCAGGCGACCGGCATGTGATTATTTATGGGAGGTTCGCATGACCGCCATCGTGGACTTTCAGAATCCACCCGACGAGGAGATCCGGGAGTTGTTGTTGCGCGTCGGTAGCATTGCCGTCGTCGGGTTGTCCCCCCGTAATAATCGGCCGAGCCATGGCGTGGCGGCGCAGATGCAGCGCTTTGGCTACCGGATTATCCCGGTGCGCCCGGCCGTGGATAACGTGCTGGGAGAAAAGGCTTATGCATTATTGCGCGCGGTACCTGATCGCTACGACCTCGTGGACGTATTCCGCAACCCGAAATACGTGGACTCGATTGTCGATGAATGCATCGCGCTTCGCGCACCCGCGATCTGGTTGCAGGAAGGCGTGATCAACGTGCCCGCCGCTAGGCGCGCGCGGGCGGCGGGCCTGTTGGTCGTCATGGACCGCTGCGTTTACCGAGAATATATAAGGCTCTTCGGACCGGTCCCGCGTCCGGGGTGAATCCCGCCTGTGGTTTATTTGCCGCACGGCTCCCGGTAAGCTTGCCTGATGCTCATTCCCTTTACCAAGATGCACGGTGCCGGCAACGACTTCGTGGTGTTTGACGGTATCTCGCTCCCGATCACGCTCACGCCTGAGAACATTCGCCGCCTGGCGGACCGCCATTACGGCATCGGCTGCGATCAAGTGCTGCTGGTGGAACGGCCCTCGGCCCGCGGCGCCGACTTCCGTTACCGGATTTTCAACGCCGACGGCGGCGAGGTGGAGCAGTGCGGCAATGGGGCACGCTGCTTTGTGCGTTTCGTCCGTGACAAACGGCTCACGACCAAGGACGAAATCGCCGTGGAAACGCTTTCCGGCATGATTTTCCCGCGCCTGGAGCTGGACGGGAGCGTCAGTGTCAACATGGGTGTGCCGCGCTTTGAGCCGGCCAATGTCCCCTTTGAGGCAGACACGCGTGAAATTGTCTATGATTTGAAGGTGCCCGACCGGACCGTGAAAGTCAGTGTATTGTCGCTTGGCAATCCGCATGCGGTACAGGTGGTGCCGGACGTGGACATGGCCCCGGTGAATACTCAGGGTCCGCACATCGAGCGGCATCCGCGGTTTCCCCGGCGGGTAAACGCCGGGTATATGCAGATTGTGGATCGGCGGCATATTCGGTTGCGGGTGTATGAGCGCGGCGCCGGCGAAACGCTGGCCTGCGGAAGCGGGGCCTGCGCCGCGGTCGTGGCCGGTCGCCAACAAGGGCTGCTGGATGATAAGGTTGATGTGAATTTGCCCGGCGGCACCTTGCGCGTGTCCTGGGCAGGCGAAGCGCAGCCGGTATGGATGACGGGGCCGGCCGTGACGGTTTTTGAGGGAACAATAGATCTGGATAACCTATGAAACAAAAACTGCCGAGTGAAGACTTTCAGACGGAACTTTCCTGGGAGGAGGCGGTATCGCGCTACCTCGAGGACCATCCCGATTATTTTCTGAGGTACCCGGAAACCCTCTCGCGTCTATTGTTATCCCACGAAACCGGCGGCAAGGCGGTATCGCTGATTGAGCGCCAGGTACAGGTTTTGCGCGATCAGAATCTGGCGGTGCAGCGCCAACTGCGCGAGCTCGTCAACAATGCGCGTGAAAACGATGTCTTAAGCTCCCGTTTGCACCGCTACGCGACCGCCATGCTCGGCTGTAGTTCACTTGATGATGTGTTGGATACGACTTACGACCTGCTGCGCCAAGAATTCAAGCTTGATGCCGTGGTCATCCTGCTGCAAGGCCGCCCGTCCCAGGGTGGGCGCGCGGAACTCGTCCCGGAAGACGACAAACGGCTCAACACGCTGTTCCAGCAATTCACTTCGGGCAAGCCGATCTGCGGCGGAAAATTCGAGGATAGCCTGATGAGTTATCTTTTCAGTGGGCGTGCCACCGAAATAAAATCATCCGCGCTGATTCCGCTGGGAGAGAAGCACCCCCACGGTGTGCTCGGTCTCGGCACACAGGATCCCTACCGCTTCCATCCCGGCATGGGTACAATTTATCTCACCCGCTTGGGCGAAATGCTGACGCACAGCCTCGCTCGTCACCACGGTTAATTCCTCGCGCGCCGCGGATGCAAGAGCGCGCTCGGAAAAACCTGGAAAATTTTTTCCGCCATCTCAGCGATGAGCGCCGCTTGTCGCCACTCACGTTGACGCATTACCGTCGCGATCTTTCTCAATGCGTGGCCTATTGCCAGGAGGCCGGCATCGCCGATTGGGAAGGCCTGACCCCAGCTGAAGTTCGCGGGTGGGTGTCGGCACTGCACCGGCGAGGACTTTCCGGCAAGAGCATCCAACGCGCGCTCTCCGCGCTGCGCACCTTATTCCGTTTTCTTCTGCGTGAAAAGGTAGTGACATGCAATCCAGCAAGCGGCGTGAGTGCGCCACGCTCAACACGTCGTCTTCCCCGCACCCTTACGACCGATCAGGCCACGCGCCTGGTGACGATCGAGGCGCATGATCCGCTCACCACGCGCGACCGCGCGTTGCTCGAGCTCCTATATTCCTCCGGCTTGCGCCTTTCCGAGCTGGTGGGCCTTAATCTCTCCGAGCTCGACCTTTCCGCCGGCATCGTGCGCGTCACAGGCAAGGGCCGCAAGGTGCGCGACGTGCCGGTCGGCGCCAAAGCCCGTGATGCCCTGCGTCAATGGCTCACGGTTCGCGCGTCATGGACCGGACCGGATGAACCCGCCGTTTTCGTGTCACCTCATGGCCGGCGCTTGGGCGGACGCGCCGTGCAAGCGCGCCTGCAAAGTTGGGCGAAGCGCCAGGAAATGGGAGTGCCGGTTCATCCTCACATGCTGCGTCACTCGTTTGCCAGTCATGTGTTGGAGTCGAGCGGCGATTTGCGCGCCGTGCAGGAGATGCTGGGGCACGCCAATATTTCCACCACACAGATTTACACCCACCTCGATTTCCAACACCTGGCGGGCGTTTACGACAAGGCCCATCCGCGGGCGCGCAAGAAAACCACGACGTGAACTCCGCACACTATTACAGCATGCGCCGGCTCTCGCCCTATCAGGGTACGGTGCAGATCACGGAAATGCCGGGTTTTCGGGCAATGTCGTCCGACGGCCTCACCTGGCGCGTGCAATTCCTGAATCAGCGTACGCGGATTTCCAGCCATGCCGTGTGGCGTGCCGACGGCAGCGGCAACCTTATCGAAACCACGCGAACGAGCGGATTCATCCAGGCGCTGCAAAATCATCCCCCGTTTCCTTTTCCTCCGGAAGACAACTTGGAGTTATGGCTGCTGGATGCCCGGGAACATAAACCACTCGCGATCCTGGCCAGCACTCTCGGCCATATCCATCCGCCCCGGACGATGGATACCCGCTGGCACGTTACGCTGGCGGAGGATGATAGTTTTATCGCGCCGAGCCTTTCATCGGGAAGCTATGGCGTATCAACGTCGCACATCCGTCACAGCGCGGTCCTGAGTCGGTGTGTGCAGAAGGCCGCGGGCCCGCTCGAGCGAGCACAATGGTTTCGTCGTGGGAAGGACGGCAACGCCACTGGCTTGCACGGCCACCGTCTCGATCCGGGGCAGGCGGGCCGGAAACTTAATAACAATGATTTCCCTGAATTGCTGCTGCGCGAGAAATGGGAAGCGGAGCCGGAGCGTAAGCTTGTCAGCGATTATCATGACTGGCAGGCGCCTCACTTGCTGACGCATACCACGTTATCGCATCTCACGCGCGATCGCCTCGAGCGCGTCGCCTGCCGTCAGGCAGAGAAACTCTACAAGGTCCGTCACTTCCTGCCGGAGATCATCAACCGCGATCTGCTGAATGTTGCCTTCGTCGAAGCCGTTATCCGTCGATCAGCCTAGGCCTGCGTCATGTAGGTGAATAAAGCAGCGGCTGACGGTTGTGCCGGGAAAGGCGTAAAATACCGTCATTCTTTCTTATGGAGGAGCACAACATGGCGGCCAAATCAGCGAGGGACAAGATTATCGATGCCGCGCTTGAAATCGCCGGGCGTCAATCCTGGGAAAGTTTGCGCTTGCACGACGTGGCGGCGGAATTGAAGTTGGAATTAAACGATGTGCGCGCCTGTTTCCGTGAAAAGGAAGACATCACGGATGCCTGGTTCGACCGCGCGGACGCGATCATGCTACAGGTTGGCACCGATCCGAGTTTCCCCGGACTCACTTCACGCGAGCAGATACACCGGTTGATCATGACATGGCTTTCCGCGCTGTCACCGCACCGCCGTGTCACCCGGCAGATGATCTACGGGAAGTTTGAACCAGGCCATCTGCATTACCAAATTGCCGGCATGCTTCGCGTGAGCCGCACGGTCCAGTGGGTGCGCGAAGTGGCTCACCGTGATGCGGTGCTTCCCTGGCGGGCTCTGGAGGAGTCCGGGCTCACGGCCATTTATCTTGCGACATTCTTCTACTGGATGCACGATGAATCCGAGAACTCCCGTCGCACATCGGCATTTCTCGACAGATTGTTGGGACGGGCGGGGCGTCTGGCGCAATGTTTCCCCGGGACTTTCGATTCACGTTCTCAGCCTGACAGGCCAACACCTCCCACGCCTTAAACGAACGAACAGTTGTAATTCGGAGACGATTTCAATGGCCGAATCATTCAAGAATATCCCGATCAAGACCACGATGGCCGGCAACCAGGAACATGCCGAGATCAAGAGCTGCGCTGAGGCTGAGCCGTATGCGTTGCGGGTGATCGGCGATAGCATGGCGCCGGAATTCGTGGACGGACATATTTTGATCGTCGATCCGGCCTTGCCGCCGCAGCATGGCGCCTACGTGATCATCGATTATCAGGGCGAAACTACGTTTCGCCAATTTATCGTTGAAAACGACAAAAAATTTCTCAGGGCGCTAAACGACGCCTATCCCGTGGTGGAACTGGTGGAAAAATACTCGGTGCGCGGCGTGGTGGTGCAGCGCGCCAGCTGCCGGCGCAAGGATCACAAGCACTATTATTGACCCGCTGTAGGGCGGCCCCGCCTGTGCGGAGTGTTATTCCTTGTAGAGGTAGGACCGTGACCAAGGAATGTCGTTGTTGCTGCCGCGGTTGAACAGGACCTGGAACAGCTGCATGGTTCCAGAAGCAAAACCCGCGATCGAACCGGCGAGATAGAGCCGCCAGGCACGCAGGAAAGCACGGTCGTAGGTCTTCTCGATTTTTTCCGCGTTCTGTTCAAAACGCGCAAGCCAATGTTCCAGCGTTTTCGCGTAGTGCAGCCGCAGGTTTTCGACGTCGAGAACAGAAAATTCGTGGGCCTCGAAAATTTCCATCATTTCTCGCAACGAGGGCGGATAGGCCCCGGGAAAAATCCGTTTTTCAATCCAGGCGTTCAAGCGTTCAGGTTTATTGCGGCCGATGGAATGCACGAGCCCGCGTCCTGCGGGCGTCAGGCAGCGGTGAATGATATCCCCGAGTTCACGGTAATTATCATGACCAACGTGCTCGAGCATCCCGATGGACACAAACACATCGAATTCTCCGGTGATGTTTCGGTAGTCATCTTCCACGTATTCTACGTTCTTTGTCAGACCAGCCGTCTTGGCTCGTCCCCTGGCATAAAGGATTTGTTGATGTGAGATGTTGTATGACTTGACCGTGACGCCGAAATATTTTGCCATGTGCAGCGCGAAACCGCCCCAACCGCACCCGGCCTCCACCACCCGGTCTCCCGGCTTGAGCCGGAGCTTGCGACAGACGTGATTCATCTTGGCACGCTGTGCTTCTTCAATGGTTAGGTCCGGTTCGGGGAAATAGGCGCAGGTATACTGCATGGCCTCGCGATCCAGCCACAGCTCGTAAAAATCGTTGCCGATGTCATAGTGATGATGAATATTGTCGCGTGAATCCGTGAGGCGGTTCGACCGCGGTCGGTTGAATAGGCGCGTCTGCGCTTCCTTGAGTTTCTGGTATTTCGGAGAGGTCGCCAACGCGCGATAGACTGTGACCAGAAAGTCCACGAGATCACCTTCCACCTCGATTCGGCCGGCACCGTAGAGATCGCCGAAATGCAGCGCGGGGTTCATCAGCAATTTCTGCAATACATCGCTATCGTGAAAATGCAATGTGGCGATATAAGGATTGTCCGAGGAATAGATTTTTTCCCCGTCCCACATCACGAAGGTCAACGGCGGGTTACCGAGCAGATCGAGCAGCTTGCGTGCCATCCACCGATCCAGCGCGCTGACACGTGACGGCGTATGAGGCAGGGAGGCATCGGCTCTTCTGCCAGTGAGCGCGGGTATATCGAGCGAGGAAAGCCTGGTTTTTCCGACTTCTTTGTCCATGAGACTAGCCCCTTTTGAATCCTGTTTATCCTACCCCGTCATGGAAGAGCTTATCAAATGACCGAACTCATATTGTTGACAGGTAAACTGAATATACGGCGTATTGGTTCGCATATCGGGTAAAAATTGTTTTACAACAATGCTCAACGCGATTTCCCCGGCACATGCCTATAAGGATTATGTGTAAAATACCGGCATGGCAAATCGCCAGTGTCTTCATTTATTTACTGTCAATCAGAGGCCAACGGGCTGGATATTTCTGATAGCGTTACTCGTGGGGGCGGGAATCGCGCCTGTATTCGCCAGCGAACAGGAAGAATATCTCCGCGGTTATGTCGATTCATTGCTCGACAGCCGTTTTCCGGGTCTGGGCCTGCGCTCACAGGTGATATCGGTGGAAGGCGTGGTGACACTGACATCTCACACCTGTCTCGGCCCGTCTCAGAAACGCGACGTGGCATATTTACTCACCAAAACCGGGCGGGTGAAAAGCATCCAGTGGGACTTATCCACGAATTGCGATAAAACCGACGATGCCATGGAACAGGACAAAACAGAAACGGAACGTCCGACCCAGATTCCGGTGGATCTTTACGCCTTGCCTGAGCAGGAACTGTTTGCACCGTTACTGGCTGATCCACGCCAACCCCGATTTTCAGTAAGCTATCTGCACTATCGCAGTCCTGCGAGTGAATTTTCTGCAGCCAGTGTCGCGTTCGGCGAATATTTCGGCCTAGCTTCGGGTTTTTTTGGAAGCTCCGGCAGCTCTCAAATCGGGATTCAGGGTGGGGTGTTCGCGCTTTTCAATCTCGAAGCGCCGTCGAGCGATTTGATTAACGCGGATTACTGGATCGGTCTCCCGATCAGTTATCGCAAGGGCCCGTGGTCATACGTGTTGCGCCTCTATCATCAAAGTTCTCACCTTGGAGATGAGTTTATTCTGGGCAATCCGGGAATCAATCGGGTCAATTTGAGCTATGAGGACATGGAGTTCATCGTGTCTCATGAATGGGAGCGATGGCGTCTGTATGGCGGCGGTGGCTATATTTTGAACAGCGAACCGGATCTCGCACCCAAACATTTTCAGGGCGGCGTTGAATATATCAAGGCGCGCGCAGCGGGAAGGTTGAGTCTTATCGCCGCCGCGGACATACAGACTTCCGAAGAACTCCACTGGCGTCGGAGCCGCTCTTACCAGGTCGGGTTCGAGTTACGCAGCGGCAGCCCACGGCGGGTGCGCCTGATGTTTGAGCATTTCCGCGGACATTCGCCCAATGGCCAATTTTACCGCGAACCTTTGCGCTACACGGGTTTGGGGCTTTACTTCGGTTTCTGAGTTTGACAGGAAAAAAACCGCCGTTGACGTGATAATAGTAATTGGCGGACAGTGCCGGGCATACTATCCTTAAGGATTATTGCGGCGGATTGAAATTACCAGAAGCGCTGCCCTGGTTCAGACGGGGTCATTGTTTTGAACCGGGAAGCCTTGAGAAATGTGACGGATCAATAATGGAAATCACAGGCAGGTGAGGCATGGATCTAAAAATGAATCTCGATAAAAAATCCCTGATTCAAATCGTCATTCTCGTTGTGCTCATTATCGGTGGCGCGGGGGCCTATCTCATGCAGCAGGACGGCGGTCTGGATTTCATTAGCAACTTTTTTGAAAGTGAACCGGCCACGATTCGGGCACCGGCAGCCCGCGCTCCGGCGCCCGCTGTCAGGCCGGCCGCTCCGGCTCCGGCTGTCGCGACCAAGCCTGCCGTTGTCGAAATCCCCGCCGTGCCCGCGAAGGGACAGGCCCATGGAAAACCTTTTGTCGTCGATAACAGCTATCTCGAAGGCGGTGTTCTTGGGTTACGGATGGGTAAGGACGTCACCGCTGATATCGAAGTGAAAGTAATGCTACCAGGGGCGGGATGGGAAACACCCGCCGGAAAAACTTTTAAGGTGACGGAAGCAGGGGGGCCTTCGGCCCCGCAAGTGGCGTTGGCGTGGAAGGAAGAAGGACAGAAATCACTCTCGGAGCAGAATTTCAACAACAAGTACTCTATGGTGCTCGAATTCGGCGTGGAGAAAGGCAAGAAGCTGCCTGGTAAAATCCAACTCAGTCTGCCGGACGAAACGAAAAGCAATGTGGCCGGCACCTTCGAGGCGGACATCCGGGGTTTTCGCATCGTGGACGGCAAACCCGATTTATCCGCCGACTCGGTGGAGACGCTTCAGTATCTGGCGCTGCGCGAATTGCTGAAAGACGATCCAAATAAATCGCTCGAAGTGCTCAGCTTCCGCGACGGACGATATACTCCGCCTGATTCCGCCGGTATGAACATGACCGGTTACCTCGAGGCGGAGTATCGCCTCGGTCAGGGCACCGCCAACTTGCAGCGTTTCCAGTTCGAGAAAACGGCCGGTGCCTGGAAAGTACTGCGCGTGCTAAGCGGTAACCAGCTGGATGAAGCCCATCCCACCAAAACCCCGGGCGCGAAAGACTCGCCGGCGAGGATGTTGACGTATCTCGCCGCCAAGCGGCTGGAATCAGACATTCAAAAGAAATTTCCTGACAAGAATATTTACGAGCCCGAGTTCATGTCGCGGCACAGCGAGAAATTCAAAATCGGTGTCTGTGAAGCGAGCTATAAGCTCAACGCCGGCGGTGAAAAGATCAAAACAGTTTACCTTTTTCGGCGTAAGACCGGCGGGTGGGCGCTCGATCGCGCGCTGGGAGACAGGGAAAAGGTTGACTTCGACACCGGTCGGATCGTCAAACGCTAAAATAATCTGTGTGAAAAATAAAAACCCCGACATCCAGTCGGGGTTTTTATTTATGACCGGCGAACCGGTCGAAGACTAAACATAGGCTAAGCGAGAGGTTTGACCACCGTGGCCTGCATTCCCTTGGGTCCCTTCTGACTTTCAAACTCCACGTTCTGGCCTTCGGCCAGCTTCTTGTAACCTTCGGCCTGAATCACAGAGTAGTGCACGAAAACATCCGCGCTGCCATCCTGTGGCGAGATGAAACCAAAACCTTTAGCCTCGTTGAACCACTTTACCGTCCCCATGCGCATGTCGAATAACCTCGTTTAATTAGTATTTAATCTGAAAAAATTAATTACGTGCTGTAATGGTGGAGTAAACCAGGACCTGTCGGGGATACCCGTAAATACCAACATAACAACAATCGGCAGTGCACCACTGCGGTTTCAGTATATCGAATATCGTATTTGTGTACAGTCAAAAGCAGGACATCGTGTCATTTTCAAATGCCTTGCCAAGACGACGGCACGAAAGTTGCTAAAACCAATTTTCATATTGTGAAAAGTGAAAATATATCTGATTCGAAGCTCGGATCCGTGGCGACTTCGTCTGGTAATCCGTTGCTCGGCCATCTCCGAAAGGGGATCGATAATCGGACGACCCCCAGGCCGCCAAGCGAGAAAAAGCGGGCGCCGAGACGCTCGCTTTTCTCGTTGCAGAATGCTTACAGGTTGTAGCCGGTTTCGTTATGCAGCACGGTATCGAGACCTTCGGTTTCCTGTTCGACCGTGACACGCAGGCCCACGAACATATCGACCAGCTTTAGCAGCACAAAGGTTACCGCCCCGCACCAGACCATGGTGACCACGATTCCGGTCAACTGAGTTATGACCTGTTTGCCCATGGTGATGCCTTCGGCGAATCCGACACCGCCGAGGGCCGTGGCGGCGAACACGCCGGTCAGCAGGGTGCCAATCATGCCGCCCACGCCATGGACAGGAAACACGTCGAGGGAATCATCTACGTGTAGTGAGCGCTTCATGTAGTTGGTCGCGATGAAACAGACAAGCCCCGCAGTGATGCCGATGGCGAGCGCCCCCAATGGGCCGACAAATCCCGAGGCCGGCGTGATGGTGCCCAATCCCGCCACCATGCCAGTGACGATGCCCAACACGGAGGGTTTCCCAAAGCGGATCCATTCGCAGAACATCCAAGTCAGAGAACCGGCGGCGGCGCCGATGTGCGTGACCAGCATGGTCATGCCGGCGGTGCCATTGGCGGCTAGCGCACTGCCGGCATTGAAACCGAACCAGCCCACCCACAGCATGCACGCGCCAATCACGGTCATGGTGAGATTGTGCGGTGGCATGGCGGTTTCCGGAAATCCCTTGCGCCGACCAAGCACAAGTGCCGCCACCAGCGACGCCACACCGGCGTTGATGTGCACCACGGTCCCGCCGGCAAAATCCAGGAGGCCCATTTTTTGCAGCCAGCCGTCGCCCCAGACCCAATGGCACACGGGGACGTAAACCGCCAAAAGCCACAACAAGCTGAAGATCAGCATGGCAGAAAACTTCATGCGTTCCGCAAAGGCGCCGACCACGAGCGCCGGGGTGATGATGGCGAAGGTCATCTGGAACATGGCGAATACGGTTTCCGGGATGTCGCCCTTGAGCGTGTCCACGCCGATCCCGGTCATCAGTGACTTGGCCATACCGCCAATCC
This sequence comes from Gammaproteobacteria bacterium, assembly GCA_029863005.1. Classification (GTDB taxonomy): domain Bacteria; phylum Pseudomonadota; class Gammaproteobacteria; order Acidiferrobacterales; family Sulfurifustaceae; genus Sulfuricaulis. The sequence continues at coordinate 58,923 of JAOTWF010000006.1, read as the reverse complement.
AGGCATTGGCTCCGCCGCCGTCGCCGAAGGCAAGACTGTAGGCAAACAGCACCCACACGATGGATACCATGCAGGTGATGGCGAAGCACTGCATCAGAATGGATAAAACATTTTTCGTTCGAACCAGTCCGCCGTAGAAGAGGGCCAGTCCCGGGATGGTCATGAACAGTACGAGAACCGAGGAGGTCAGCAGCCAGGCCGTGTTGGCCATGTTGAGGGTGGGCGTCTCCGCGGCCAGGACCAGCGGTGAGGCGACAAGCAGCAGCGAGGCGATGATCAGTCTCGAGGGTTTGCCGACAGTCATAGGATATTCTCCTGTGGTAGTTGTTGTTTATAGGGCGTTGGTTCCGGTTTCGCTGGTGCGTATTCTTACTACCTGATCAAGGTCATAGACAAAGATTTTCCCATCGCCGGTTTTTTCCGGTCTTGGCAGACTGCGAGATGGTTTCAACCACGCGTTCTGCCATGTCCTTCGACACGGCCACTTCGATTTTGGTCTTGGGCAGAAAATCCACCACGTATTCCGCGCCGCGGTGGAGTTCCGTGTGCCCCTTCTGACGTCCGAATCCCTTGACCTCAGTCACCGTCATGCCCTGGACGCCGAGACTCGATAGGGCTTGTCGCACATCGTCCAGCTTGGAGGGTTTGATAATGGCGGTGATGAGTTTCATGTCACTCTCTTTTGGATTCGTTTTATTCTTCCCCTGGCTCTGCCGGGGGCAGGAGCGTGACGGATAATATCGCACGTACACTTCTCCACCCGCTGGTCAGCGGAGTGGAATCATACAAAACCCGGGTTATTCCTGAAATGCTTCCCCCCACCCAAACTATCCGTTCCCCGGCATGCTGGCCAACAGCCTATGGAGCTAAAAAACTGCTGTTTTTCCATGGCTGGCACAAACATTGCTGTTAATAGGCATAAACCTCGAAGGAGGGTCAGTCATGGCATACCGGACAACATTGCCGTGTTTATTTCTCGCGATATTAATGTTCGGTTTCGCCGGTCCTGTCTGGAGCGAAGCAAAGATTCTCGCACCTGACACGATTCCCGGAACCACGAAAGTGGACGCGGAGGGTGTACTGGAGATTGTTCAGAATTTTCCTGAAATCCCTCTCATTGGGAGTATGTATATCGATTGACGACTTCGGCACAGGCTATTCTTCGCTTGCTTACCTCAAGCAATTGCCTGTGGACGAAATCAAGATCGACAAGTCCTTCGTGATTGATGTGAAGCACGATAGCAACGACGCCGTCATCGTGCGTTCCACCATCGATCTTGCCCACAATATGGGTATGCAGGTGGTGGCGGAAGGTGTGGAAAACGAGGAAACTCTGGAATTGCTGAACTCATTTGGCTGCGACAAGGTACAGGGATATTTTTTCGGTCGTTCTCTTGCCTATGACAATCTGATTAAATGGTCGGGCGCCTTCGCATGGGAAATGAAGCAGTCGCCTGATGACACACCTTCGACATGGAAAGAAGTCCGGTAGCGTTGCTGCTCCGTCCGCGTTCAGGTCAATCCCGCTGAGCGCGCATCTTCTCTCGCGAGTGCAGTGCCGTTTATTCACCAATCGTTCATGCCCGGTAATCCTGACAAGGGATGCCGCGCGGGTGTGTTGTTGTAAAATATTGGAATACTGCCTGAATTAGGGCAGGCGATAGTACCTCTCAGGGACATGACGTATGAATGCGCCGAGAATCCTGACAGCGATCCCGCAACGACGTTACCAGTTCGGTGAGTACACCGGCACCTTGCTGAGCGATATCGAGAGCGGCGACGAGGCGAAATACCAATATATTCTTGCGCTGGTGCGCGAGGGAGAAAGCCGGCCTGTCTTCTACGTGACGGCGGAGAAGAATCCACGTAGCCGTCAGCAGGAGGGTATCTATCGCCTGCGTGTCATCACCCATGGAATGGACGAGGAAATCGGTTGTTCGGGTGCTTGGGCCGATATCGATGCCTTTTGCGCGGAAGCGTTCACCGTTGCCGCGAAGGTACTCGGCCTGTCCGATGAGCAGGCTGTGATTTTATCCTGACTTTCGCTGACAGGCGCCATGACCCGGGGCCTGTCGCTGGCGGCAGAATATCTCCCGCTCAGTGATTATGAGCGTCTTCGCCGTGCACGTGGCCGTGCTCGATTTCCTCTTTCGTGGCAGTTCGAACCTGCGTTACTTCAACGTCGAAATGCAAAGTCTTGCCTGCCAGCGGGTGATTGGCGTCAAGCACCGCGCCGGTCTCCGTCAGCTTGACGACGGTGAAGGTAATCGGCCCGTTCGGCCCGTCGGCCGACACACGCGAGCCGACTTCCAGTTTCATGTCGGGCGGAAAATGTTCCTTCGGTGCCTCGAAAACGGCCTCCGGATTCTTTTCGCCATAGGCTTCCGCCGGCGCCACCGTGACCTTGGATTTAAAACCGGTGTCGGCGCCTTCGAGTGCCTTTTCCAGGCCCGGAATGATGTTGCTGTGGCCGTGCAGGTAATTAAGTGGTTCACCGCCGCGGCTCGAATCGAGCACTTCGCCGCTGTCATCGGTCAGGGTGTAATGCATGGACACAACCGTACCCTGGGCTGCCTTCATCATGGGATCCTCATGGATTTAGGGTGGGAAGAGGCCATCACTATAACGCAGTATGAGCCCGACACCCAAGGGCGAATCGAGATTGCCCGTCGCGCCAAAGGATTGTGCCGGATAGCGGCAAGACAGTCTCTCGGAACCGGCTTATACTGCCATGTGGATTCTCCCCGGTGATGCAGAATGAAATCGCGTAAACCCCGCGTAGAAATCGAATATTGCAATCAATGCCGGTTTATTTTGCGCGCCTCCTGGCTATCCCAGGAGCTCCTGACAACGTTTGCGGACGAGCTCGGCGAGGTGGCACTCGTTCCCGGTAGCGGCGGGATCTTCGAGGTGCGGCTTGATGGCGAGCGGTTATGGAACAAGAAAGAGGCCGGAGGTTTCCCCGAACCCAAGGAAATCAAGCAGCTCATTCGTGACCGCATCGCGCCAACAAAAGATCTTGGCCACAGCGACCGAACGTAATAAATCATGATCCGTCAGCTGAACGTTGACATTCCCGGACAGGGACTGCATGAAATCACCGACCGCATCGAGGACATGGTGCGCGAAGCCGGGCTGAAGGAAGGATTGTGCACGCTGTTTGTGCAGCACACCTCGGCCAGTCTGCTGATCCAGGAAAATGCCGATCCCGCGGTGCGGCGTGATCTGGAGCATTGGTTTAACCGGCTGGCACCGGAAAATGATCCGCTCTATACCCACCAGAGTGAGGGCCCGGACGACATGCCGGGGCACATTAAGTCGGCGCTCACGGCGACGCATCTCGCTATTCCGGTTACCGGAGGGCGGCTGGCGCTCGGCACCTGGCAGGGGGTTTACCTGTGGGAGCACCGGCGCCACCGCGGCGCACGCAGGATCGTGGCGCACCTTAGCGAGTGAACCACCGCAAGACACTCGCCGCGTACGGTTCCTGGAAATCGCCGATCACCACGGACCGTGTTGTCGGAAGCGCCGTCAGTTTGGGGCAAATCGCCCTCGATGGCCCGGACATCTACTGGAGTGAGATGCGCCCGGGGGAAGGCGGACGATACGTCGTTCTCCACTGGCGCGCGGGCTCCATGGAAGAGATGCTGCCGGCGCCTTTCAGTGCGCGCACGCGCGTGCATGAATATGGCGGCGGGGCGTTTCTCGTGCAGGATGGCGTGCTGTATTTCAGCAATGACCGTGACCAGCTTCTCTACCGCCTGGCGCCAGGGTTGACACCGCAACCCATCACTTCGGGTTCCGGGAAACGATACGCCGACGGTGTATTCGACCACTGGCATCGCGAGATTGTCTGCATCCGCGAAGACCACGTCGCGGACGGTGAAGCCGCCAATGCTATTGTTTCGATTGACCCGGATGGTCGACGCGAAGCACGCGTGCTGGTAATGGGGGAGGCCTTTTATGCATCACTGCGCCTGAGTCCGGACGGGCAGCACATGGCCTGGCTTTCCTGGAATCACCCCGATATGCCGTGGGACGGGACCCAGTTATGGCTGGCAGAGCGGGGACCGCAGGGGCGGCCCGTCAATTCCCGTTGTGTTGCCGGCGGCCGCGAGGAATCGGTTTTTCAGCCCATGTTTTCGCCCGATGGCACGCTTTATTTTGTCTCGGACCGGAGCAACTGGTGGAACCTTTACCGTATGCGTGATGGGCGCATCGAGGCACTCGCGCCCATGGAAGCGGAGTTCGGTCTCCCCCAGTGGATTTTCGGCATGTCCACTTATGCCTTCGAATCGGCGCAGCGGCTGGTATGCACTTACCACCGCGCGGGAAACTGGCGCCTCGCGGTGCTAGATACTGGTACGCGGCGAATGGAAGAAATGGAAACGCCGTTCAGCGACATCAGCGGCGTATTGGCCGGTGAAGGCAAGGCCATTTTCGTTGCATCCTCACCCGTGATGCCCGCGGCCATCGTGCGGCTCGATCTCGTGACACGGCAATATCAGATCCTGCGCCGGTCCACGGAGGATGTTTCGGAGTCCGGTTATCTCTCTGTCCCTCAGGAAATGAGTTATCCCTCCACCCGTGGCGCGACGGCGCATGCCTTGTATTACCCGCCCGTGAACCGTGATTTCGAGGCATCGATGGACGAGAAACCGCCTCTGCTGGTGTTAAGCCATGGTGGCCCGACGTCGGCGACGTCCCGGGCCTTGAACCTGCGGACGCAATTCTGGACCAGCCGCGGGTTTGCCGTGTTGGATGTGAACTACCGCGGATCGACGGGTTACGGTCGCGCCTACCGCCGGCAGCTCGACGGCCAATGGGGTATAGCCGATGTCGAGGATTGCCTGGCGGGCGCGCGCTATCTTGTGGAACGCGGGTTGGTGGACGCAAAACGTCTGGCCATACGCGGCAGCAGTGCCGGGGGTTATACCACCTTGTGTGCGTTGACCTTCCACCGGATGTTCCGCGCCGGTGCCGTTTACTACGGGGTGAGCGATCTCGAAGCGCTGGCGCGCGATACACACAAATTTGAGCGGTATTACCTGGAGCGCCTGATCGGCCCCTATCCTCAGCGAAAAGAACTATACCGTGAGCGTTCACCTCTTCATCAAGCGAATCGGCTGTCCTGTCCAATAATTTTCTTTCAGGGACTGGAGGACAAGGTGGTGCCGCCAAATCAGACGGAGGAAATGGTGAACGCCTTGCGCGCACGGAACGTTCCAGTGGCGTACGTGCCGTTTGATGGAGAGCAACACGGTTTCCGCCGCGCGGAAAATATCCGACGTGCGCTTGAGGCGGAGTTCTATTTTTATTCCCGTGTTTTCGGTTTTACTCCGGCCGATCCGATCACACCGATACCCATCGACAACCTGTAGCCGCCGGTCTCATTCGACGTGGCAAGTACGAAGTCGCATCGCGGGGAACTGACTGCCTGCCACCAGAGTAGTCTCGACGACCTTCAGGAACTCCAAAGATCCGGCAGCGTAGATATCGAATTCGCCGATATCCGGGTGATCTTTGATGACTTGCTTGAGCACCGAGACTGTATTTGCCTTCTCCGCCGGCAACGGGGTGTACTGAAAATTATCCAATGCGTCTGACCAAGAGCGACAGAGATTGTTAAGGTAATGTCCGTTTTCACCGGCCACCCAGTACAAATGCATGGATTCGGCCATGTCCCGCGCCATGGCATGTTCTATCAGGCTCTTGATCGGAGCAAAGCCCGTGCCGTGGGCAAGAAAAATCAGGGAGCGCGGAGAGTCCTCATTCAGGGTGAAATCACCTTTCGGTCCGACGAGTGAAACGATATCCCCGGATTTCAGTTTCTTGAAGACATATTCAGCAAGCCGGTTATCTCGTTGACGGAGCAGGTGGAACTGGAGATTCCGGTCATCGCATGGGCAGCTGGCCACTGGGTAGTCCGCTTCGGCGCCGTTGCTGCTCTCAAGCGTTACCGACTGGCCGGCGAGGAATTGCAACCGCTTGGTGCGCGGCGTCTGAAGGTGCAGCAGCGCCAGATCGTCTCCCAGCGGTTCGATTTTCTTAACACGCGTGGCAATCTCCTGCTTCGGGATATCCTGGATACCGCCGATTTCACTGGTCTCGATCTCGATATCGGTCACGGCGGTGTGTGCGCAGAGCAGCACGTAACTCTGATTTTTTTCCGACTCGGTGAAGGTATAATCCGTGTGCCGCATCAGATGCGTCTTCCCGGAAACCACCCTGGCCTTGCACAGGCCACAATTGCCGTTGCTGCAGCCGTAGCGCAGGGATATGCCGGCACGCAGCGCGGCATCCAGAATGGTGTCCGAGCCCTCCACGAAAAATTCGCGTTGACCCGGGAGGAGACGGACTTGGGCGGTCATGAGCCGGAGGAAACTCTCCTTGACGGTGTAGGATTGAAGATAGTCGCTCGGTGACTGTTTCTCCAGCTCATGTCGCAGCCAGAGCTTGAGTGGCCCGATGATATGGCGTATTTCATTTCCGCCGGATTTTTCATACTCGTTGAATTTGTCATAAAGCCAGTCAGTGATAGTTTTGTAGCGTTCCACCTGTGCCCGCGTATTCGCCAGTTCCTTGCTTAGCCCGGAGAGACGTTCGGCCAGCACTTCCGGTTCGGGGAGCATGCGTTCGCGCACGCGGTGGATAAAGGCATCGTCTTTGATCTGCGTGAAATGCTCCAGCGCGGTATTATCCTCCAGCTGCATGTCCGGGTAGGCGTGCAGCAAGTCCTCCGGCTTGACCATGCCCTCGAAGGTTTCCAGTTCGCCTTTTTTGATTTTTTTCTGGAGGGCGCCGCGGGAGACGCCCACAAGACGCGCGGCGCGGGTCAGGGTCAGCAGCTGCGCGCCATGACTTGCCTGATCAGACATCGTTCTATTCCATTCAAACTATCCAACGCGGCCGCCGCAGCGCTTGCCGGAAGCCATACGGGTAACCAAAAAAATCACCGTGCAGCCTAGTGTCGGCTGCACGGTTGCCTCACAGTAGGTCAACAAGTGTAGGTAAGAGGTTAAGAATTCGAATCTGAATCGGCAATGCTTACCAGCGGCGTCCTCCACCACCTCCACGATTGCCACCACCGCCTCCGCCACCTCCACGATTGCCCCAACCACCGCGCCCACCACCACCGCCACCGCCGCCACCGGCGGATCGTTCCGTCTTGGGCCGGGCCTCGTTTACATTCAGCGCGCGACCCTTGAGGTCTTTCTGGTTCATGCCGTTGATGGCCGCCTGCGCTTCGGCCTTGGCCGGCATTTCCACGAAGCCGAAACCGCGTGGCTCGCCGCTGAACTTGTCTTTGAGAATGGTGACCTTGCTGACCTGTCCAAAGGCGCTGAAGGCTGCACGCAAATCTTCTTCCGTGACGTCGCGAGACAGGTTTCCTACGAAGATATTCATGTCTAACTCCTGAATTGAAAGGGTGAGGCGTCGTGGACCGTGCTTCGCTTTCGGAAACGATGGCTGTGAAAGTGCGCGGCCGGATAGGCGAATGATCGGGCGTGAACCAGTTCCTTGGTTTCCAGTTAAGGAATGGTGGGTTTCAGTGACCCAGCTTTTTCGGCATCCGAGACAGATCATACGCCTGTGTTTTGCCGGCGTCCAAGCGCCCGAAGGACGTCATACAATTTTTCTCTTGCCGGGGACAGGTGTACCGCGCTGGCTAGTTGTACACCTTGGCGCCGCGACCGTTGCCACCTGAACCCTGGCGCTGGCCTTGCGTGTGCCGAGGATGGTTGCCACTTTTTTTCCCTTTGAGATGGCGCGGCGCTCCGTTTGGGTGGCGCGGTTTGTGGCTGGACGGACCGCCTCGACGATGACCCGAAGGGGCGTGCTGTCGCGGACGGAGGGTCGGTTCCAGTCCGGGAATGATATGGGCCGGAATGCTCTGGCGGGTGTAACGTTCGATATCGCGTAATTGCTGGAAATTATCTGGCGCGGCGAACGAGATAGCGATGCCCCTGGCGCCTGCACGGCCGGTGCGGCCGATACGGTGAACATAATCTTCGGCACTTTTCGGGAGATCGAAATTGATGACATGCGTAATGCCGGAGACGTCGATGCCGCGTGCGGCCACGTCGGTTGCTACCAGCAAACGGACCGTGCCTGAACGCAAATGGGTGATCGCACGGTTGCGCTGATTCTGGTTCATGTCACCGTGCAGTGCCGTTGCCGGATGTCCCTTGGCGTACAGGGTTTTGGCCAGACGATCCGCTCCCCGTTTGGTGGCGGTGAACACGATGGCCTTGTTCATGTTGATATCGTCCAGCAGATGCGTCAACAGGCGGTGCTTGTGCGCGCCATCGTCCACATGATGCAGCCGTTGCTCAATATTCTCATGTCGTTCCTGAGGCGTCGCGATCTGGATGAGCTTGGGATTTTTCAGCAGACGGCTCGCCAGCTTAGAGATATTGCCTTCGAGCGTCGCGGAAAACAGCAGCGTTTGACGGGTGGCTGGTGTGGCGGCCGCAATTTCCTCCACGGCGTGAATGAAACCCATGTCGAGCATGCGGTCGGCCTCATCCAGCACCAGCACTTCCAGGCGCGAGTAATCGATGCGTCCGCGTTCCATGTGGTCCAGCAGCCGGCCCGGTGTTGCCACCAGAATGTCCAGAGGTTGGGAGAGCAGCCGCATCTGCGGCGGATAGGGCATGCCGCCCACCACGCTACCGATGCGAAAGCGCAAGTGCTTGCCATATTTGATGGCAGCCGCTGTCACTTGGTTGGCGAGCTCGCGTGTTGGCGTCAGCACCAGCACGCGCGGGCCGCGAGAATATTTTGTTGACGGCGTGCTCAGCCGTTGCAACGTGGGCATGACGAATGCCGCCGTCTTGCCGGTACCGGTCTGGGCCGAGGCCATGAGGTCATGGCCTTCCAACGCCGGCGGGATTGCCTGCGCCTGAATCGGAGTTGGAATGGTATAACCGCTCTCGCTGATGGCCTTGAGAATGGCGGGATGTAGCGTCAGTTTTTCAAAAGTCACAATGTTTCCTTAGAATGCAATAAATAATTGGCGCGTAACGGCAGACCGCCGTTTACCGGATTCCGGTAACGGCGTGACAGCACTGCTGGCGCGAACACATCGTCGCCAACCGTGTTATTGCTGAAATTCCAGGGAAACTGAAACCAGAAGGTGGGTCAGAGAGCGATGAACTTATCGGCTGATCCCGGTATTGATGCCCGAGTCATTCAGCCGGCGCGCACCTTACAGGAATACCCGCGGAATAGCCAGTGCATTTGTTGTAGCACCGACCCATTATTAATTAATGTCACCTGATCGTGAATTCAGCCGGTATCCTATGTAACCCTGTGTGTCAGGTCTAAATAAGGTGAATTGAGGTAAACAACCATGAGTCTTTCGGAGCCGGTAAGTTGGCCCCGGCGGATTAGTGAAGCGCGCAAAATTCAGGAACAGCTGCGCACGCAGGTGATCACGCAGGACAAGTTCGGGAAGATCCGTACCGTGGCCGGTGTTGACGTGGGATTCGAGAAAAACGGTACGGTCACTCGCGCCGCCGTCGTGGTACTGGACTATCCCGGCCTGACATGGCGTGAAGAGGCGATCGCTCGTCGTGCTACGCGTTTTCCCTATATTCCCGGTTACCTGTCTTTTCGTGAAGCGCCCCCGGTGCTGGCGGCCTTGAAGAAGCTGCGAATTCAGCCGGATTTGTTGTTATGCGACGGCCAGGGCCTGGCCCATCCGCGGCGCTTCGGACTGGCGTGTCATGTGGGCCTGTTGGCGGATATCCCCTGCATTGGCGTGGCTAAATCGCGACTGATCGGAACGCATGGTGCTGTGCCGAAAAGAAAGGGCGATTGGGAGGTACTCGTAGACAATGGTGAGGTCATTGGCGCGGTGTTGTGCACGCGAACCGGCGTGAAACCGCTTTACGTATCTGTAGGACACCGGATCAGTCTTGCTTCTGCTATCGATTATGTCTTGTGCTGCACGACACGCTACCGACTGCCGGAAACCACCCGATCCGCGCACCGGCTTGCTTCAGTCATTTCTTGATGGTGTGGATTACTTGCGTTTCTCTTTTTCCCGCTTCTGTTCCAACGCGATCAACCGGGCGAGGTCGGCGATCTGTTCCGAGAACAAGTCGATCAGGTCATCCACCGTCAGGATGCCGGCCAGCCCGTTATCATCGTCTATCACGGGCAGTCTCCGGATGCCCTTGGTGCGCATTATCTTGATTGTTTCCAGCAAGTCATCGCTTGTGCGCGCCGTCACGAGCTGGTCGCTCATGATGTCGCCCACGCTGACCTCGTTCATGTCCACGCCTTCGGCGATGACCTCGAGCACCAAATCGCGATCCGTGACGATGCCAGTAGGGGTCTGTTTTCCCGCTTTTTCTTTCACCACCACCAGTCCGCCGACATGATATTCGCGCATCAACTGTGCCGCTTCCACTATGGAGGATTCCGTCCGGACAATAACAACATCGCGGTTGCAGATATTCCCTACGAGCATGATTTCCTCCTTAATTTAAAATTATTCTAGAACGTCAGTTTGTCTCTGTCTTGACTTGTGTCAATGTTACGCAACTGTGAATCTGCAAAAGTGCGGACGTTATTGCCTCAGTAGGGCAAACCGCCGCTCAGCTTCTCCGCACGGTCGCCACTTCTCCCTGGCGGCCTGTTCTTGAGCGGCGGGATTTTTTCCCCCTTGTTTCTGCGTCATTTCACGGTATTTCATTTTTCCCGGCTGGCTGTTTCGGGGATTATGCGCACGCGCTAAAGTTGGCGCCTTGTTGCCGAGAGGAGAGACCATGTTCGACCTGTTTGTCGATTCGCTTATCATCATGCTGGTTGTCGTCGACCCCGTGGGGATCGCCCCCCTTTTTGTGGCGCTCACCCAGGGTGAATCGGAAGCCGCCCGGCGACGCACGGCATTCCGCGGCACGCTCATTGCGGGTGGGATTCTTGTGGTGTTCGTGTTGGTCGGCGATTCCCTATTGAATGCACTCGGCATCGGCATGCCGGCGTTCCAGATCGCCGGCGGGGCACTGTTGTTTCTGCTGGCGGTCGAAATGGTTTTCGCCCGTCATTCCGGGGTTCGATCCACCACTGCGCGTGAACAACGTGAGGCGGAAACGAGAAAGGATATTTCGGTCTTTCCGCTGGCCATCCCGCTGATCGCCGGTCCGGGTGCACTGACCTCGGTCCTGTTGATGGTGGGCGAGCAGGGCGATGATCCGCTGGTTATCGGTTCGGTGCTGGCCGTGATCGTAGTGGTGCTGCTGATCACGCTGGCTTCCCTGCTTTTCTCGGCGCGCATCATGGCCTTCATGGGGGAAACCGGCGCGAACGTCGTCAGCCGCGTGCTGGGCGTGATCCTCGCCGCACTCGCGGTTCAGTTCGTGCTAAACGGATGGCAGGAGGGTTTTCTGCTGCTCCAGGAGAGCGCCTCACCGGGGCTGTCGATCTGAAGATATCAGGCCGCGGTGCTGACTGAGAGGTAATTGACTGGGTTGATGCCATAGATGCCCGGTTCGAGCACGCGGTCAATCTCACACGGGCGGCCGTCACGGGTCTTGTAGTCCTTAAGATCCACGGTCGTCGAACACTGGACCGGGTCGAAATCGGGTTGCAACACGAGTGCCACCCGGGGTTTCAGGCGGCGGACACGGTTCATGGTCACGACCACACCGATCTCGCCCGTATTAAGTTCCACCACACTGCCGATGGGATAAATCCCCATGCACTGGATGAACTGTTCCACCAGGCCGGGATGAAAGTCGCGGTGGCGCCATTCATACATCTTTTTCAGCGCCGCATGCGCCGACATCCCGGTGTGATAAGCGCGATCGCTGGAAATCGCATCGTAACAATCCACGATCCCGCCAATCATGCCGTACAGCCCGATCTGATCCCCCTTGAGACCGCCGATGTAGCCAGAACCCGCGTATCTTTCGTGATGACAACGCGCAACCTCGATCGCCGGTCGCGGGATGCCGGGTGTTTTTTCCAATATCGCCACACCGTGGGGAACGTGACTCTTCATCTGGGTGTATTCGTATTCGTTCAACACACCGGGTTTATTCAGTATCTCACTCGGCACCTTCATTTTCCCGATGTCGTGCAACAGTGCGCCAATGCCAAGCAGATTGAGTTCGTTGTGATCGAAACCGAGGTGCCGTCCGAAGGACAATGCTAGGATGCAGACACGCATGCTGTGCTGTGCGGTGTATTCGTCCTTCTTTTTCAGTTGCGCGAAGGTGGTGAGGGCATCGGGATTGCGGATGACGCTTTCCACCATCTCGCCGACCACCTTTTTGGCGCCCAGGCTGTTGATGTTTTTCCCGAGCCGGACATCCTCCAGCAGGGTATACACCAGTTCCCGGGTTTCATGATGGATTTCCCGCGCGACCCCGATTTCTTGCTCCAGAGTGCTCTTGTCGCGATAGGTCGGTTTGAGATGCGGTTGGGTTGAAACCTTGATCAGAATATCGCGTTCGGTCTGTTTGCGTTGCAATTGCTTCACGGCAATTACTTTTTCCACCTGGGTTCGCGGATGCGTTTTCTGGTGGAGTTCTGGGGTGTCGATTAATACGTACTGGCAGTAGCGACGCAGCTCACGGATCTCATCCTCGTCGCGAATTTCGAAGCCCTGGAAGAGAAAGGGGGTTTCACGCCAGGGACGATCCAGTTCGCGGACGTACATCCCTACCTTAAGATCCTGCACATTGATTTTTTTCTTGGTCATCCTTAACCTGTCGATTCCCTGCAAATTCGTGATCTGAGTGTCAAACCGTTGCTACGGCCGTGACTGTATTTAAGTGTAGGACAGAATTTTCCGACTCCCAAGAAACCAAATTAGGGATAGCTGGCGCCTCCCGGCAGCGGACAGGAGCGGGAGAAGGTGCCACAATGGCCCCATCTCAACGCACCCAGGAGGAAAACGAGCATGAGTGAGCATGTCTATAAGATAGTGGAACTGGTAGGTTCATCGACTCAAGGCACGGACAAAGCCATCCAAAACGCTATTGCCCGCGCTGCCAAGACCCTGCGAAATCTGGACTGGTTTGAAGTGATCGAAACCCGAGGCCATCTTGAGAACGGGAAGGTCGCGCACTGGCAGGTCAAGGTCAAAATCGGCTTTCGCATGGAGGCGTAACGCCCAGTGTCCAAGGCGTACGCGCTATAGGGATGGGCAACGTAGCCGCCATGAATGCTTTTATCTCGGGGTGTAACTTCCGCCATTTTTTGAGCGGCGGCACCGGATCCGGCGGTTAGGCGCTGCCCATGCGGCGCCTGTGTACCGCGGCCAACCTGCCGGAGGCCCATCTCCTTCTGCATCGGCTTGCACACGCCGGGATCGAGGCGCGCGTTCTCAATGAACATGCGCAGGGTGGCCTCGGCGAGCTACCGTTTACCCACACGTATCCTGAAATCTGGATCATGGAACCGGAGCAGGAGGCGCACGCGCGTGCTGTCTTGGCAGAATTCGAACGTGCACCCGCCTCCTCGACGCCAACGCGTTGCACTCACTGTGGCGAGAACAATCCTCCGGCTTTCGAGATCTGCTGGAACTGCGGTAAGTCATTACTCTGACTCCGCTGTGTTCGTACCACCTGATCAGAAGTGAAGTTGGCGGGCGCTTGCCATTTGATGCGTCTGGCGCGATGCTAGCGACACGTGACCAAACTCCCGTTTTATTTCAAGAAATATGTTTTCTACCTGGCCATCGCCATTGTGGTGGTGGCGGTGTTGGCCGTATGGATATTGCGTTCGCGTCCGGCAGTCCAAACAGCCTCCGTGACGCGCGGCCCGGCGGTTGAAGCGGTTTATGCCACGGGCACGGTGGAGCCTGTACGGTGGGCCAAGGTGGGTTCCAAAATCACTGGACGTATTACTGAAATCCTGGCCAAGGAAGGTGATCAGGTGGCGCGCGGCTCGGTGCTGGCGCGACTGGATGACCGCGAGGCACGTGCCAATGTCAAGCAACTCGCGGCACGCGAGGAATTCCTGCGTGACGAGGAGTCACGGCGTAAAAAACTTTTCGACAAGCAGCTCATCAGCCGGCAAGACTACGAGAAGGCCGTGAGCGACCACGAGCAGGCGCTCGAGACACTCAATGCCGCGCGCCAGGTGTTGGCGGATCTTACCCTCACCTCGCCGTTAACGGGGAAGGTCCTGCGTCAGGATGGACAGGCTGGCGAAATCGTCACCAGCGCGAGCGTGTTGTTCTGGGTCGGTCAATCCGATCGCCTGTGGGTCGTGGCGGAGGTGGACGAAGAGGACATCCCGCGTATCCGTCCGCACCTGCGCGTGCTCATCAAGGCCGATGCCTTCGCCAACCAGCCCCTGGAAGGCGAAGTGACGGAAATCACGCCCAAGGGCGACCCGATCAACAAGACCTACCGCGTGCGGGTGGAATTGCCGGAGAGCACGCCGCTCAAGATCGGGATGACGACCGAGGTCAATATTCTCGTGCGCGAAGAACGCGACGCACTGCTGGTTCCAGTTTCCGCGCTGACGGGCAACTATCTTTGGATAGTGCGCGACACGCGTGCCTGGCGCCGGGAGGTCAAGGTTGGTGTCGTGGGCGACCGGATGGCGCAGGTCCTATCCGGTGTGGCCGAAGGCGATGTCGTGTTGCTCTCTCCTCCTGCCACACTGAAAGACGGTCAGCACGTGCGCGCGTCCGCCCCCTGAAGAATTCGCGGGTGACAGAGACATGCACCTGATATTGGATATCGCCGTCACCCATCTCATCCACCGCAAGCGCCAGACGCTGGTTTCCGTGCTGGGCGTGGCCATGGGGGTGGGATTTTTTATCGCCATGGCGGCCATGATGCAGGGATTCCAGCGTTATTTCGTGGCCAAGATCATAGACGTCTCGCCGCACATCATCATGAAGGATGAGTACCGCACGCCGCCCCGGCAACCGGTGGAGCTGAAATATGCCGAAGGCGCAGTTCGCCTCTTTAACCTGCGGCCTCGCGAAGAACGACGTGGGATCAAGAACGGCATGGCGGTAATCGACGCCATCGCGCGCCAACCCGGCGTGGCCGTGGCACCCACGTTGGCGGGCCAGATTTTTTTGCGGTACGGCACGAAGGATTTGTCCGCGACGCTCTACGGCATCGACCCGGATAAAGAACGACGGGTCACCTTTCTCGAACAGGACCTGATCGCCGGCAGCCTCAATGGCCTGCATACCACGGCGAACGGTATCATTCTCGGCAGTGGCCTGGCAGACAAGATCGGCGTGTCGTTGGGCGATACGCTGTCCGTGATCTCGCCGGCAGGCGTCATTTTGAAAATGAAGGTCGTGGGCGTGTTCCGCAGCGGTATAACGGCGAAGGACAATTACGAATCTTTCACGCTCCTGAAGAAGGCGCAAATTCTCCAGGATCGCGCCAATGTGATTAATCAGATTCGTATCCGTCTGGGCGACATCAATCAGGCGGCGGCCCTGGCCCGTTCGCTCGAGGTGCGCTACGACTATCGCACCGAATCCTGGGAAGAAACCAACAAGAATGTGCTTGGTATCTTCGTGATCCAGAATGGCATCATGTACTCGACGGTCAGCGCCATCCTGATCGTCGCGGCCTTCGGTATTTTCAACATCATCACCACGGTAATCCACGAGAAGGAACACGATATCGCTATCCTCAAGTCCATCGGTTTCGATGAAGGCGCGATCCGTGGGATATTTTTGCTCGAAGGCCTGGCCGTCGGTGTTATCGGGACACTGATCGGTTGGGCGCTCGGTTATGGTCTGACCGAACTGCTCGCAACGGTCCGCTTCAGCATCGAGGGTTTCGTCAAGTCGGAGGGATTCGTCCTGTATTACACCTTCAAGCATTATCTGATTGCCGGGTGCTTTGCCTTGATTGCCTCGCTTGCCGCCTCCTACCTGCCGGCGCGCAAGGCGGCGGCCGTCAATCCGGTGGACATCATCCGGGGCGGTGTTTGACCATGGCCGGACAAGCGCTGATTGAAGTTCGTAACGTCACCCGGATTCTCCCGGGTCCAGTGCCCGTGACCTTGGTGCGGGACATCAATCTCTCCGTACGACAAGGTGAGTTCATCGCCATCGTTGGGGCTTCCGGATCCGGCAAGTCATCGCTGCTGTATCTGCTCGGACTGCTGGATGTGCCGTCTCAGGGCGCGATTTTCTTTGAAGGCGCGAACACCACTCTGCTGAATCGTGAGGCGCAGGCAAGAATGCGTCTCGTGCATTTGGGATTCGTATTTCAGTTTCATTTCCTGCTGCCCGAATTCACGGCTCTAGGAAATGTCATGATTCCCATGCGTAAAAAAGGGACGCGGCCAGAGGCCGATATCGAGCGTGAGGCGCGCTCCCTGCTGGCGGAATTCGGCATGGAGGAATACTCGCATCGCCTTCCCGAAGAGCTTTCCGGGGGAGAACGCCAGCGCGTGGCGATCGCGCGGGCACTGGCTAACCGGCCGTCGCTGATCCTGGCGGACGAACCTACCGGCAATCTCGACAGCAAAAATGCCCGGCAGGTATTCGATATCTTCAAACGCCTAGCGGAAAAGAATGGGCAGACGGTTATCGTTGTCACGCACGAGGCGCATTTAGCGAAACAAACCCACCGGCAGATACGACTGCTGGACGGCCGTATCGCCACGGTAGAATGAAGAGGTGGCGCGATTCGGCTACAAACGCGTGCTCAAGTCTGCTTCGGCCTGCACTTTGGATCGCAGCAGATGCTCGGCAATATGCGTCCAGGGGGCGCGTTTCTCCGAGATGATTTCGGAAATCCGGCGGGAAAATTTTCCGTAGCTGATCGAATCGCTTTCCATTACGATTGTGGAAGAGTGCTCGAGAAAGGGAATCAGCCCCTCAATCATCTTCAGCTTCTCGCGTTTAGTGCGGATGTCCCTGTCTTCCTCCTTGGCCTCGAAGTAAGCCTGAGAATTATCGAACATCGTTTCAATCGCCATGTTGAGCTTGTTGCAATCCAGACGGAACATTCCGTAGGAGTGCTGATAGAGCTTGAATAACTCCAGCACGATGTCCTTGATGTGCAGCAGTCGTGGATGCGCGCGCAATGCCTTGGCAAACAGTGCGAAAACGTCAGGGTATTCTGGTTTCGGTTTCGCTTTTTTGCTTTCCGGCGTAGCCGAGTAGGAGGATGCCGTGACAGTAAGACTGATCGAATCCTCGGTTTTTTCGCGCATCGAGGGATTCTTGGCCATCTGGCACATGGTTCGGATATCTTCCAGCAGTTCCAGAATTTCCTCGGACTCTATATGCGCATCGCGCCGGGCAAACTGGAGGTTGCTCTCCGCCTCGCTGTAATCGAACGAACTAACGACGTTCTCCCGGATCCGGTTTTCTATCTCGCTGCCAGTCTTCGAACCGAGGACGCCGGCGAGCCGCTGTTTCAGTCGTTCACGCGCCTCCATGGCAATATGATAAATGCTGGTGTAACGTGCCTCGGTCTCTCTCAGCTCCACGTACTGGCGCAGCTTGTTGTCAAAGGCATCCATTTTCTGTAACAAAGACTGCGAGAACGACAGAAATGGGCCTGCAAAGGCGGCATTCTCTTCGGCGCTCAGGGTCATCGTGGCCAGTGCTTGCTTGTAGGCGGCGACCTTGGCATCCACGGTCTGGACCCCGCGAGTAATCCCGGCCAGAACATTCGATATGCTGGCAAACGACTGGTGAATCTGTTTGGTCGTCTTGAGAATCTCTATCAACTTGCGCAACATGGTTTCCTCACCACTCGTGTGGAGAAACAGCGCCTGCAGGCTGTTCTTGGCATCCTCCAGCTGATCCGTTCGCAATAGGGCATGTTCCTCGATGAAGGACAGCGCCGTCATCGAGATGAGCGCCTCGCGGTATTGGGGTTCGGCCACTTTGTCTTCGAGCTTCATGGCTGCCTAAGGGTGTGTACAGCCTCTCCGGGAAGGCCGGAGAAGGAAAAGTTACCGGGCAGGCTGGCTTTCTCCTGCCGCTTCATAATAGATTAATATAGCAGCTACCCGGGATTAACGTAGCGGCCGTGGGACCTGAAATCCGGACTCTCTGAGGAGGGATTGAACTCATGGAATGCCGACCCCATCTAATGATTTTGAAATAGTTTACCTGACAGGAGAATTTACTCACCCATGAAGCGCATATTGCTGTTCGTTGCTACCAACATTGCCGTTCTGCTGGTGCTTAGTGTTGCGGCCAGTGCCTTAATTCGGGTGCTGGGCATCGAGGAAATTCCGGGCGGCCTGAATCTGCAAACGCTCATTATTTTCGCGGCGGTAATTGGTTTTGGCGGTTCGTTCATTTCGCTGGCCATGTCCAAGTGGATGGCTAAACGCGCGACCGGCGCCATGGTCATCGAGCAACCGCGCAACAGTACGGAACAATGGCTGTTTGAAACCGTGCGCCGCCAGGCGAAGCAGGCCGGTATCGGCATGCCCGAGGTGGCGGTCTATGATGCCCCGGACATTAATGCTTTCGCCACCGGCATGCGCCGGGACGCGGCACTGGTCGCGGTAAGTACCGGCCTACTGCAGGCCATGGATAAAGATGAGGCCGAGGCGGTGCTGGGACATGAGATTACCCATGTTGCGAACGGCGACATGATTACTCTGGCACTGATTCAGGGCGTACTCAATACTTTTGTGATCGTCTTATCACGCGTGATCGGCTTTTTCGTCGATCGCGTTCTGCTCAAGAATGAACGCGGTTTCGGTATTGGATATTTCGTCACCAGTATCGTGGCGCAGATCGTGCTCGGTATCCTGGCAAGCATGATCGTCATGTGGTTCAGCCGCCAGCGTGAATTTCGCGCTGATCGGGGAGGCGCCAAACTGGCAGGCCGCGAAAAGATGATCGCGGCGCTGCAACGCCTCAAGGCAGCGCACGAACCGGCGCAACTGCCCGACCAAATGGCTGCCTTTGGTATATCCGGTCAGCGCAATCATGGTTGGAAGCGATTGTTTATGTCGCACCCGCCGCTGGACGAGCGCATCACCGCCTTGCAGCAGTCGTCCTAAACGCAAATTACATCCAATTAAAAACCCGCCGGAAACGTGCCCGGCGGGTTTTCAATTTAGTGGGATCAAGAACAAAATGGCCGAGCCAGCGCCTGCCACACTTCTCCATTTTCACGATCTTGCACGAAGGCCGCTACGCCCATATCGTCCACTTTCCACGCTTTGTCCAGACTTAATCGGTGCGTGAATGATGCTGCATCGTTCACACTTAATGGGATAGGTCCAAGCCAACGCCGGGCGACGAAATCATGTCTTAGGGTCTCCCCCTGATTCTCTCCCGCAGGAACTTGGGTGGTGAGATTGTTTTCAAACAGTACAATATAAAACTCAGCCCGTCCTCCACGAGGATCCGTCCGGACATCAGTCGTGATTTCCACTTCATTCGCATGGCGTGAAAGAGTCAGAGAAATGTCAGCGCGTGGTCGGACCGAGCTGGCGCGCTCAATCGCAGCTTTACCCATTTGGCGCCAGCGCAGGAATTCTTGTCCATTCAGAAGAAACTGGGGCGTATAGACTGTGCGCGAATCTGTCCGTCGCGCCGCTTGGTATTGGCGCTGCGTGAATACCTTCTGTGAATAGGGATCTTCCCAGCCCAGATAGTTCCAGTAATCCACGTGCAACGCGAGGGGAACCACCTTCCCCGGATAAAGCCCGTTGATCCGCAACGTGGCCAGCCATTGATCGGCGGGAGGACAGCTGCTGCAACCCTCTGAGGTGTAAAGCTCTAGTAAGGATATTGAGGTGTCACCACTCCTGGCCGAACAGGTGCCGCCGGCCAGTGCGGTGTTCGTCGTCAGTACCAGCAGTCCTGCCACCAGGAGTAAAGGAGTTTTCCCCAACATTCGTCTATTAGCTGCGTAAGTAATATTTTCTATGGACATTCAGGAGATGAGACTTAGTCCGCTATTACCCAGTTTGGTTCGCGTTGGCTGATGTGCAACTATTCCAGGCTGGGAGTGTCCATAGTTGATGTTACCGGCTGCTGACCGTTTAATGGGAAGACCATGCTGATCAATAAGACCGCCGATATTCTTGCCTCTGAAATCACGCCCAAGGAGATATATCACCAACGCCGCCGCTTCCTGCAGCAGGCCGCCGCCATCGCGGCCGCCGGCGCCACGGCAGGGCTCCTGCCTTACTCGTCAGAGGCCGGCCAAAAAATAACCAATGTGAAGAAAAGCCCACTGTCGACCGCTGACAGGCTGACTTCCTACAAGGACATCACAAGTTACAATAATTTCTACGAATTCGGCACGGATAAAAGCGATCCCGCGCGCTATGCAAAAAACTTCCGCGCGTCTCCCTGGACGGTTTCCGTCGAGGGGGAGATCAAAAAACCGGCGAAATATCAGATTGAAGATTTACTAAAACACTTCCCGCTGGAAGAACGCATCTATCGACTGCGCTGTGTCGAGGCCTGGTCCATGGTGGTCCCGTGGGTAGGTTTTGCGTTGCGCGATCTGATCCGCCGGGTAGAACCAAACTCGCGCGCGAAGTATGTCGAGTTCATTACATTGCACGATTCCGAGCAGATGCCCGGCCAGAAACCGGGACTCTTCGGCGCCGGACTCGACTGGCCTTACGTCGAAGGCCTGCGCCTGGACGAGGCCATGCACCCGCTCACGATCTTGGCCGTGGGTCTGTACGGCGAGCTGATGCCCAATCAGAACGGTGCGCCGATCCGGTTGGTGGTGCCATGGAAATATGGATTCAAGAGCATCAAGTCCATCGTAAAAATCCGGTTCGTGGAGAAACAGCCCCTGACTACCTGGTTCAGGTCTAATCCGCGGGAGTACGGTTTTTATTCGAACGTCAATCCCACGGTTGATCATCCGCGTTGGAGTCAGGCAAGTGAACGGCGCATCGGCGAAGACACGCTGTTCTCACCCAAGCGCAAGACCCTCATGTTCAACGGTTATGCTGACCAAGTGGCATCGTTGTACACCGGCATGGATCTGAAAAAGTATTTTTAAATCATGTCCGACACCGATTATGCTGAGTCCTGCTATCCATAAATTGATTAAGCCTGCAATATTCGTTGTTGCCCTGGTCCCGCTGGCGTGGATCATTTACCGGACTGTTAATAACGATCTTGGCGCCAATCCCATCGAAACCCTCAACCGGTACACCGGTGATTGGGTGCTCCGTTTCCTCATGATCACGCTCGCGGTCACGCCGTTGAGAAAACTCACTGGCTGGAATGGGCTGCTGCGCTACCGGCGCATGTTGGGGCTGTTCGCCTTTTTTTATGTCTGTCTGCATTTTCTCTCCTATGCCTGGCTCGATCAGAATTTCGTACTCACCGATATCATTAAAGACGTGATCAAGCGGCCGTATATCACGGTGGGATTTGCCAGTTTCCTGATGCTGATCCCGCTGGCCGTGACGTCCACGAACGCCATGGTCCGACGGCTGGGCGCGAAACGTTGGCAAACATTACATCGCCTGGTTTATGCCATCGGCATCGGCGGTGTGGTGCATTTCCTGTGGTTGGTGAAATCCGACATCCGCGAACCGCTGGTCTATGCCATCATCCTGACGTTGCTCCTGGGTTACCGGTTTTGGACCAGAGTGCATTCATCGCAGAACACCGTGGCCTCCGGAACCGTTCCATAACTTTCCATCCATCCCCGCCTCCACCATTCCGAGGTTCAGGCAGACTTGCCAGCCACAAGGCAAAGTGGAATGATTTGACCAGTAGGGGAATTTCTCGGATTGAAACAGCGCTGATCCTTTAAGGTCTGCGCCAACTTCCGTGCTTTTCCGTTTAGCAAGCCTGGATACCGGCACATCGAGTCGATAATAAATTGCACTCTATGTCGATTAAGACAGGCGGGTCAGTAATTTCATCACCGAGGAACTGGATTTGAGCACCCTGCTTCATGGAACAACGATTTTATCGGTGCGCCGCCATGGTCACGTGGTTATCGGCGGGGACGGCCAAGTGACCATGGGCAATACTGTCATGAAGGCGAACGCACGCAAGGTCCGGCGGTTGTACAAGGATCAAGTGATTGCCGGATTCGCCGGTGGCACGGCCGATGCCTTCACGCTTTTTGAGCGTTTCGAGGGCAAACTGGAAAAACACCAGGGACAACTGACGCGTGCCGCCGTGGAACTGGCCAAGGACTGGCGCACTGACCGTATTCTGCGGCGACTCGAGGCGCTGCTGGCGGTGGCGGATAAGGCCGCCTCGCTTGTCATCACCGGTCAGGGGGATGTCATCGAGCCCGAGGGTGGGCTTATCGCCATCGGATCCGGCGGGCCGTATGCACAGGCGGCGGCGCGCGCCCTGATGGAAAACACGGAACTCGACGCACGCACCATCGTCGAGCAGGCCTTGAATATCACTGCTGACATCTGCATTTATACCAATCGAAGCCTCACCATCGAAGAGTTACAGATTTGACCATGTCGGAAATGACACCGCGCGAAATCGTTCAGGAACTGGACAAGCACATCGTTGGGCAGATGGCCGCCAAGCGCGCTGTCGCGATTGCCCTGCGCAACCGTTGGCGGCGGGCGCAGGTTAAGGACGAAATGCTGCGTGCTGAAATCACGCCGAAAAATATATTAATGATTGGACCGACCGGCGTTGGAAAGACCGAGATCGCGCGTCGGTTGGCACGGCTCGCCAATGCGCCCTTCATCAAGGTGGAGGCCACCAAATTCACGGAAGTGGGTTATGTCGGCCGCGAGGTGGATTCGATCATCCGCGATCTCGTGGACATGGCCGTCAAGCTAACGCGCGTGGAGGAAATGACCAAAGTTCACATCCGCGCCGAAGACGCCGCCGAAGACCGGATTCTGGACATCCTCGTTCCGCCAGCGCGCGAAGTCGGCCTTGCCGTGGGCGAGGCCTCGCGTCCCAATGAGGGTGCCGCACGCCAGATGTTCCGCAAGAAGTTGCGCGAGGGCTCCATCGACGATCAGGAGATTGAAATCGAATTGTCGGCTCCGGCCATGGGTGTTGAAATCATCACGCCGCCTGGCATGGAAGAAATGACCAGCCAATTACAGGGGCTGTTTCAAAACCTGGGTGGTCGCCGCGCACGCCCGCGGAAGGTCAGAATCCACGAAGCGCGGAAGCTGCTGGCCGAAGAAGAGGCGTCCCGCCTCATCAACGAGGAAGACATCAAAGGGCGGGCCTTGCAGCGCGTCGAGCAGCACGGGATCGTCTTCCTCGACGAGATCGACAAGATCGTCGGCCGTTCTGACACTCGCGGGCCGGATGTCTCGCGCGAGGGAGTGCAGCGCGATCTGCTGCCGCTGGTGGAAGGCTGCACGGTTTCAACCAAATACGGGATGGTTAAAACCGATCATATCCTGTTCATCGCTTCGGGCGCGTTTCATCTGGCCAAGCCTTCGGACCTGGTTCCCGAATTGCAGGGTCGCCTGCCGATCCGGGTCGAACTCGATCCGCTGAGCGCCGACGATTTCGAGCGCATTTTGACCGAACCCGACGCTTCGCTCACCGAGCAGTACAGCGCGCTCCTGGCGACCGAAGGGCATCGGCTCGAATACACGCCAGACGGTGTGCGCCGCATTGCCGAGGTGGCGTGGCAAGTGAACGAGCGCACCGAGAATATCGGCGCGCGCCGCCTGCATACGGTCATGGAGCGCCTGCTGGAGACGGTTTCATTTGAGGCTGCCGACCGAAGCAGTGACAAAACCGTGGTAGACGCCGCCTACGTTGACCGGCATCTGGGCGACTTGGTCGGCAACGAGGATCTTGCGCGCTACATCCTTTGACGGCCGCGCTGGCCGTTTTTAAATTATCTGATTTTCCGCGTTTTTTCGCGCTTGAAATTTTCCCCGTCGTCCCCATTAAATAATCGCAAACGGCAGGATGAACGTGAGGATTGTAATTTCAGGTTCAGCGGATGCCGGGAATTCAAATTCAATTTATATATTGAGGAGGTGCATTATGACCAGACTGATGAGGCGTGATGATCGTGTTCCGGCAACCCGTTGGGGGCTGTGGGACAACGATATTGACCGGATGTTTCAGGGGTTTCTGAGCCCGATGCGCTGGGTGGAAGAGGCGCGGGGCGAAGACCTGTTCCCGGCCATGGATGTAAAGGAACGCGATGACGCTTATGTCATCGTGGCCGATGTTCCGGGCGCGAAGAAAGAGGACATCGACGTGACCCTGGAAAACGGCATTCTCACCATTACCGCCGAGACCAAGAGCGAGAAGGAAGAGAAGGAAGGCGAACGCGTCCTGCGCCAGGAGCGTCGCTATGGCAAATACGTGCGCAGTCTGCGGCTCGGCACGCAGGTCGACGAAAAGGGTGTAAAGGCCAACTACAAGGACGGGGTGCTGGAACTGACCCTGCCCAAGGCCGAAGAAGTGAAGCCTAAGAAGATTACAGTGGATGTAGCTTGATCAGTTGTGACCGGGAAGGATCCCGGAGTGAGAAAGGCCGCGCAAGCGGCCTTTCTTTATTTATATATCGTTAAATCCCGGCTGACTTTGACGTGAATATGCGCTAACTTTTCCCTCAGAATTCATAGTTCCACCCCCAATAACCGGAAAAAAATGACACTTACTCCTCAATCCGCCGCTGACCGGGCGCGTATCCTGACCGAGGCGCTGCCGTATATCCAGCGATTTCAGGGAAAAACCATCGTTATCAAGTATGGCGGAAACGCTATGGTGGACGAGAATTTGAAACGCGGTTTCGCACGCGACGTGGTGCTTATGAAGCTGGTCGGCATGAATCCTGTGGTTGTGCACGGCGGTGGGCCACAGATCGGGAAATTACTTGACAAGATTGGCAAGAAAAGCGAGTTCATTCAGGGTATGCGCGTCACCGACCGCGAGACCATGGATGTGGTCGAAATGGTCCTCGGTGGTCTCGTCAACAAAGAGATCGTGAACCTCATTAGCCAGCAGGGAGGCAAGGCCGTGGGATTGTCCGGCAAGGACGGCGGGCTGATCCGCGCGAAGAAAATGGTGTTGCAAAAGTCAGCCGACAAGAAAGATCTCCCGAGTGAAATCATCGACATCGGCCACGTGGGCGATGTCAGCAGCATCGATCCGCGGCTGGTGGCGCTGCTCGACACCGGTGATTTCATCCCGGTGATCGCGCCCATCGGTGTGGGCGAGGACGGGCAGACCTACAACATCAATGCCGACGTGGTCGCCGGCAAGCTTGCGATCACGCTCAAGGCCGAAAAGCTCATGCTGCTCACCAACACCACCGGGGTGCTGGACAAGGAAGGAAAACTGCTCACGGGCCTGTCTATCACACAGGTCCGTGGCCTGATTGCTGATGGCAGCATCCATGGCGGCATGCTGCCCAAGGTCAATTACGCACTCGATGCGGTGGCGAGCGGCGTCAAGAGCGCGCATATCATCGACGGGCGCGTGGAGCACGCGGTGTTGCTGGAAGTATTCACCAATGAAGGCGTTGGCACCCTGATCAAGTCCTGACCACACGCCCATGGCCCGACCGCGCCGCGGCGAACGCCGCCAGAACATCCTCGAAACGCTGGCGCATATGCTCGAGAAAAATCAGGGCGAGCATATTACCACGGCCCAGCTCGCACGCGCCGTCGGCGTTTCTGAGGCCGCGCTTTACCGGCATTTTGCCAGCAAGGCGAAAATGTTCGAAAGCCTGCTCGAATTCATTGAGGAAACACTGTTTACCCGCATCAACAAGATTCTCGCGGAGGAATCTCGTGCGGAAGAACGCGTGCAAAATATTCTGTATCTCTTACTTGGCTTTGCCGACAAGAATCCCGGCATGGCGCGCATGCTGTATGGCGATGTGTTAGTCGGGGAAACGGAACGCTTGCGAAAGCGTGTAGTACAAATTTATGAACGCATTGAAACCCAATTGAAACAAATCCTGCGCGAGGCGGAAATCAGCGAAAATCTGCGCGTGCCTATCGCCGATACTGCCGCGCTATTTTTGGCTGTGGTCGAGGGGGCGATTACCCGATATGTGCGGAGTGAATTTCAATCTTCTCCCGTAGCAGGATGGGATAAGCAGTGGGAAATGTTGCGGAAGGGTATTTTTAGTTGAGTCGGCTTCGCCGACTCAATAACCACCCCTCACCCGATCTCTCTCCCGCAAGGGGAGAGGGGATCAAATAAATTTCGCGTTGAAAACCCAGACCGCGGCCAATCCCAGAAAAAAACTAGCCACAGCGTAGAACATGGCCCACCGTTGGTAGCGCTTGGCCAATTCTGCTTGAGTGAATGCCGACAGAATATACGGCCGTGCTCGGTCATGGGTCGGGCCCATGACGTTGAGTCCGTCGGTGAAAGTACTGACATATTCCTGGCGGTTTTTCCGCGTTTCGCGTCGGGCCTGCGCGCGGGTGAGGCGCCACTCAATCTCGTCGATTTTCCCGTCCCGGTTGAGGTCGAATCGCTGTAATAACGTGGATTGATCCTTCTTCCAGTCCCTTAGCAGTTCGCGCACGTCTTCGTCCACGGTCGGCAGGCTGGTATAGCTGCTGACACTTTTTAGGAGCCCGAGGGCGTAGAGCCGTTCGCCATTGTTGATGCGCTCTTCGGTCAGGCGGTATTTTCCGTGACCTACATCAGTCGCAAAAAGACGGGATGCACCGGCGGGTTGACGGGTGATGCCTCCCAGGCTGGAGCCGGATCGCCAGTTGTCCTTGTGTCGCGGGGTGACGTCCGCGCCCTCGGGGTCGATTACCACGCGCCCGGTATCATCTTCCAGCCAGAAAGTTTCGGTGCTTTCGTCTTTTTCGATAACTTCCCAACGGGTTTGTGTGTGTCCCTTGTAATGGAACTTTACCTGCTGTTCGATTTTGTAGCGGTACCAGACACAAGGCAGGCCGGAAAGTTTGGCAATGATCGGTGGACCGTCCATGAGCTTGCCCACACCTTCGAGTTCCACGTAACCCTGTGGCGCGGAGCGGATCCTGGCGGTGGGAGTATCTTCAATCAGGCGGACATGGCTGACATGGCGCCAAGTGCGCCATGAGCAGTATCCGCAACCGGTGGCCAGCACTGCGATGACGATGCCAACCTCAACGGGATCGCTCTGACTGATTTGGTGGGCAAGTTCCGACAACCACGACGCCAGCAGACCGGAAGACGACATTTCTTAAGTATTAAAGAGCGCCTTGACGTTGACGTCCTTGATCTCGCTTTCCTTGAATTTGAGCAACGGTTTCAACTGGAAGCGAAAGAGCGTGGCGATTACGTTGTCCGGGAAAGTCTCGATGCGGATATTGTTGGCATTGACCGAGTCATTGTAAAACTCGCGGCGGTCAGCGATCTGTGCCTCGAGCTGAGAGATGCGGTTTTGCAGGTGCTGGAAATTCTCGTTCGCACGCAGCTCGGGGTAATTCTCCGCCACGGCAAAGAGATTCATCAATCCGGCCCGCAACTGGGTCTCGGCTGCCCCCACGGCGGTCACGTCACCGGCCTCGCGCGCCTTCCCGACGGCCGCCCGTGCCTCCGTCACCGCCTCCAGCACTCCGCGTTCATGCTTCATGTACTCTTTGCAGGCCTGGACCAGTTTGGGCAGTTCGTCATGGCGCTGCTTCATGAGCACGTCGATATTCGACCAGGACTGCGCGACGTTATTCTTGAGCCGGACGAAATTGTTGTACATGGTCACGGCGTAAAGAAACAGGGCGGCGAAAATACCGAGAAAGACGAAGGTAGCGATAGACATGGGCTCTCCTTGGGAAGCCGAGGTGGCTTTTGTTAAAGAGTATAGCCACCATCGGCGCCGTTGCTAGCGCGACGCGGCCTCCTCGGGATCAATGGCGATTTCCTCAACGGTTTGCTCATGGATATGAAATCCACGCAATGTCGGCTTGCCCCGCGCACTGAGCGAAATAATCAGGTAAAGCACGCCGGGATATTCATGTTGCGCGATATCGGCGGGCGAGGGGAACGGTGGTGAATTAGGATGAGAGTGATAAATGGCAGCCAGTTCCTCACCATGGTGGCGCATGGTACGCATGGCGTCGATTTGTGTTTTCGCATCGAGCGTGAAGCAATGCTTCCTGTCGGCGGCCCGGTTGGGAACGGGATAACATTTCCAGAAGCCGTGGCGGTCACGTGACATCAGACCGCAAATTTCCTCCTGCGGCGATGCTTGCACCAAGCGTATCAGCTCGTCGACGATCGAGCGTGGGAGTTGGACGGCGTTCATGCTTTTCCACACACCGGGCAGGCTGGGTCCTTGCGCAATTTCATCTCGCGCCATTCCATGTTGAGTGCATCAAAGAGGAGCAGCCGGCCGGCCAACGTCTGGCCGAATCCGAGCAGAACCTTGATGGTCTCAACCGCTTCAATTGAACCGACGATGCCGGCAGCCGGAGCGAGCACGCCAAGGGTGGCGCAAGCTTCATCTGGCCCGCCGCCCTCGGAATACAAACAGCGATAGCAAGGCCCCCCCGGAAGGAAAACGGCAACCTGACCCTCGAAGCGCACCACGGCGCCGGAGATGAGCGGCTTGCCCGCCCGCACGCAGGCCGTGTTAATGGCGAAGCGGCTGGCGAAGTTGTCGGTCGCATCAATGACGGCATCGGCCTGACGAACCTGCTCTTCGAGCGCGGCGCCTTCCAGTTTTTGATTGATCGGCGTAACCCGCACACCTGGATTTATCGACTTGAGACCGCGCGCGGCCGAAGCAACCTTTTCCTGGCCGACACGCGCGGTGGCATGCACGATCTGGCGCTGAAGATTGGTAAGGTCCACTTTGTCGTGGTCCACCAGGACAAGATGGCCCACGCCGCTGGCGGCCAGATACATCGCGGCTGGCGAACCCAATCCGCCGAGCCCGATGATCAAGACACGCGCGGCAAGAAGTTTCTCCTGGCCACGTACGTCGATCTGCGGCAACAAGATGTGCCGGCTGTAACGCAGCAGTTGTTTATCATCCATCGTAATTGAACCGGGTCGAATTACCGGTGGCATGTCGCGACACGAGTGTGCCCGGCCAGATCCTGATGGAAAACAATATCACGATAACCGTGATGGTGCAGAAGCTCTTCGATGGCACCGGCTTGATCCAGCCCGTGTTCAAACATCAGCCAGCCGTTGGGTCTGAGAAATTTCCACGCATTTTCTGCTAGGCGGCGGATGGCCTCGAGGCCATCTTTTCCGGACACAAGCGCAATTGCCGGTTCAAAGCGCACGTCGCCCTGCTGCAGATGGACATCGTCGGCGCGTACATACGGCGGGTTGCTCACGATGATATCCAAAGTTTCCCCGGCCAGCGGTGCAAACCAGTCACCTACTCGAAATTCAATATGCGTCAGGCCGGAAATTTTTCCGTTGGTATTCGCCACTTTAAGCGCCATTGGCGAAATATCGGTGGCGATGACGCGGCAACGCGGCCGTTCTTTGGCCAGTGCCAGCGCAATCGCCCCGCTGCCGGTGCCAAGGTCCGCAATCGTACATTCCGCGGCCAGCGGAATTTGTTCCAGCGCTTTTTCCACCAGCAATTCGGTTTCTGGCCGTGGAATCAGTGTCGCCGGTGATACGTATAGTTCCATGGACCAAAACTCGCGCATGCCGATGAGGTAGGCAACGGGTTCCCCTTGTTTGCGCCGCTCGAGGAGTCTTTCCAGTTTAAGTTGCTGGTCACCGGTCAGTGCCATCTGGTCGCGCGTGATCAGATGGCGGCGATCGAGGCCACAGACGTGCATCACCAGCACCTCCGCATCGAGACACGGCGTGGGACTGGTCAATTTCAGATCATGTAGCGCCTTGCGCAAGGCCGCGACAACGGTCACGATGGATGGATTCAGGGCAGCCGGTTTCATTTCAGCTGTTCAGCGCCGCAAGCTGATCGGCCTGGTCGGCCGTGCGCAGCGCGTTGATGAGCTCGTCGAGCTTTCCTTCCATGACCTGGTCGAGTTTGTAGAGCGTGAGGTTGATACGGTGGTCGGTCACCCGACCCTGGGGGAAATTGTAAGTGCGAATTCGCTCCGAGCGGTCACCGGTCCCGACCAGGCTCTTGCGCGTTGCCGCCTCCTGCTCGCGTTGTTTGCGCTGTTCGGCCTCGAGCAGGCGCGCCGACAAGATCGACATGGCGCGCGAGCGGTTTTTGTGCTGCGAACGCTCGTCCTGGCATTCGACCACGATGCCGCTGGGCAGGTGCGTAATGCGGATGGCCGAGTCGGTCTTGTTGACGTGCTGGCCGCCAGCGCCGGAGGCGCGGAAAGTGTCCACTTTCAACTCCGCCGGATTTATGGCGATGGCGTCGATCTCCTCGGCCTCCGGCAATACCGCCACGGTGCAGGTGGAGGTGTGGATGCGGCCCTGGGCCTCGGTAGTCGGAACGCGCTGCACGCGGTGTGCGCCGGATTCGAACTTGAGTCGCGAGTACACGTCCTTTCCTGAGATACGTGCGATGATTTCCTTATAACCGCCGTGTTCGCCGGGACTGTGGTTCATCACTTCCACATTCCAGCCGTGTGCGTTGGCATAATAGCTGTACATGCGGTACAGGTCGCCGGCAAAGAGGGCCGATTCATCGCCACCGGCGGCGGCACGTATTTCGAGAAAGATGTTGCGATTGTCGTTCGGGTCCTTCGGCAGCAACAGGGTCTGGATTTCGGCTTCAAGATTGACAATCAGTTGCTGGGCATCCGCGAGTTCTTCCTGCGCCATCTCGCGGATGGAGGCGTCCTCGTCTTTGAGCATGGCGCGCGCGGATTCCAGTTGATCGCTGGCGGCGAGATAGTCGCTATACAGCTTTACCACCGGATTGATCTCAGCGTATTCCTGAGACAGCTTGCGGAACTGGTCCTGCTTACCGATAACCTTGGGGTCGGCGAGCAGGCGCTCGATTTCCTCAAAGCGTTCTGCAAGGCCGGAGAGCCTTGTTTCAATGGAGGGGTTCACAAATGCTTACTCTTCGTCCAGGTTGAAGAGGCGGCGGGCGGCATCCAGCAGGGCCTTGTTGCCCTCATGATCGGCGCGGCGCAACACATCGGTGGGTGTGTGCGTAAATTTATTGGTCAGCGCACGCGCCAGATGCTCAATCACCCGGGCGGGGTCTTCTCCGTGGGCCAGCCGCCGGCGCGCGCGTTCGACCTCGGTTTCGCGTAGGGCATTGGCGGATTCTCGCAAAGCACGGATCGCGGGGACGGCGTTCAGCGAGGTGACCCATTGCATGAAATCCACTACTTTTGTTTCGATGATTTTTTCGGCAACGCGTGCCGCGGCTTCGCGTGACTCCATATTTTCCTGCACGACCTCCTTGAGGTCGTCAATGGTATAAAGGTAAACGTCGTCGAGTTCGGCTACTTCGGATTCAATGTCCCGCGGGACGGCGATATCCAGCATGAACATGGGGCGGTGCTTGCGTGCCTTGAGTGCGCTTTCCACGGCTCCCTTTCCTAAAATCGGTAATTGACTGGCGGTGGAGGAGATCACGATATCCGCATCCACCAAACGTATCGGCATTTCCGCGAGCGAAATCGCCTCGGCGTTGAATGGGGCAGCCACCTGCTGGGCGCGTTCGAGCGTGCGGTTGGCGACGATCATGTGGCCAATCCCCTGTTCCTTGAGATGCCGGGCGCACAGCTCGATCATGTCACCCGCGCCAATCAACAGCACGGTCTGTTCCGAGAGCATGGTGAAAATCTGCCGGGCCAGTCGCACCGCGGCCGAGGCGACGGATACCGCGCTGGCGCCAATGGCGGTATCGGTGCGCACCTGCTTGGCCACCGAGAAGGTCTGCTGAAACAGCCGATTCAGTATCTTGCCCGTGGCGCCGGCCTTGTGCGCGGTGGCAAAGGCCTCTTTCATCTGCCCGAGAATTTGCGGTTCGCCCAGGATCATGGAATCAAGTCCGGCGGCGACACGGAAGGCGTGCTTGACCGCCGCCTGGTCCGGGTGGCGATAAAGATATGGCTGAATGTCCGTAGGTTTCAGCCGGTGGTAATGACAGAACCAGTCGATGAGATGCTCCGCGCGCGCCGACTCCAAACCGCAGTAAAGTTCAGTACGATTGCAAGTGGAAACGATGGCGGCCTCGCTGGCGCCACCCCCAGCGGTGACATCATGCAACGCGCTGATCAGCTGGTCGGAGGAGAACGCCGCTTTTTCGCGGATCTCTACCGGCGCGGTGTGATGGTTAATGCCAAAGGCGAGCAGATGCATGGAAAAACCGGAAATGACCCTGGAAGCCCGGGATTTTGACCCAACAGGGTGCAGTGTCAAGGAGCCCCGTCAAAATTCCAGATGATGGGCGCATTCACTGCAGACGGATATAGCCCGGAAGACACGTTGTCATCACTCAGATCGCGGACGAGGCAGCGGTCTTCCACGATCGCAGGGCAAGCAAGATCAGGCCGATTTCAACCGCCAGCAACACCGTCCCCAGCATGAGAAGCAGCATCTCATTGCCCGACCACCAATGGGAAATCATTGCCGCCATGGCCCAGTGAGCCGCGATCGCCATGAAGATCAATGGTGCGACCACCCAGATCGTTGGCTTTCCACTTTGCCGCAAAGCCACGGCCAAGAGGGAAAATCCCAGCACGGCCAGCATCAGGTCAGCCATCCCGAAAAGGGGCCACCAGGTCAGGCCGCCAAGCCCGTGGGGTTGGTGCAGCGCCAGCACTGCCGAAAGGATAACGACGCTGACGATCTGTGTTCTTTCCTTTCCGGGCAGGAAGTACAAGGACGGAAACCGTTCTGTTACGCCTGTGAGCAGATGTTTTTGCACACGCAGACCGGCCTCCAGAGTGGCGATCAAGAGCCCGATCATGACCACGGCCGCCAAGGTGCGGGCCAGGGATGGGTTTAGCCCGATGCCATCGGCCAGCCTCGCGCAACCATTGATGTAAAGATCAAAGGCCTGGCGCAGATCACGGACACCCTCCCACGAGGCATAATGCTGGGCCCATTCGGTCGTATCGGCAAAACCGGTGCTGCCGATGATAATAGCGCTGAGCGCCAGCAGACCCAGTGCCAGCGCCCCGCCATAACCGATGTAACGTGCATCGGTTTCACGCTTCATCTGACGTGCGGTGATTCCATTGGCGATCAGCAGGTGGACACCCGCCACAGCGCCCGAGGTCAGCGTGATAAACAACCAGGGAAGCGTCGCCGGAATGTCGGGACCGGCGTGAAATTCCGGAGCAACCAGCTTTGGATGGTTGATCACCACGGCGAGGTAACAAACGAAGAGCAGAATCCCAAGAAGCAGGGCCGTGAGGTAACCGCGGGGACGTATCAGCTTCCACATCGGTAGTCGCGTGGCGTGGTAACCGTAAAGAAACAGCAACAGCACCCACAACACGTTGGCATCAAAGGTCACAAAGGATCCGCTCGTCTCCAGATTGAGTGTGCCGGTGAAGGCTAAAGGGAATTTTCCCAGTAACCAGATGGCCATCAGACTTAAGGTCAGGGCGATCAACGAGGCAGGAATGAATTTGAAGTTCTCGTGACCGCGTAGATACCCTCCCAATACATAGGCCAGCACGACGATCACCCAGAATGGCAATACCGCTTGCGGGTACGCAGACAGCAGCTGTGCTGCCAGCGTGGCGCAAGCGGCGTTGAGAATAAGCAACAGTAGGAAAGCGAACAGTGCGAACAGGATATGCGCTGGATGGCCGAGCAGGCTCGCCGCGATTTCCGCCATGTTGAGCCCGGGGTAACGCAGGGACAACCACAATGAGCCGAGGCCGTAGGTACCGGCGGCAATGACCGTGCCGACGACCACCCAGAGAAACGCGGGTATCCATCCCCATAGTAGGGAAATCACGCTTCCCATAATGGCGGCGCCGGCGGCCAACGAAGCCAGGTGATGGCCAAATATCAGATGACGTTTGAGGCGAAGGTGGTCTTCCCGGGGAGGGCTGTCTGGCGTTGGTATACTATAATTATTTTCAAGGCGGAAAACGCCGAGCGATAGAAGCCTCGAATAGAATCGATACCCGAAGACAAACGCCACCAGGGCGGCCAACAGCAGAAACAACGCATTCATGACTTGATTCCGCGGCTACATGCCAAGTCCAAGATCATTCCAATATCATCCTAACAGCCAGTTGCAACATTTTTCTGGATGTTAGAGGCTGTGAGGGTTAATTTAAATGGTAACCGAATTTTCCCGGCATTAGCGGTCATACGGGTATTCGAATCGCCTCGAGAGCCTTAGACTTACTATATATATGACTACTCAAGCTGCCCGCTTTCTATCGACTCTGTCTATCGTGTTGTGGATGACGGCCTGCGCCAGCGTGGTCAAAACCGCGCCACCTGCCGATTCCGCCCCAACCAAACCTGTGAAAATTGACGAGTCATTACCATCGGTCGAGCTGACAACGGATATTCTCTATGACTTGCTGCTGGGAGAGATCGCCGGCCAGCAAGGCAAAATCGGCGTGGCCGCCGCCACCTTGGGCAAGGTCGCCAGGGAGACGCGCGACCCACGCATCGCCGAGCGCGCCACGCTGGCGTCCCTGTATGCCAAACGCTACGAGGAAGCACATCAGTCAGCTCGATTATGGATTGAACTCCGCCCGCATGAAACCGAAGCGAGGGAGGCCCTGATCACGGCCCTCCTCGAGCTCGACCGTGTCGAGGAAGCCAGGGAGCATTTTGAAACGCTTTTTAGTTCGGAAGAAACACGCCGAAATCTCGATCAGGCATATCTGCGCGTCGCGGCCGTGCTCGGGCGTTCAAGCAACCGCTCGGCGGCCATTGATCTCATGCGATCCCTGGTGGCGCTGAATCCTACGCTCCCCTCGGCGCACTTTTCCATGGCGCACTTGATGGTCCGGGGCGGCGAGCTCGACCGGGCGCTGGTCTCGGCCGATGAGGCCCTGAAATATCGCCCGAATTGGGAGGAGGCAGCGTTGTTCAAGGCGCGCATCCTGCTGTCACTGAAGGAACCACAAAAGGCGCGCGCCTTTTACGAATCTTTCCTGAACGACAATCGCGACGCAAACGTCGTTCGGCTGAATTACGCACGTTTCCTGGTCGACCAGAAGGAATGGGAAAAAGCTCTTGAGGAATTCAAGCGCGTCGCTGCCAGCGTTCCCGATGACGCTGACACCGTTTATGCCGTCGGCCTGCTGTCATTACAGAACAACCGTCTGGAAGAAGCGGAGAAGTATCTCAAGCGAGCGCTGGCGCTGCGCCCCCAGAATGACCAGGCACGCCTTTACCTCGGACAGGTGGCGGAGCAGCGCAAGCAGTTTGACAAGGCGGTCGATTGGTATCTCACCGTGAAGGAAGGTGAGTACTTTTTTGAGGCCCAAACCCGTCTTGGCGTGGCCTTGGCCAAGCAGGGTGATCTCGACCGGGCGCGTCAACACCTGGATGGGGTGAAGGTGCAGACCGATCCCCAACGTGTTCAGATTGCGCTGGCGCACGAGCAAATCTTGCGTGATGCCCGGAAATTCAATGAAGCCCTGGCGGTGCTGAATGAGGCGGTCAAAACTGTACCGGGCGACAAGGATCTGCTGTATGCGCGTGCGCTGGTGGCGGAAAAACTTAACAAGCTGGACATCACCGAACGCGATTTGCGTGAAATTCTCAAGAAGGATCCAACAAACGTAAACGCGTTGAATGCCCTGGGTTATACCCTTACGGACCGTACCACCCGTTACGATGAAGCGCATGAGCTGTTGCAACAGGCCATCTCGCTCAAGCCCGATGATGCCTTCATCATGGACAGCATGGGATGGTTGCAATACCGTCTCGGGAACAGCAAGGAAGCCTTGAAGTATCTGCGACGCGCACTTGAAATTCGCAATGACGCCGAGATCGCGGCACATCTCGGCGAGGTGTTGTGGGTTACCGGCGACCGGCATGAAGCCGAATCGGTCTGGAACCGCGCGCTACGCGAAACCCCCAACAACGAATCGCTGAACGGCATTATCAAAAAATTCAAACCATGAGGCCCAGTGTCAGCCTCGTCCTTTTCGTCTCCTTCATTACCGGTTGTGCCACTTCTCTCCCATCTTCGCCAGTCGAGGATATCGATGCGGCGTGGCGGATACGTCAAGTCGAATTGCGGCAGATCACCGCGTGGCAGGTACTGGGACGGCTAGCCCTGCGCGCGGCCAATCAGGGTTGGCATGCCTCCTTGCGGTGGGATCGTGACGGAGAAAAAGTTCGTCTGGATTTCACGGGCCCGCTTGGTCGCGGCCACCTGCGACTGGTGCAGGACAGCCATGGCGCCGAGTTGCGTGATGCTGACCAGCGTGTCTGGCGTGCGGAAAACCCGGAAACCCTGCTGTATCGCGCCACGGGTTGGGCGCTGCCGCTCAACGGATTGAATTACTGGGTGGTCGGATTGCCTGTGCCAGCGACCGCCTCGACGCAGCAACTGGACGACCAGGGTCGCCTGAAAAGGCTGGTGCAATCGGGTTGGGACATTCAGTTTCTCGAATACACCCGGTATGGAGAATATGATCTGCCGAGCAAACTATTTATCACGCGACGAGACGCTCCGAGTGAAGATCCCGCTGCCGGAGAAGAGTTTCTGGAAGTGCGACTCAGCATTGAACGCTGGACTTTCATACCTTAATCAGGGACGCTTTTGCGCATGCGAACCTGGCCGGCGCCCGCCAAGCTGAATCTTTTTTTGCACATCACCGGTCGTCGTGCGGACGGCTACCATACACTGCAAACCGTTTTTCAGTTTCTCGACTACGCGGACGAACTATCTTATGACCTAACCAACGATGGTTTGGTAACACGCACCGTGCCTGTGGCGGGTGTCAGCGAAGACCATGATCTGACACTGCGTGCGGCCCGTCTCCTGAAGGAATCCTGTGGCGTTACACAAGGCGCGCGTATTCATCTCACCAAGCGGCTTCCCCTCGGTGGCGGACTCGGTGGTGGAAGTTCGGACGCCGCCACGACCTTGCTGGCCCTGAACGAGTTATGGAATACGCGAATGTCTATTCCGAATCTGGCGGCACTGGGATTAAAGCTCGGGGCCGACGTGCC
Organism: Gammaproteobacteria bacterium; assembly: GCA_029863005.1. Taxonomy (GTDB): domain Bacteria; phylum Pseudomonadota; class Gammaproteobacteria; order Acidiferrobacterales; family Sulfurifustaceae; genus Sulfuricaulis. The sequence continues at coordinate 22,013 of JAOTWF010000006.1, read as the reverse complement.
GGTGTTTGTTCATGGCCATGCTGCCTGGGCCGAGGGAATTGGCGAAATACTCACCCCGGTGGCACCGGATGAGGCATGGTATCTGGTGGCGGTTCCGCCCGTGCTTGTCTCCACGGCGCAGGTTTTCGCGGAATTCGAATTGACACGATATAGCCCGCCCCTCACAATACGCGACTTTCACGAAGGGCGCGGCTTGCGAAACGACCTGGAAGTGGCGGTGCGTAAGCGTTATCCGGAAGTGGACCGCGCGATGCGATGGCTTTCCGGGTTTGGCACCCCGCGCATGACGGGATCCGGCGGATGCGCGTTTCTGAAAGTGACGAACGCGGATCTGGGCCACCAGCTTCTGGAAAGAATTCCCAAACCGTTAACCGGCTTCGTGGCCCGGGGACTGAACCGGCATCCATTATCGGCAGGCGCGGCGACAGCTCACCTTGGGGCGTAGCCAAGCGGTAAGGCACCGGATTTTGATTCCGGCATTCCCAGGTTCGAATCCTGGCGCCCCAACCAGATTCTGTCGTGGACCATCCGACTAGCAGGGGAGATCACGTGTCCTTGGACAACATGGTGGTGTTTACCGGGAACGCCAACCCGGCACTGGCGGAACTGGTAGTACGGCATCTGGGTTTGCCGCTCGGCAAGGCGGTCGTTGGCCGTTTTTCGGACGGCGAAATCCAGGCTGAGGTCATGGAGCATGTGCGTGGCAAGGATGTGTTCATCATCCAATCGACTTGCTCGCCCTGCAACGCCAACCTGATGGAGCTGCTCATCCTGATAGATGCGGTGAAACGTTCCTCGGCAAGGCGCATCACGGCGGTGATACCTTATTATGGATATGCGCGTCAGGACCGGCGGCCGCGCACGGCACGCGTGGCGATTACAGCCAAACTGGTGGCGGACATGATCACCACCGCGGGCGCACACCGGGTGTTGACGATGGATCTGCATGCCGACCAGATCCAGGGATTTTTCAATATCCCGACGGACAATGTTTACGCGTCCTTGGTGCTGCTCGGCGACATCTGGCGTCAGGAGATCAAGGACCTGCTTGTGGTGTCCCCCGACGTGGGCGGCGTGGTGCGGGCCCGGGCGATGGCCAAGCATTTGGAAGCAGACTTGGCGATCATCGACAAACGCCGCCCCAGACCGAATGAAGCCAAGGTGATGCATATCATCGGCGAAGTCGAAGGACGCACCTGCGTGTTGATGGACGACTTGGTGGACACCGCCGGAACCTTGTGTGAGGCGTCGGCCGCGCTCAAGGAAAATGGCGCAAAAAAGGTATTGGCGTATTGCACGCACCCGGTGTTATCCGGAAAAGCGGTGGATCGGATCAGCAAATCCCAGCTTGATGAGCTGGTGGTGACCGACACCATCCCGCTTAAACCCGAGGCCAAGGCCTGCCGGCGCATCCGCCAGCTGAGCGTGGCCGAACTGCTCGCCGAGTCCATGCGGCGCATCGCGGAAGAGGATTCGGTCAGCGAGTTGTTCATGGACTGATGTTACGGCACCGGGCTTTGGCCCAGGGCCATTCTGTGCCCTCCATGCCTGGTCGCAGGAATGGAGGGATTGTTTAATTAATCTGGAGACTGACAATGAGCACAAAATTTGAGTTGACTGCCGAGCCACGCTCAGCGAAAGGAACGGGTGCGAGCCGCCGCCTTCGCCGTAGTGGTAAGGTTCCCGCCGTCCTCTATGGCGCGGGAAAAGAACCTATGACGGTAGCGCTGGACCATAATCTGATGGCGCGCCACTTGGCGAACGAAAAATTCCACACCTCGATTCTGACAGTGAACGTGGGGGGCGATACCGACCAGGCTATTCTGCGTGATTTCCACATGCATCCCTTCAAGCCCATCGTGATGCACGTGGATTTGCAACGCATCAGCGCCACCGAGAAGATCCACATGGAAGTGCCAATCCACTTCGTGGGTGGCGACGTGGCCCCAGGCGTGAAGTTGGAGGGGGGCATCGTGACGCATCTCATGAATGAAATCGACATCACCTGTCTGCCCAAGGACCTGCCGGAATTCCTCACCGTGGACTTGTCGGCTTTAAACCTCAACGAGTCAGTTCATCTCAAGGACATCAAGCTGCCGGATGGCGTGGCGATCACGAGCCTGGCGCACGGCGGCGACAACCTTGCGGTGGCGGCCATCTCGGTCATCAAGGTGGTGGAAGAAGCCCCGGTGATCGTCGCACCGGTGGAAGGCGAAGCCGTGGCGGGAGTCGCACCGGTCGAGGGTGAGGCCAAGCCTGGCGAAGCCAAGGTCGCCGAGGCCAAGCCTGGCGAAGCGAAAAAGGGTGAAGCCCCCAAGGCGGATGCGAAGAAGCCGGAGGCCAAGAAACCCGAAGCCAAGAAGGAAGGCAAGTAATCCCTATCGCGGAGGCACAACGTGGCGCAGGGGATTTCCCTCATCGTCGGCCTGGGAAATCCGGGCGCGGAATACGCGGAGACCCGGCACAATGCCGGGTTCCGTTTTCTTGACGTCCTGCGGGATGCCACCGGTGTGGCGTTGCGTGCCGAATCCCGATTCACGGCGAACGCCGGGAAAATCAGCTTGAGTGGCCGGGAAATCTGGCTGCTGGAACCGCAGACGTTTATGAATCACAGTGGCGACGCGGTATCGAAATTCAGTCATTACTACAAAATACCGCCGCCGGAAATCTTGGTGGTGCACGATGACCTGGACCTTCCGCCGGGAACTATCAGGCTGAAGGTCGGTGGCGGCGACGGCGGACACAACGGCCTTACCGACATCACTGAAAAACTGGGAACTTCCGATTACGTCCGTCTGCGCCTCGGGATCGGACATCCGGGCAATGCCGCGCAGGTGGTTTCGTATGTTCTGAAAAAAGCTCCCCCTTCCGAGCAGACATTGATCGATGCCGCCATCGGTCATGGCAAGGCACATCTGGGTGAGATTGTGCACGGCGAGTTTCAAAAAGTGATGAACAGCCTGCACACGCATATCACCTAAACGGGATTTCAAGATGGGTTTCAAATGCGGCATTGTCGGCCTGCCGAACGTCGGCAAATCCACGTTGTTCAACGCGCTGACCAAGGCAGGTATCGCAGCGGAGAACTATCCGTTCTGCACGATCGATCCGAATGTCGGGATTGTCGAGGTGCCGGACCCGCGCCTGCAAACCCTCGCTGATATCGCCAAACCTGAAAAAATTCTCCCGACCACGATTGAATTCGTCGATATCGCGGGGCTGGTGGCTGGTGCCTCAAAAGGCGAGGGGCTTGGAAACAAGTTTCTTGCCCATATTCGCGAGGTGGATGCGATTGCGCATGTCGTGCGCTGTTTCGAGGACGAGAACATTGTGCACGTCTCGGGAAAAATCAATCCGCTCACGGACATCGAAACTATTAATACCGAACTCGCACTCGCCGATCTGGAGGCCGTCGACAAGGGTGTGAAGCGCACCGACAAGACTGCCAAAAGCGGCAGCAAGGATGATATCAAGCTGCGTGAGCTGCTTGTCCGTGTGCACCAGCATCTGAACGGCGGCAAACCGGTGCGTAGCATGGGGTTGAGTGAAGAAGAGCATAATCTGTTAATACCGCTGTGCCTGCTGACCGATAAGCCGCTCATGTATATTGCCAATGTGAATGAAAAGGGATTCAGCCACAATCCCTATCTCGATCAGGTGGAAAAGCTCGCGCTTTCGGAGAATTCCGTGGTGGTGCCGATTTGCGCCCGGATCGAGGCGGAACTGGCTGACATGAACGCTGAAGAAAAACAGGTCTTCCTGGCTGACATGGGACTCAAGGAACCGGGTTTGAACCGTGTCATCCGCGGTGGTTACCAATTGCTCGGGCTGCAAACGTTTTTTACCGCCGGCCCCAAGGAAGTGCGGGCGTGGACCGTACGCCGGGGAGCACACGCGCCCCAGGCCGCGGGCGTGATCCACACCGATTTCGAACGCGGGTTCATCCGTGCCGAAACCGTATCCTATGCAGACTACGTCCACTACCGGGGCGAACACGGTGCGCGTGAAGCCGGGAAGCTGCGTCTCGAAGGAAAGGATTACGTCGTTCACGACGGCGATGTCATGCACTTCCGCTTCAATGTTTAAAAGTGTCGATACGTGCGGACTCGCTATGAAGGCGCAATGATCGCAAGGGCATATATTTTATAATTATCGATGTTTAGTGGCGTCTTCTGCGCGCGCGCCGCGGCATTTGACCTGTATCAGGAATTCCCTTATTGCTCGGGCGTATCATAAATATCTTGCTCCATGAGGCGGAGGGGATTGCCCATGAAAAAAATCTTGATCCTCGGTGCTGGTACTGCCGGCGCGCTCATTGCCAACATGCTGTCGAGCAAGCTGGCCCGCGACGAGTGGGCGATCACTGTCGTGGACCGCGCGACTGAGCACGTCTACCAGCCGGGCATGTTGTTTCTGCCGTTCCGCCTTTACGGCTATGAGCGCCGCGAACACATCACACGCCCGATCCGCGATCCACTGCCGCGGAACGCCCGATTCATCCAGGCCGAAGTCGAGTCAATCGACACTGCCGCGCGCCGGGTGCAAACCAGCGGCGAGACGCTCGAATACGACTGGCTGGTGCTGGCGCTAGGCTGCCGTCTGGGCACTGGGGAAATCGACGGGCTTTCTACCGCGATGGACAGCGGTGGCGCACACACCTTTTATTCCGTCGATGGTGCACTGCGCATGCAACAGGCGCTGGCGGACCTGGATCGTGGCCGGCTGGTGCTCAACATCGCCGACATGCCCATCAAGTGCCCGGTGGCGCCGATCGAGTTTGTGTTTCTGGCCGACTATTACTATCAGCGTCTGGGCCGGCGCGACCGGATCAGCATTACGCTGGTCACACCGTTATCGGGCGCTTTCACCAAGCCGGTGGCGAGCGAAATCCTGACCGACGTTGCTCGCCGCAAGGGAATCGAAATCGTCACCGATTTCACCGTCGAGCGGTTGGATGCGCAAACCAATACCCTGCATTCCTTCGAAGGGAAAAGTGTAGGCTACGATCTGCTGTGTATGATCCCGCCCAACCTCGGCCCGTCGGTGCTTACCGACGCCGGCCTCGCGGACGAAAGCGGCTATGCGCTCACCGATCCCCGCACACTCAAGAGCCGCAAGGACGAGCACGTCTACGTCATCGGAGACAATTCCAATGTCGCCACATCTAAGGCCGGCTCTGTGGCGCACTTCGAGGCTGAGACGCTGGTCGAAAATCTGCTGCGGGAAATGGACGGGCGCAAGCCCTTGGCCTCGTTCGACGGGCATGCCAACTGCTTCGTTGAAACTGGGCATCACAAGGCAATGTTGCTCGACTTCAACTACGACGTCGAACCGCTCCCGGGGAAGTTCCCGTTGCCTTGGATCGGGCCGCTCTCACTGCTGCAGGAAAGCTATCTCAATCACTGGGGAAAGATTCTGTTCAAGTGGGCCTACTGGAACCTGCTCCTGCCTGGACGGCTGTCGCGCATGCCACTGCTGACCGCGCACATGAGTTTTCTCGGCAAGGACATCACGCGCGCGGCGCAGGTACGACGCGCGCACAGTACGCCGGTGAAAAACTTCATGGTCAAGAAGGTCATTTCCATCCAGCAAGGGCGACCGCTGTCCGAGGCGGCTACATTGCTGACGAAATACCATGTGAGCGGACTGCCGGTCGTGGACGTCGATGAGCGGCTCGTTGGCATGCTCACCGAAGCGGATTTTCTATCGGCGCTCGACGTGCATCATCCGCGCCGCAAAAAGTCCATGGGCACGATCGTGGACGATCTCATGACGTCTCATCCGATCACGCTGCGCGCGGAGGACACGCTTGAGACCGCCATCGAACGCATGGAGACAGACCGGATCAAGCAACTGATCGTGATCAACGACGAGCGCCGCATCCAGGGAATCATCACCCGCGGCGATCTGGTGCGGTTGTTCGCAGACTGAACCGTGGCCGGTCAATACGCGCCGTCGGACCGCGAGCGTTGGGAATTCATGCATCTCTCTTGCCCAAATCTTCCCGCGCTTGGCTTGAAGCAGTATAGGGCTTAAAATCCGCCCTCCGCCGCGCTCACCGCGCGGTCTGTTTTTTTGGCTAGGTAGCTCAGACGGTTAGAGCGCGGCACTCATAATGCTGAGGTCGGCGGTTCGATTCCGCCCCTAGCCACCAATTCTCTTCGTGTTGACGTATTCCCTTTTTCATCGCGCCATTTTCTCCGGATCCGCGTGACACGTCGGTGAGCCCATCCAACAGACCCCTTACCACCATTTGAAAAAAGGATTCGCGTCCGTCTTATTGCCGCATTCAATTTTATTAATTGCGCATGGGGTCCGGGCTTAGTATCGTAGTTGGCATTCCTATCCTTGTGCCCGACCACCTTATTGGATTGCCCCTCTCACATGACCCAAACCTCTGCTGGCCGCCGCGAGACCATGAACACGACCTGTTACATGTGTGCCTGCCGCTGCGGGATCCGCGTGACGCTCAAGGACGGCGAGGTGCGTTACCTTGAAGGCAATCCCGATCATCCCATCAATAAGGGTGTGATCTGCGCCAAGGGCGCCTCGGGCATCATGAAGCAGCATTCTCCCGCGCGCCTGACCCGGCCGCTCAAGCGCAAGGCCGGAGCCGAGCGTGGTGCCAACGCCTTCGAGGCAATTTCCTGGGATGAGGCCTTCGCCCTGCTGGAAGAGCGTCTCGGGAATATCCGCGCCACCGATCCGAAAAAATTCGCTTTGTTCACTGGCCGCGACCAGATGCAGGCGCTCACCGGCCTGTTTGCCCGGCAGTTCGGAACACCCAACTATGCGGCACATGGCGGCTTCTGCTCGGTCAACATGGCCGCGGGCATGATCTACACCATCGGCGGTTCGTTCTGGGAATTCGGCGGGCCGGATCTCGACCGCGCCAAGCTGTTTGTCATGATTGGCACCGCTGAGGATCATCACTCCAATCCGCTCAAGATCGCCATCTCCAAGTTCAAGCGCAACGGCGGTAAGTTCATCTCCGTGAACCCGGTTCGCACCGGCTACTCGGCGATTGCGGATGAATGGGTGCCGATCAAGCCTGGCACTGACGGCGCATTGTTTCTCGCGTTCATTCATACGCTCATCAAGCAGGGCCTGTACGATCGCGATTTCCTGGTGCAATACACCAATGCCGCACAACTGGTGAACATGTCCAAGGATTCGAGCGAGCATGGCATGTTCGTGCGCGCCGAAGTGCCGGAGGAGGAAGGCTGTTTCGATCCGCAAAACAAGTTGTGGTGGGACCGCCTAAGCAACAAGGCCGTGATCACGCACACGCCAGGGGTCGACCCATTTCTGCTCGGCGAGTTCGCATTGCCGGATGGAACCAAGGTAAAACCGTCATTCCAGCTGTTGGTGGATCGCGTCAAGGATTACACGCCCGAGTGGGCGAGCAAGATCACCGGTATCCCGGCGGAAACCATACGGCGGCTGGCAAATGAAATGGGTGTCACGGCGCGTGACCAGAAAATCGAGTTGCCGATCGCCTGGACCGACATCTGGGGCAAGGACCATGAGACCGTGACCGGTAACCCCGTGGCCTTCCATGCCATGCGGGGGCTGGCCGCGCATTCCAACGGTTTTCACACCATCCGCGCGCTTTCTATATTAATGAGCATTCTCGGCACCATTGATCGGCCGGGTGGCTTTCGCCACAAGGCACCGTTCCCGCGCCCGATCCCGCCCTGCGCCAAGACCCCCAAGGGTCCTGAAGCGGTACAACCGAACAAACCGCTGGACGGCTTGGCGCTCGGCTGGCCGGCCGATCCTGATGATTTGTTCGTCGACAAGGAAGGCACGCCGGTGCGCATCGACAAGGCCTTCTCCTGGGAGTACCCGCTGTCGGTGCACGGTCTGATGCACAATGTCATCACCAACGCCTGGCGCGGTGACCCCTACAAGATCGATACGCTGATGATCTTCATGGCCAACATGGCCTGGAACTCGACCATGAACACGGTCGAGGTGCGTAAAATGCTGAACGACAAGGACGGGAACGGAGAATTTAAAATTCCGTTCATCGTCGTGTGCGATGCATTCCAGTCAGAAATGGTGGCGTACGCTGACCTCGTGCTTCCGGACACTACTTATCTGGAGCGGCACGACGTCATGAGCATGCTCGATCGGCCGGTATCCGAATTCGACGGCCCGATGGATTCCGTCCGCATTCCGGTGGTCCCGCCCAAGGGAGAGTGCAAGCCATTCCAGGACGTGCTGATCGAGCTCGGCTCGCGTCTCAAATTCCCGGCATTCGTCGATACGCGCGGGCAGCGCAAGTTTAAAAATTACCCGGATTTCATCATCAACTATGAAATTGAGCCGGGCTCGGGCATTGGGTTTCTCGCCGGCTGGCGCGGCAAGGGCGGCGAGAAATTCATGAAAGGCGAGCCCAACCCGAACCAGTGGGAGATGTACGCCAAAAACAACTGCCTTTACCACCATGTGTTGCCCAAGTCTTATCAATACATGCGCAACTGGAACAAGGGTTATCTCGAATGGGCGCAACGTCACCGTCTGACGCGCTACGCCGAGCCGATTCTGATCCATATCTATTCCGATATTCTGCAGCAGTTCCGTCTTGCCGCGCAGGGAAAGACCCAGGGCAAGCAACCGCCGGCGCATCTGCGCCGACGCATCGAGACCTACTTCGACCCGCTGCCGTTTTACTATGAACCGCTTGAATCGCAGCTTACCGATAAGCGGAAATATCCACTCAATGCGGTGACACAAAGGCCGATGGCCATGTATCACTCTTGGGATTCGCAGAACGCCTGGCTACGCCAGATTCACACGCACAATTACCTGTTCGTCAATCCAAAAACCGCCGCTGCCGAGGGCATCGACGACGGCAACTGGGTGTGGGTAGAGTCGCCTTGGGGCAAGGTGCGTGGCATGTGCCGCTACAGTGAAGCCACCGAGCCGGGTACAGTCTGGACCTGGAATGCCATCGGCAAGCAACCCGGCGCGTGGAATCTCGAACCGCGCGCGAACGAAGCGCGTAAGGGTTTTTTGCTCAACCATCTGATCTCCGAGGAACTCCCGCCGCAGCCGGAGGGCGAGTATCTCTCCAACTCCGATCCAGTCACCGGGCAGGCCGGCTGGTATGACGTACGGGTGTGCCTGGTCAAGGCCGGTCCGGACGAAGAACAGGTTTCCTCGCCGCAGTTTGACACGCTTTCACCGGTGCCCGGTGAACCGACACGCCATAAAAACTGGCTGGCCTATGTGACCGGCAAGCTCATGGGAACCTGACATGATCCAGCTCGCCTTAGTCATCGACCTCAATGTTTGTGTCGGCTGCCACGCCTGTGTCACCAGCTGCAAGGAATGGAACACCTCGGGCGAGGCTGGCTACATGTCCGATGACCGTCCGTACGGTGAAGATCCGACCGGCAACTTCTTCAATCGGGTGCAGACTTTTGAGGTGGGGGAATTCCCGAATACCGAAACCGTGCATTTCCCGAAGTCCTGCCTGCACTGCGAGGATCCGCCGTGCGTTCCGGTGTGTCCCACCGGGGCGAGTTACAAGCGTCCGGAAGACGGCATCGTGCTGGTCGATTACGACAAGTGCATCGGCTGCAAATATTGCGCGTGGGCCTGCCCCTATGGCGTGCGCGAGATCGACGAGCACCAGAAAGTCATGAAGAAATGCACTCTGTGCGTCGACCGCATTTACGATAAGTCATTGCCGCAGGCGGAGCGCAAGCCCGCTTGCGTCATGGCCTGCCCGACGAATGCGCGCCTGTTCGGTGACGTGCACGATCCCGATTCCGAGGTATCGGTGGCGATCAGCGAGAACGGGGGTTATGCGCTCATGCCGGAGTGGGGCACCAAGCCGGCCAACCATTACCTGCCGCGCCGCAAGACACGCATCAAGATCCACGACGATGAGCTGATGCGTGCCGACAACCCTCTCAAGAAAGAGGGTGTTCGGCCCAAGCCGGATGTGCATGAGCCGTCGCTTGATGACGTCACGAGTTGGTAGCCTATCTAGGAGCCACGCATGCATCCTGCCTTCTCGGTCATCTTTCTGACAACGCTGATCGGCGCCGGCCAGGGCTTGTTTCTGGCCCTCTATACGGCGCAGGTCTACTCGACTGTCGAGCTTCTGCCAGTACCGCCGAGCCATTTCTATGTGCAGGGCAGCGCTATCGCCTTGGCACTGCTAATCGGCGGACTGGTGGCGTCGTTCTTTCACCTCGGTCACCCGGAGCGAGCCTGGCGCTCGGCGGCGCGTTGGCGCACCTCGTGGCTGTCGCGCGAAGTCATTGTGCTGCCGGCCCTGATGGGTGCCGTGGCTGTCTATGGTGTGGTACATCATCTCAATCTGCGGCTGAAAGATTTAGGCTTTGCCACCAGCGTAGACGGTGACCTGGCGCTCGTCGTGGGTGCTGCCGCGGTCGCGCTGGCGTTCTTGCTGTTTCTGTGCACCGGCATGATCTACGCGTGCATCAAATTTCTGCAGGAATGGGCGAGTTGGCTGACAGTGGTGAATTACACGCTATTCGGACTGGCCTCGGGATTCCTGCTCGCGACGGCCTATGCCGCGTACCAGGCGCCGGCCCTGGTTTACTTTTTTGGCGCCTGGACCGTGATCATCACGCTTGCCGTCTGGGTGACGCGCGCGGCCTCGCTCATCCGCAACCGCCGTCTCAAGTACAAGTCCACGATCCAGACGGCGATCGGCGTGCGTCACGCGCGCATCGTGCAGAAGTCCCAGGGTTTCATGGGCGGATCGTTCAACACGCGCGATTTCTTCCACGGTGCGGCACCGTGGTTATTCCGTTCGATCAAGTGGGTATTCCTGGTGCTGGTATTTCCGGTGCCGCTCGTGCTGCTGTTCAACGGCATGGTTGATCGCAGCGTCCCGATGCTGTCCAGTGCCTTTGTCATTCAGTACCTGGGACTGCTGGCGGAGCGCTGGTATTTCTTTGCTCAGGCCAATCACCCGCAGAATATTTATTACCAGACCATTTCCTGATCCGGCCGGCGCCATTCATGACACACTGGTCCGACTATATACACATCCTCACGGCGTTGCTGGTGATCACCAATCCAATCGGGGCAATCCCCGTCTTTATCACGTTGACCCGTGATCAAGCATCGGGTACGCGCAAAAAAACCGCGCGTATCACGGCCACGGCAGTGACAGTTGTGCTGATTATCAGCATTTTTCTTGGTGAGCCGCTGCTGCGTTTCTTCGGCATCAGCCTGCCGTCATTCCGCGTCGGCGGCGGCATCCTGATCATGATGATGGCGCTCGCAATGTTGCGCGGGTATCCGGGTGAGACCCGGCATTCGCCCGAGGAAAATATTGAAGCGCAAGACAAGGACACCAGCGCAGTGGTCCCGCTGGCGATCCCGATGCTTGCCGGTCCTGGGGCCATTAGCACGACGATTGTGTACGCGCACCGCACTCAGTCATTCTGGGATGTCGCGTTTCTGGTGGTGGCCGCGTTACTGGTCGCGGCGAGCGTCTGGGCGGCGCTGTCGCTGGCGGAGCCCATCGCGAATCGGCTGGGACGCTACGGCATCACCGTCACGACCCGTGTCATGGGCCTGATCCTGGCCGCGGTGGCGGTCGAGTTTATTGCTGGTGGTTTGATCCAGTTGTTTCCCGGCCTCGGTTAGGTATTCACATGCGGGATACGCTAGTATGCCGCTTGTCGGCCTGGCCAATACGCCTGTTTGCCGCGTGCGGTCTAAGACGCTGAGAGACAAAGAAATCACCGGTTGTCCCCGTCGGAGCGCCATGCGTCGGGCCTATCTTGTGGTTTTAACGCACTCGACCAAGACTTTCTCCCAAGGGACGATCTGCGGGCAGAAAGGAATGACGGGCCTTTGCCCCTCCTGCAGATAGCATTTCCTGAGGAGGACAGCATCATGTTGAAACTAAGTTTTTGGATTGGCACCCCGTCGATAATCACTTACCTGGCGTCGACCTACTCCCAACTCCTGGAAAATATCTTCTATCTTTTTGCTCTCTCGGCGGCGGCGCTGGTCATGGCAATTTTGTCACAGATCAGCGAGAAATCCGGGCCCTGACGGTTATTAACGGTCCTCTGACTACGGGCGGCGAATGCCGCCCGTATTTTTTCGTGTCTGAAAATCAAGCGGCTGGCCATTTTCACCTTCCGACGGTAGATTTAGATTCCGGACTGGAAGAATATTTCCATTTATGCCCCGCAAGCTGCACATCAAGACCTTCGGTTGTCAGATGAACGAATACGATTCCGCGCGCATGGCGGACGCGCTCGCGGCGAGTCACGGTCTTGAACACACCGACAACCCGGCCGAGGCTGATGTGCTGCTGCTCAATACCTGTTCTATTCGCGAGAAGGCTCAGGAAAAGGTGTTCTCCCAGCTCGGGATGTGGCGCGAACTCAAAATGGCTCGACCCGATCTGGTGATCGGTGTCGGAGGATGTGTGGCGAGTCAGGAAGGTGCCGGGATCATCCGGCGCGCCCCGTTCGTGAACATGGTTTTCGGCCCACAGACCCTGCATCGGCTGCCACAGATGCTGGACAACGTGCTGGCATCATCGCAACCGGCCGTGGATACCTCCTTCCCGGAAATCGAGAAATTCGACCGCCTGCCCGACCCACGCGTCGATGGCGTGCGGGCGTTCGTTTCCATCATGGAAGGTTGCAGCAAGTACTGCAGTTTCTGTGTTGTGCCCTACACCCGTGGAGAGGAATTCAGCCGGCCGTTCGACGACGTGATCGCGGAGGTCGTGCACCTGGCGGAACACGGCGTGCGTGAAGTGATCCTGCTGGGACAGAACGTCAATGCCTACCGCGGGGCGATGCACACTGGTGAATTCGCGGATCTGGCCCTTATGATTTATTACTTGGCGGAAATCGATGGAATTGGCCGCCTGCGTTTCACCACCTCGCACCCCCAGGTGTTCAGTGATCGGCTGATCAATGCTTATGCCGACTTACCAAAGCTGGCGGGCCACTTGCACCTGCCGGTCCAGAGCGGGTCTGACCGCATTCTCGCGCACATGAAGCGCGGGCACACTGTGCTCGAATACAAATCGAAAATCCGCCGGCTGCGCGAGGTGCGCCCGGACATCAGCGTCACGACGGACATCATCGTCGGGTTTCCGGGTGAGACCGAGACCGATTTCGCCGCCACCCTGATTTTGATGGAGGAGATGAATTTCGACACTTCTTTTAGTTTTCTTTACAGCGCACGTCCCGGCACGCCGGCGGCGGAACTGGCCGATGACACACCGCATGAGGTCAAAGAAATGCGCCTGGCGCGCCTGCAAAAACACAACATCGAAATGGCGGCTGCTATCAGCCGGCGGATGGTGGGAACCGTGCAGCGTATTCTGGTCGAAGGGCCGGCGCGCAAGTCTGCCCGGCAGATGTGTGGGCGCACCGAGAACAATCGCGTGGTCAATTTTGAATGTTTGGACTCCGCGTTGATCGGCCGTTTTATCGACGTGGAAATCACCGAGGCGCTGACGAATTCCCTGCGCGGGCGGCTGCTGGCTGAGCCGCGCGCACGGAGCGCTTGATTTATCACCCACTTTTGCTGTTAATTAACTCTTATTTTCTCTCGGAGTTGCATTACCCGCTTGAAGCCTAAGCCCAAGTACATCGAAATCAATCTCACGCCCGCCGATAACCGGCGTCTCGCCAGTCTCTGTGGCAGCCACGACGAGCATCTACGGCAGATCGAGGAATATCTTGGTGTCGAGATTGCCAATCGCGGCAATCTCTTCCGTGTCACGGGTGACTCGGAGGGCAGCCTCGCCGCCTCCCAGTTACTGCAGAATCTGTACGGCGTGACCGAAGGCAAAGGGGAGTTGACGCTCGCCGGCGTGCACGCGGCTTTGCAGCAACTCGCCCTGCGTATGCCGGAGGAGGAGAACGATCGTGAAAGCACGCTACGTACGCCCAAGCGCATCATTCGCGGCCGCGGTCCACGCCAGCGTCAGTACATTCGCAACATTCTGACACATGACATCAATTTCGGCGTCGGACCGGCCGGCACCGGCAAGACCTATCTCGCCGTGGCTTGCGCCGTCGAAGCGCTGGAAAGCAACCGGGTCGAGCGGATCTTGCTGGTGCGACCGGTGGTCGAGGCGGGCGAGCGCTTAGGCTTCTTGCCCGGAGACCTGGAGCAGAAGATCGATCCGTATTTACGCCCGTTATACGATGCGCTCAATGAAATGCTCGGTTTCGAAAAGGTGGTCCGACTGCTTGAAAAAAGCGTGATCGAATTGGCGCCGCTTGCTTACATGCGCGGCCGGACGCTGAATGAGTCTTTCATCATTCTCGATGAGGCGCAGAACACCACCGCGGAGCAAATGAAAATGTTCCTGACGCGCATCGGATTCGGGACCACCGCTGTGATCACGGGCGACATCACGCAGATTGACCTGCGTCGCACCCAGTTATCGGGCCTGGTGCAGGCGATTGATATTCTGCGCGACGTGGATGGCATAACTTTCACTCACTTCACCCCACAGGATGTCGTGCGCCACGCTCTGGTGCAAAAAATCGTCGAAGCCTACGAAAGTCATCAAAAGGGCGCTGAAAGCCAGCCTCCCCCGACGAAATGAAACTACATGTGAGCGTGCAGTACGGCACGGGCCGCGCCGGATTGCCCGCTTCCCCGACCATTCGGCACTGGGCCCGCGCGGCGTTGCGCGACATGAAGCATTCGCGTGTCGCCCTGGGCGTGCGTATTGTGGGAGATGCGGAATCCGCCTTGCTGAACTGCCGTTTCCGCCGCCGCCGCGGGCCGACCAACGTGCTGTCGTTCCCATTCGAACCCCCATCCGGGCTGCACAGCGATATACTGGGCGATCTGGTTATTTGCGCGCCGGTGGTGCGTCGCGAGGCGCGCCAGCAGAATAAATCTCCGCGCGCGCATTGGGCGCACATGGTGGTCCACGGTATACTGCACCTTCGGGGTTATGATCACCAGAAACGCCGGGATGCTACTGTGATGGAAACACAGGAAATCCGCATTCTCGGGGAGTTGGGATTCACCAACCCTTACCTTTCATGAACAAGAAAACCGAAGATAAGCCAGAAACAGCCGCCGAACCCGAAATCGCTCCGCGGTCGTTGCTCGACCGTCTGAGTCACGCGCTGCTGGGCGAACCGGCCTCGCGTGAAGACCTGGTCCAGTCACTGCGAGAAGCAGCTGGGCGGGACCTGCTCGACCGCGATTCGCTCGACATGATCGAGGGCGTGTTGCAGGTCTCGGAAATGAAGGTACGCGATATCATGGTGCCGCGATCGCAGATGGACGTGGTCGACAAGGACAGTCCCCCGGAGACGTACCTGCCTTTGGTCATGGAATCCGGTCACTCCCGCTTCCCGATGGTGGACGGCGACAAGGACAGGGTGATCGGCATACTGCTGGCCAAGGACCTGCTGCGTTACCTGTTTCTCGACAAAAAAAAACGCGTGAGTTTCAACGTACATGACATGCTGCGCCCGGCCGTGTTTGTGCCGGAAAGCAAGCGGCTGAACGTGCTGCTCCGTGAATTTCGCACCAGCCGCAACCATATGGCAATCGTCGTCAACGAATACGGCGGCGTGGCTGGCCTCGTGACCATCGAAGACGTTCTGGAGCAGATCGTGGGGGAAATATCGGACGAATACGACATTGACGATGATGTCATGATCATGCCGCGTGACGGCGGTGAATACGTGGTGAAGGCGCTGGTGACACTGGCCGATCTCAATTCACGTCTGAATACAAAGCTTGCCCACGAGGAGATCGAGACCGTCGGTGGCTTGGTCATGAACCGGCTCGGTCATGTCCCGCGCCGCGGCGAGAAAATCGAAATCGATAACCTGCGTTTCGAGGTTCTACGCGCCGACAGTCGCCGCGTTTACCTCCTGAAAGTGACTCCGGTTGAACAACCAGGCCGGCAAAAAACCAAGAAGTAGTCTCATTCCGCTTAAACCGGCGGTGGCCGATGCGGTGGCCTTCATTGCCGGGCTGTTGCTACCGCTCGCTTTCTCACCGTTCGATCTATTCCCGCTTGCGATCCTGTGCCCCGCCTTGCTGTTTCTGGTCTGGGAGGCGGCATCGCCGGGACGCGCAGCGTTTCGCGGATTTCTCTTCGGTCTCGGGATGTTCGGCGTTGGCGTGTCATGGGTGTACGTGAGCCTGCATTATTACGGCAATATGCCGGCGCCACTCGCCGGGTTGGCGGTGTTCCTGTTCGTGGCCGGGCTGTCGATTTATCCCGCGCTCGTCGGTTGGCTCCAGGCAAAGTTCCTCCCGAATCCCGGCGCTTGGCATTTCATTTTGGCGATCCCGGCGCTGTGGGTGTTGGCCGAATGGACACGGGGTTGGTTCCTGACCGGGTTTCCCTGGCTGCATCTTGGTTACAGTCAGGTGGCGACACCGCTCGCCGGTTATGCCGCTTGGCTCGGGGTGTATGGCATTAGTTTCCTGTGCGCGGTCAGCGCCGGCCTGCTGGCCGAGGGCATGCGAACCCCAGCGAAATTTTTCCGGCGATCTTTTCCGCTGCTGTTGCTGATCTGGCTTACCGGGTGGATCGCGGGTCTGATCGAATGGACGCAACCGGTAAATCAACCACTGCGCGTAGCGCTCGTTCAAGGAAATATTTCGCTCGACAGCAAATGGCAACCGGGCAGCCGTCGCGTCATCCTGGACCGCTACTGGTCTCTGAGCGAGCAGGCGCCCCCCTCGGATCTGATCGTCTGGCCGGAATCCGCGATTCCGGCGTACCTGGATGAAATCGATACCGATTATCTGGAAAAACTGCGAGGTTTCAGCCAGACGACGAAAGTGGATTTCTTGATAGGCGTGATGGAACGTGAAAGCGACAAGCGACATTACTATAACGCGGTGATCTCCCTCGGCCTTCTGCCGGGCATTTACCGCAAACAACATTTGGTGCCTTTCGGTGAGTACCCTCCGCTCGATCCACTGTTCCGCTGGCTGATGCGGAACCTGCAAATCCCCATGTCGGATTTCAGCGCCGGCGCGCCCGACCAGCCACTGCTCACGGCGGCGGGACAATCCATCGGCGTGTCGGTGTGTTACGAAGATGCCTTTGGCGAGGAAGTGATCCGCACCCTGCCGCAGGCGTCGCTGCTGGTAAATGTCAGCGAGGATGCCTGGTTCGGCGATTCGCTCGCATCAAGGCAACGACTCCAGATGGCGCGCATGCGCGCGCTCGAAACGGGTCGCCCGATGCTGCGTGCCGCCAACACCGGCCCGTCGGCTGTCATCGGCCACCGGGGAGAGATCCTGGCGATTTCGACCCAGTTCCAGGTCCAGGTGCTGACGGCCAAGGTACAGCCCATGCAGGGGGCAACCCCTTATGTAATATATGGAAATTGGCTAGCCGTGATATTGCTGGCGCTTATTACCGTATCCACGGCTTTATCTTTCCATCCCTTTCGCATCAAGCCCCACTAACCCCTGATTTCTAGCCTGTAGCTATAAATATCTCGCGAGCATGGTTCTTGCTCGCTGCTTTGAATGACCTATCCTTAAGGTTATTAAACATTAAGACTCAATAATCCATCGCCGAGGCAAAGTGGCAACCACCGAGCAGGATTTGGGTAAGGCCAAGCTAAACCTTTGGCGAATCATAAGCGGGCCCATCCTCGCTGTTATCGTCATCGCTTGTGTTGAAATTCTGAAACACGCTGGATTCAAGATACCCAATCCGCCCGCGATACTGCTCCTGGTGGTGGCGTATTCCGCCTTCTGCGGGGGGACGCTTTATGCCCTGGTCAGCGCGGTCTTGTCGTGGGTCTATTTTGCCTTTCACTTTTCGGTCCCTGGGCACCCTTTTCAGTACTCCGGTGAAAATTTTATTCGTGTCGTGATGTGGGGGGTCACAACGCCCGCGATGGCGCTGATGCTGGGATATTTGCGCAAGCGCACGGAACGGATTGGCGAGTTGACGTCCCAGAACGTGGCGCTGGAGACGCAAATCGCCGAACGCCTGCGCGCGGAACAGGAGGTGCGGCTGTTGCAGACCATGACAATGGCGGTGAGTGAGGCGGAAGATCAACACAAGGCGTTGCAGGTGGTGTTGCGCAAGGTTTGTGAGTCCACCGGCTGGAAACTGGGACAGGCGTGGATGGTGGGCGAGAGCGACCGACTAGAATGCGTGCCATCGTGGCATTGCAACATCAAGGGAATGGATCGCTTCCGCCAGGCGAGCCTTGTTATAACGTATTCCCGAGGCAAAGGACTTCCCGGGCAGGTCTGGGCTTCGAAGAAACCGGCATGGATAACAGATGTTACCACCGATGGAAATTTCCTCCGCGCCGAGGCGGCAGTTGAGGCGGGCCTGAAGGTTGGGATGGGCATTCCGGTGTTGGCCGGGGAAGAAGTGATTGCTGTGCTTGAATTTTTTGAGCGCGAAACGCGCCAGGAAGATGAACATCTTGTTAGCGTGGTGTTCAGTGCCGCGACCCAACTGGGTTCCATGATTCAGCGCAAACGCGCGGAGCTGGCGCTACGACGCAGCGAGAATCAGTTGCGCGCGATTATCGAAACCGAGCCGGAATGCGTCAAGGTACTCTCGGCAGATGGCGTGTTGGTCCAGATGAATACATCGGGACTGGCCATGATCGAGGCGAGACATTCGAATCAGGTGATCGGCAAACCGATATTTCCGTTGCTTCACCCGGAATACCGCGAACCCTTTCGTGCCCTCATGGAAAAAGTGTTGCGTGGAGAAAAGGGCATCATGGAATTTGAACTCACCGGCCTCAAGGGGACACACCGCTGGATGGAAACACATGCCGTTTCCATGCCCGGTGAGAATGACGGATCCAAGCTCGTACTGGCCATCACGCGTGATATCACAGCACGCAAGCAAGATGAAAAACGGCTCCTGCAACTGGCCCATTTTGACAGCTTGACGGACCTGCCCAATCGCACGCAATTCATTGAACGGTTGGAATTGGCCATGTCAGACGCTAATCGCAAAGAGCGCCTGGTTGGTGTCGTCTTTCTCGACCTCGACCGGTTCAAGAACATCAATGACAGTCTCGGCCATGTTATGGGGGATGCCCTGTTGCGGGAAGTCGCCATTCGGCTGAGCGGGACGGTGCGGCGGGGTGATACGGTAGCGCGCTTGAGCGGGGATGAATTCGCGCTGGTGTTAGCCGACATGGGGCACGTGGATGATGCCATCCACGTCGCTCAGAAGATCCTGGAAGTTTTTAACCAGCCGTTTCTCATTGCCGGCCATCACCTTTTTGTCACCGCCAGCATGGGTATTACGCTTTATCCTTTCGACGACCAAGGCGCACAGGAATTATTGCGTAACGCGGACGTGGCCATGTATCGCGCCAAGGAATCCGGCAAGAACAACTACCAGTTTTACATGGCGGATATGACCGCCAAGGTCACCGAGCGCCTGGCGCTGGAGAATGACTTGCGCTACGCCCTTGAGCGCGGCGAGTTTTCGCTGGCTTATCAGCCGATCGTGGATAGCAACTCCGGGCACATCATCGGCATGGAAGCGCTACTGCGCTGGAACCATCCCGAGCGCGGATTGATTTCACCAATGATGTTCATACCGCTGGCCGAGGAAACTGGCTATATCATTCCCATCGGAGAGTGGGTACTGCGCACGGCCTGCACGCAATGTCGGCGTTGGCAAAAAATGGATTACCCGTCCCTTTACGTGGCGGTAAATCTCTCCGCCCGGCAGTTTCACCAGAAGGATCTACCAGCATCCATTTACAAAATACTGGAGGAAACCGGCTTTAACCCAGCCTTGCTCGACCTGGAATTGACGGAAGGACTGGTGATGCAGCAGGCGGAGGCCTCTATTAGCACCTTGCGCGAACTGGTGGCCATGGACGTGCGGATATCCATCGACGACTTCGGCACTGGTTATTCCAGTCTCAGCTACCTGAAGCGTTTCCCGATCAATGTGCTGAAGATCGATCAATCGTTTGTGCGCGACATCCCCCGGGACGAGGACGATGCGGCTATTGCCAGCACCATCATCACCATGGCCCACAGCCTCGGGCTCAAGGTCGTGGCCGAAGGGGTGGAGACCATCCAGCAACTGGAATTCCTGCGTAAGCATCAATGCAATGCGATGCAAGGTTATTATTACAGCAAGCCCCTCGCCCCCCAGCAGTTCGAGGAATTATTGAAAAACGGATCTCGCCTCGCCTCGGCCTGATCGAGGCTCGTTCTCCTCCTCCCGCAGAACTATTCTTTTCCGGTGCTGTCTCATTCGCGCTTTGAGTGTGATCATTCCTGCGCGGACCGCGATCAATAATGATATGATTTTGCCCTCTCGCCCGCACCGTGGCGGATTCTGTTTATTTTCAAGGATGGAGAAATGAAAAAATTAGTACTGGTGCTGCCGTTATTCCTGTTATTGAACGCTCCGATTCTCGCCGCCGACAAGCCCGGCATTGCCTTCGTGGACGTGCGCAAGGTGCTCCTGGAAAGCAAGGTCGGCAAGAAAAACAAGGCCGAGTTCGAAAAAATGATCAAGCAAAAGGAAGCCGCCATCAGCAAGGAAGAGGAAAAACTTAAAGCGCTGCAGCAGGCATTTCAGAAAGACCAACTGCTGATGACCGAGGAACAGAAGAAAGCCAAGCAGCAGGAATTCCAGGAAAAGGCCGATGTCTACCAGAAGATGGTCAAGGAAGCCAAGCAGGAGGTCAACAAGAAAGACAGCGATTATACCTCCAAGGCACTGGGTGAAATCCGCGGCATTATCGCGGGCATCGCCAAGGAAATGAAACTGAGTCTGGTCTTGGAGGCCTCCGAGTCCGGCTTGCTGTATGCCGAAGACGGAATGGACCTGACGCCCAAGGTGATGGAGCGTTACGACGCCAAGTCAAAATAATCCCTCCCGTCCGGTGTAAGAAACCGGACCGTGGAACCGGACCCGGTCGAAACAGACGAATCCCGTAATTTACGGTATCCTTCCGGCTCATTGAGTAATGAGCCGCACCTTTTGCAATGGATCAGGATTATCTTCCCGAAAAAGTTGAAAAAGACGCCCAGGATTACTGGGAAAAGCATCAGGCGTTCAAAGTGACGGAAGACCCGGCGCGGGAGAAATTCTACTGCCTGTCGATGTTTCCCTATCCTTCCGGCAAGTTGCACATGGGTCATGTGCGCAATTACACCATCGGTGACGTCATCACGCGCTACCAGCGCCTGCAGGGGCGCAACGTGCTGCAGCCCATGGGCTGGGACGCCTTCGGGCTGCCGGCGGAAAACGCGGCCATGGCCAACGGTGTGCCGCCGGCGAAATGGACGTACGACAACATTGCCTACATGAAGAAGCAGTTGCGTTCGCTCGGTTTCGCCATCGACTGGGGACGCGAACTCGCTACTTGTCGTCCCGAGTATTACAAATGGAATCAGTGGCTGTTTCTGCGCATGCTGGAAAAAGGCATCGCCTACAAGAAAACCGGAGTGGTGAACTGGGACCCGGTGGACCAGACGGTGCTGGCCAACGAGCAGGTCATTGACGGTCGTGGCTGGCGCACCGGTGCGCTGATCGAAAAGCGCGAAATCCCGATGTATTACCTCGCGATCACCCGGTATGCCGAAGAGCTGCTGGCCGATCTTGCTGAGCTTCCAGAATGGCCGGAGCGCGTGCGAACCATGCAGGCCAACTGGATCGGCAAGAGCGTGGGCGTGCGCTTTGCCTTTCCTTATCAGATCGAAGGCAAGGATGAGAAACTTTGGGTGTTCACTACCCGTGCCGACACCATCATGGGTGTCACCTTTTGCGCCGTCGCCGCTGAGCATCCGCTCGCGACGCACGCGGCGAAAAACAATCCGGATCTCGCCGCATTCATCGAGGAATGCAAGGCCGGTTCGGTCATGGAGGCGGACCTCGCCACCATGGAAAAGAAAGGCATGCCGACCGGGATCAACGTGACCCATCCACTCACCGGCGAGCCGGTGCCGGTCTGGGTTGGCAACTACGTGCTCATGGGATACGGCGAAGGCGCCGTGATGGCGGTGCCGGCCCACGACGA
>JAOTWF010000098.1 GCA_029863005.1 Gammaproteobacteria bacterium | reverse complement strand
CGCGACTGGGGCATCTCGCGCCAGCGTTACTGGGGTTGTCCGATACCCATCATCCACTGCGAAAAATGCGGCGATGTCCCGGTCCCGGACAAGGACCTGCCGGTGGTGTTGCCCGAGGACTGCGTGCCGGACGGCACCGGCAATCCGCTCAACAAGCGCACTGATTTCGTCGATTGCGTCTGCCCGAAGTGCGGCCAGCCGGCACGGCGCGAAACCGATACCATGGACACTTTCGTGGATTCCTCGTGGTATTACGCGCGCTATTGCTGTCCCGACAACGGGGCGGCGATGGTGGACAATCGCGTAAAGTACTGGATGCCGGTGGACCAGTACATCGGCGGCATTGAACACGCTATCCTGCATCTTTTGTACTCGCGCTTCTGGTGGAAAGTCATGCGCGATCTCGGCCTGGTGCGCGGGCCGGAACCGTTCATGCGTCTGCTCACGCAGGGCATGGTGTTAAACGAGATTTTTTTCCGCAAGCCGGCCAGCGGACGCATCACCTATTTCAACCCGGCGGAAGTCGAGATCCGCACCGACGACAAAGGCGGGCGACTCGGCGCGGTGCTCAAAAGCGATGGCCTGCCGCTAGAATCAGGCGGGATGGGTACCATGTCCAAGTCCAAGAACAACGGTGTCGATCCGCAGTCACTGATCGAACAGTATGGCGCCGACACCGCGCGCCTGTTCATGATGTTTGCTTCGCCGCCAGAAATGACGCTCGAATGGTCGGACGAGGGGGTGGCCGGTGCCAGCCGCTTCCTGCGCCGTTTGTGGAAGCTTGTGACCGAGCACGTTAATCAGGGCCTGACGGCAAAGCGCGATTTTTCGTCGTTGCCACCAGCGCTCAAAGATCTGCGCCGCCAGGCACACCAGACCCTGGCCAAGGTTACCGACGACATCGGCCGGCGCCGCACCTTCAATACCGCGATTGCTTCGGTCATGGAACTGCTGAACAGCGTGGCCAAGTTCGATGTCCATTCAACACCCGCCCGTGCCGTGCGCCAGGAAGCTCTCGAGATTGCGGTTTTGGCACTCTCACCAATTGTCCCCCATGTCTGTCATAGTCTTTGGCGCTCACTCGGACACGAGGATGCCGTGATCGATGCACGCTGGCCAAAACCCGACGATGCCGCATTGAAGCAGGAAAGCCTCGAGATCGTGGTACAGGTGAACGGCAAATTGCGTGGGCGTGTCACGGTGCCGGCCGGGGCGAGTGACGATGAAACGGCGAGCTATGCCTTGGCCGACGCCAACATCCAGCGTTTCATTGAAGGCAAGGAGCTGAAAAAGAAAATCGTCGTGCCGGGTAAACTCGTGAACATCGTGGTGGCGGGATAGCGCCGTGCGAGTAAACAGGCGTTCTGTTCTGATTATGCTGGTAGCGGCAGTAGGAATACTTTCGTCCTGCGGTTTTCATCTGCGGGGGGCCGGCAAGTTCGATCTGCCGCCCGCGCTTTCGGTGTTGCAGGTCAAGGTGGATGGGAGCCGGCAGGAAAACAATCCCTTGCTGGTGGAAATGAAAAATGTCCTGCGTGCCCAGACGAACGTGCAGATCGAGGAGTCGGGCGATGCTGCTCGTCTGGTGCTTTACGGCGAGCTCTCGGACAGCCAAGTATTGTCGGTAACGGCCATCGGCAAAGTTGACGAGTACCTGCTGAAATACGAAGTGAGTTTCCGTCTGGTCGATAAGCGCGACAAAATGTTGTCTCCGCCGCAGACTATCAGGCTACAGCGCGATCACCCATTCGACCGCCTAAACGTGCTGGCCAAGGAAAGGGAGGAACAGGAACTGCGCCGCGTAATGCAGCGCGATGCGGTGCAGCAGATCCTGCGGCGCCTGTCGCGTCTTACCCTGTTGAATGACGATGCCGATAAACGCTGACCAGTTAATCCATCACCTCAAGCGCGGACTCGCGCCGGTTTATTTCGTCTACGGCGAGGAAACGCTGCTCGTCGAAGAGAGCTGCCAGGCGATCCGCGAGGCGGCGCACCATGGAGGGTTCCTCGACCGGCAATTGTTTACCGTGGAAAGTGGATTTGACTGGAATGAACTGTTCGTAAGTCTCCAGTCGCTTTCACTCTTTGCTGAGCGGCGTCTGATCGAACTGCGACTTCCGAACGGCAAGCCGGGTGAGATGGGTGCGAAAATTCTCACGGAAATCTCGGCAAAGCCTCCCGCGGACACCGTGTTTCTCGTTACCTGTGGCAAGCTTGAGAAGGCTGTGCGTGAATCCAAGTGGGCCAAGGCACTGGAAGCCGCGGGTGTGGCCGTCGTCGCCTATCCGCTGGAGACAGCGCAATGGCCTCTGTGGATCCGCCGGCGCATGGAGGCCAAAGGTCTTAAACCGGGACCAGGCGTAGTGGAATTATTGACGCACCTCATGGAAGGTAACCTGTTGGCCTGCGCTCAGGAAATTGACAAGTTTTCGCTGCAATTCGGCAGTGGTGATGTGGGCCTGGATGACATCGAGGGTAATCTCGGCGACAATGCCCGTTACAATGTTTTTGCCTTGGTGGACGCCAGTCTGCGTGGCGAAGCAGTGGTCGTCGAGCGGATACTCAACAGCCTGCGCGGCGAAGGGGTAGAACCCATATTGGTGCTGTGGGCGCTGGCGCGCGAAGCGCGCGAATTGGCGCAAATGGCGAACTTGGTGGCGGGCGGCCAGCCGGTGATGCGGGTGCTCGAGTCGCGCCGGGTATGGGCGAAACGCAAACCGCTGGTCGGCAGCGCACTTAAACGGCTGTCGCCCCCGGCGACGCAGAACCTGCTGCTTCGTGCCGCACGCACGGATCGTATCCTGAAGGGGCGGGCCAGCGGTGATGTGTGGCAGGAATTGCAATGCCTGGCGCTGTCCATGAGCGGGCTCCAACCTTCCACTTGCCAGATTTAAACGCGCCGATGACGGGCAGGAATTGATGAAAGCAGCCTCCAAACAAACAACCGAGATCGAGATCCGGCAATACATGCAGGAAGTCGGTCAGCGTGCGCGCGCCGCGGCGCGGCTGATCTCGCGTGCCGAGACGGCGGCCAAAGACTTGGCCCTCACGGCCATGGCGAAAGAGATCGAGCGCCAGAGCGATACCCTGCTGGCTGCCAACAAGAAGGACCTCGAAGCCGGCAAAGCCCAAGGCCTAGACGCGGCGTTGCTCGATCGGCTCGAGCTTAATGCCGCGCGCATCCAGGCCATGGCCGAGGGCCTGCGCCAGATCGCAGCGTTGCCCGATCCGGTCGGCGAGATCACCGATCTGAATTACCGTCCCTCCGGGATTCAAGTTGGACGCATGCGCGTGCCGCTGGGTGTCATCGGGATCATTTACGAATCGCGCCCGAACGTGACGGCGGACGCCGCCGGGCTCTGTCTGAAATCCGGCAATGCGACCATCCTTCGCGGAGGGAGCGAAGCGATCCATTCGAACCGCGCCGTCGCCGCCTGTATCCAGACCGGGCTCAAACAGGCAGGCCTGCCGGTGGAGACCGTGCAGATGGTGGATACTACCGACCGTGCTGCCGTGGGTGAGCTGATACGCCTGAAAGAATACGTGGATGTCATTGTGCCACGCGGCGGGAAGTCGCTAATCGAGCGCATCAGCGCCGAGGCCACCATCCCCGTCATCAAACATCTGCACGGCGTGTGCCACGTGTATATTGACGACAAGGCTGATTTCGACAAGGCAGTGAAGATTGCCTTCAACGCCAAGACGCAGCGCTATGGCACCTGCAACACCATGGAGACATTGCTGGTGGCGCGCGGCGTGGCCAACAAGGTCCTGCCGGTGCTGGGCAAGATGTATCAGGATGAGGGCGTCGAATTGCGCGGCTGCGAGGCCACGCGCGAGATTCTGTCCGGTATCACGTCAGCGACAGAAGAGGACTGGCACACGGAATATCTTGCGCCGATTCTGTCCATTCGCGTAGTGGAGAATCTGGATGAGGCCATGGACCATATCGGACGCTATAGTTCGTCTCACACCGAATCCATCGTGACCGAAGATATTACCCGCGCGCGCCGGTTCTTGCGCGAAGTGGATTCAAGCTCGGTCATGGTCAATGCCTCGACGCGTTTCGCCGACGGTTTCGAATACGGTCTTGGTGCTGAAATCGGCATCTCTACCGACAAGCTGCATGCGCGTGGTCCAGTCGGTCTCGAGGGACTGACCTCGTTGAAGTTCATCGTGCTCGGGGATGGTCATATCCGCCAATAAGATGGTTTTTCCATTGACGTTACAGCACCTGACCAGAAAACCAGGGCCGGCCGCCTGAACAATATTTTTGTGAAACCCCTTGGTATTCTTGGTGGCACGTTTGATCCCATTCACCACGGCCATCTGCGTCCCGCGCAGGAGATCCAACACGTGCTCGAGCTGGCGGAGATTCTGGTCATCCCCGCCTTCCTTCCCCCGCATCGCGACCCGCCGGTGGCCACGGCGGAACAACGTCTGCGCATGGCCGAGCTGGCCGTGGCCGGCCTGCCCGGTTTCCGCGTGGATGATCGCGAGATCCGCCGCCGCGGGCCTTCGTACACCGTGTTGACGCTGGAATCCCTGCGTGAAGAACATGGCGAACGGTCGCTATGTCTGCTGCTGGGCATGGATGCCTTCCAGGGATTGGAATCCTGGCACCAATGGAAGCGTTTGCCGATACTTTCGAATTTTATCGTGGTGACACGGCCCGGTTGGGCGGCCCCGGTGGCAGATGATTTGCCGTCCTGGGCGCGTGATCGCCTGGCGCATTCACCGGACGAGCTCGCGCAATCTCCCGCAGGCAGGATTTTTTTCCAGCCGGTGACGCCGCAGGATATTTCCGCCACGAGCATACGCGCGGCGATCGCAAGCGGAAAACCTGTGGACAACATGTTGCCTCCCGCGGTGCTCGACTTTATCCACTCCCACAAGATTTACCATTCCCGGAATCACTGATGCCAAAAGCCAATACTGCGAACAAAACCCAACATTGGGTCCAGGTCGCCCTGAATGATGCCAAGGCGCGCGATGTTACGGTGCTCGATATGCGGAGAATCAGCGATTTCACCGACTACATGGTGATCGCCACCGGCACCTCAAACC
>JAOTWF010000034.1 GCA_029863005.1 Gammaproteobacteria bacterium | reverse complement strand
AACCCACTTTTCCATCCGTTATTTCGGCCATCACCTCCCCGAATACCTTGTTGGCGAGGAATATATTGACAGACCCTATCTCGCGGAAATGGCGACATTTGAGTGGGCGATTGCAGCGGCCTTCGATTCCGAGGATGGCTCAATCACACAAATCCAGGACATGGGAGCCGTGCCTCCGGAAGCGTGGCCCGGCATGCGTCTGCGACTTCATGCTTCCGTCCAGCGTCTGGATTTGAAATGGAATGTGCCCATGATCTGGAAGGCCATCCGGCAAAATCAGGAAGCTGAAAATATGACCGATGCCTGCCGGAGTGAAGCCAGCAACATGCCATCGGTGCATAAGGAAAATCAGGATGCCGTGGCGGATATCATCCACGTACCACCGCCGGAAACGAGCGAATATCTTCAGGCCTGGCTGGTCTGGCGTCAGGATCTGAAAAACTTTTTTCGCTCCCTGCCCGTGGACGAGGCCTGGGCGCTCGACGCCGTACGTGATGGCGAAAATTTTGCTACCCTTTGCGAGGGATTATGTGAATGGATCGACCCGCAAAATGTGGCATTGCATGCCGCCGGGTTGATGAAACAATGGATAACCGACGGTATGATCTGCGGGATTGAGCTTGACCAGCAGTAAAAAGGTTATAATTTTAGTTGCGCCTGTTTTCAGTGTTGAATGAATTTGCAGGAATCTCTGCCACTCATGTCACAAAGAATTATCTTTCTCGGTGGTTTCCTGATCTGCGCCGGCCTGATGGGAGCGGCGCTATTCTTCCAGTACGTCATGAATCTCGAACCCTGCCCGCTGTGCATCTTTCAAAGAATTTTTGTGATCGTCATAGGACTGGTACTGCTGGCGGGGGCCTTGCACAATCCTGAAACATTGGGACGTCGGGTATATGGCGGACTGACGGTGCCGGCAGCTGCGCTGGGTGCCGGTGTCGCCGGCCGCCATGTCTGGATCCAAAACTTGCCGTTCGACCAGCAACCTGGTTGCGGGTACAGCCTCAATGACATGCTGGAAAGCTTTCCACTGCAAAAGACGCTCAAACTGGTGTTTGAAGGCAGTGGTGGGTGCGGTCAGGTGCTCTGGAGTTTTCTCGGGCTTAGCATGCCGGGATGGGTGTTGCTTTTCTTTCTCGGCTTTACGGTGCTGGGATTCTTGCTGATTTTTTCCCGGTTCGGCGGGCGCTGAAACAGCGGTAATTCACGCTCAGTTCCAGATATCTACCACTACGCCTTGCTCACGCAGATGATCCGCGCGCGCCTGGATGTAGCGCTGCAGACTCGTTTGCGTCTTGTAAGCGCCGGAGGCGACGTAGTCCAGCACTGACTGGACATGAAAACCCTTTAACATGGCTTCAATCTGGATGACTTCTTTCCCCCCGTCAAACAAGACGGCCGTCGGAACATAGGCGACATTCAGTGAGTCCGCCCAGGCGCGCGCTGTGGTCTTGCGGCCCGCAGGCGTGATCACCGGCATGTCACTCCAGCGATCCAACTGGACCACGTGGAATCTTTTGAGCAATTCCTTCGTGGCGTCCTCCTTCAGCACCATCTCGTGCAAGCGGTCGCAACCGGCGCAGTCTTTTTGTTCAAAAAACACGGCCAGAGGTTTGCCGGCCGCAATCCGGGTCAGATCGTGCGGAGGTGGGGCAAAGAATGGCTGCACATGGAGCGAACCTTTCGCCGGTGGTGGCGATTCCTTGGCGAGATACTCCTTGAAAGTCATGCGTTTTTCCTGTTTTTCGCCAACGTATTTCAGCGCTGTCAGGAACTGATGCGGCGGATAGTAGCCATTGATGCGCAACACCTGCTCACCCTCTTCATTGAAGAACAGCAGCGTGGGCGTGAACCACACCTTGAGCTTCGCGGCCAATTCCTTTTCCTGCATTGTCTTCCCGGAAAGATCGGTTACCTCACGGCTGCCCCAAAGGTTGAGATCAATGGCCTCAAAATGCCGACGTGTGTATTCCACGATAGGTGCCTGACTGAAATTATTGTTCATCAATTCCGCGCAGTAGGGGCAACCTTCCTGCCCGAAATAAATCATCAGGCGTTTTCCATCTCGGGCCGCCTCAGTGACATCTTCCGGGAGAATGAGAAAGGACTTTTTGAACCAAGCCGGCACCTCGTGCGGGAGGGCCCCACGCAACTCGGCCTTCTCCGCGGCCGGCAACAATCCGGGCGTTGAACCCAAAATGGCCATCGTGGCGAGTAACAACATTTGTCTGAAGCTGCGACGAACCACCCTACACCTCCGTCTTTCGTAACAAATGCGATTTTATCACAGGCCTCTCGTTGATCCGTCATTCTGGCGCATTTGACGAAAAGTTGGCGATTTCCACACGAGAATTACAAGTATAAGACATAGATCGGTTAGAATTCATTTCGTTCCTGTTTCGATACCCTGACATGCGATTGCGACATTACGGAAAACCTCCTTCGCGCCAGAACGATTGGAGGACGATCAAATCGCTGCTGCCCTACCTGTGGGAATTCCGTGGGCGGGTGGTGCTGGCGCTCGCCTTTCTGGCGCTGGCCAAAGTGGCGAACGTTTCCGTCCCGCTGGTGCTGAAAGAGATTGTTGATGCGCTTGATCCCACAAAATCATTACTGGCATTGCCGGTTTTCTTCCTTATCGCCTATGGCCTGTTGCGTCTCGGCAACTCGCTGTTCGGGGAACTGCGCGACGTCGTGTTCGCCAAGGTCACGCAGCGCTCCATACGCCGAGTCGCGCTCAAGGTCTTCGAACACCTGCACAACTTATCGCTGCGCTTTCATCTCGAACGCCAGACCGGCGGCATGTCGCGCGACATAGAACGCGGCACCGCGGGGATTCGTTTCTTGCTTAATTTCATGTTGTTCAACATCCTCCCGACGCTGCTGGAGATCGGTTTCGTCGCGATCATTCTGCTGGTGAAATATGACCCGTGGTTTTTCATCGTGACCATCGCCACACTCGCCGGCTACGTGGTGTTTACGCTCATCGTCACTGAATGGCGCATGATTTTCCGGCGCAACATGAACGAGATGGACTCCAAGGCCAATACCCGCGCCATCGACAGCCTGCTCAATTATGAAACCGTTAAATATTTCAACAATGAAAAATTCGAGGCCGGGCGTTATGACGAAACCCTGCAATCCTGGGAAAAGGCGGCGGTTCGTAACCAAACTTCGCTGTCGTTCCTGAACTCCGGTCAGGGCGCCATTATCGCCGCGGGCGTGACCTTGCTTATGTTCATGGCCGGGCGCGGCGTGGTCCAAGGAACCATGTCCATCGGCGATTTGGTGCTGGTCAACGCCTTCCTGATTCAGCTGTATATGCCACTGCATTTCCTCGGGTTCGTGTACCGTGAAATCCGCCATTCGCTGGCCGACATGGAGCGCATGTTCGGGTTGCTGGAACAGGGCGGTGAAGTGGCAGACAAGCCCGATGCCCGGGAGCTTAAAATCACTGGCGGAGAAATCCGTTTTGAGCATGTCGGTTTCGGTTACGACAGCCGGCGCCAGGTTTTGCAGGAGGTGAGTTTCACCGTCCCGTCCGGCCACAAGGTAGCGGTCGTGGGCGCGAGCGGGGCCGGCAAATCGACCCTTTCACGCCTGCTGTTCCGTTTTTACGACGCCACCGCCGGTCGCATCCTGATCGATGGCCAGGACATCCGCGACGTCACCCAGAAAAGCCTGCGCCGGACCATCGGCATCGTGCCGCAGGACACGGTCCTGTTCAACGATTCCATCTACTACAACATCGCCTATGGCCGGCCCGAGGCCACGCGCGCGGAGATCATCGAGGCGGCGCGCTCCGCGCACATCCATGATTTCGTGGAAACGCTGCCGGACAAATACGACACGCTCGTGGGCGAGCGCGGCTTGAAACTCTCCGGCGGTGAAAAACAGCGTGTGGCCATCGCGCGTACCTTGCTTAAAAATCCACCGATCCTGGTGTTTGACGAGGCCACTTCTGCGCTCGATTCCCGCACCGAAAAGGCGATTCAGGCGGAACTCCAGGAAATCGCCACGAATCATACGACGCTGGTCATCGCCCACCGGCTCTCCACCATCATGGACGCCGACCAGATCCTGGTGATGGAACACGGCCACATCGTGGAACGGGGAACCCACGGCGAGCTGCTCGCGCAAAACGGTGCGTACGCGCACATGTGGGCGCTGCAACAGCAGGAACAGAAACAAGAGGAACAGCGGTTGCAAGCCGTCGGCAATTGAAAGCACGAATTGAAAAATCAGATGAAGGCTTCACACCGCCTTTCGGTCCGTGCCATCCGGCTACCGCGTATCTACCTGCATGGGCATGATCACCAGCGGCATGCCCTTGATGTGCAACTGGCGCTGAAGCGCGAGTGCCGTATGGTTGTGCAGCAGGCGTGTCAGCCAGTTTTCCTCGCGGAACACCAAGGTGCCGGCAAAAAACACGCTGCCCGGAAAACGCTCCAGGACCTGATCCGCTAGCTTGACCGCCGCCTCCACCGGGTCGGTCCCATAGGCCGAATAACCTACCGCGGCCATGTTGTGGGCATGACAAAATTCCACGTATTTGCGTAGGGATTCGTCCACGTGGTGCCGCAGATCGACCACGGTATGGTCGCCTTTCATGAGCGTGATATCCACTTCGCCCACGCTCAGGAAAACGAAATTCTGAAACCGTCCCGGAAACAGCCGCTGGGAATTGAGCAGCGTGTGGATGCCGACGCCGCGATAACTGGAGACGAAGAACACCGCCGCCGGCTCGCCCTCGCGGATCGGCGGCGTGGCCTTGCCGGTGGTGGTCACGGGAATCTGCGTCAGGATTTCATCCAGCGCGATCAGGCGCTTGCGCACTTGGCGGTAGTGCCAGCGCACTAGGACGCACAGGCTGGCCAACGTGGCGGTCACGATCGCCGCCACCATCCCACCTTCGAAGAACTTCTCCTTCAGCGTGATGACCAATATCCCTGACGTCGCCAGTAATCCCCACATCGTCAATCCGAGTCGCGGCATCCAGCCATCCACGGATTTCCGGTTTTTCACATAATAGACGCACAGGCCGAGCAGCGTCAGGGAGAAAGTCAGGAACACGTTGACACTGTACAGGATGACCAAATATTCCACGCGTCCCTGGCTGAACAGGAGCACGGCGAAGGCCGCACCGCCCATGAGCAGGATGCCGTTCTTGGTGACCAGCCGGTCCGACAACTGCGAGAACCGGTGCGGCACCCAGTGGTCCACAGCCATGTTCGCCAGCACCGACGGCCCGCCGAGGAAACCGTCGTTGGCGGCGAGGAACAACAGGCCGGCGGCCGAGGCCATGGTGACGACCAGAAGCATGTCGCCGGTGCTTACACCGCCCCACATGGGCCAATCGGCGAGGATATTGCCGAAGACCACTGCATTCAGGGTCTGGCCCGCAACCGGCTGCGCGCCCCACAGGAGGTACAGCAGCATGATGCCGCCGGCGGTGAACGACAGCGAGATCGCCATGTACAGCATGGTCAGCTTGCCGGTGCGTTCACGCGGTTCCTTGAGCATGTGGATGTTGTTCGACACCGCCTCGATGCCGGTGTAAGTGCCGCCGCTCAAGCCGTAGGCGCGCACGAACAGCGCGATCACGAAAAGAATACCCGTCTCGGCTGACAGCGACTGGGCCTCGGCGATGCTGTCCGGAAACAGGGTGCCGATGTTTTTCGCGTGGCGTCCCACACCGTAAATGATGAGAAAGGCATGCGTCGTCACGAAGCCGACAAAGACCGGCAACAGCACCTTTATAGAATCCTTGACCCCGCGCAGGTTGAGGATCATCAGGAACAGCAGGGCGAACGCGGCCACCTCGATCTTGAGAAACCCCCACGACAGTGGCAGGAAACTGAAGACGGCATCCACGCCCGCGGCGATGGAAATGGCAATCGTGAGCACGTAGTCCACCACCAGCGCGCTCCCGGAAACGAGCCCGGGACTTTTGCCGAGTAGGCGCGTGGCGACCTTGTAACCGCCCCCACCCGTGGGAAAGAGTTCGATTACCTGGTTATAGGAAATGGCGATGACGAACACCGTCATGACCACCGCCAGCGCCAGGAACAGCGCCAGCTCGGTGTGCTGGCCGAGTGCGATGAACGCTAGCTCGGGGCCGTAGGCCGTGGACGAAAGGCCGTTGGCGCCGAGCCCGACCCAGGCCAGCAGCGCGATCATGCTGATGTGCCGGTGCGTCTCCGGCGCCATGGGATCGCGCGGCGGGCCGAAAATGATCTGACGCATGCGCTGTCGCCAGCGCGTCAGCGGCGGTCGCGTATCGGGAGCGGCAGGCTTCGATGTTTGTCCCGTTTCAGGCATCGGCGGGGAGAAAATCCGGACGTATGTTGTCCGCTCTAGCGGGTGGTGTCATGAAGAAACGATCATTCAGAGCAAGTCCACGCGCCTTATCCGCCTTTTTGGCATGTCTGTCAATAAAATGTGCATGGACGCTCGACGACGGCAAAATTATACTCTTATCATTGGCTGCAAAATGAAAGTATATCAACCGGAGACTCCATGCGCCCCGCGCTCATTCTTGCCGTTCTCGAACGCGAATTCCTGAGCACCCGCGAAGGCCATCACACACCGGTTATGCTGTGGGGACCGCCGGGTGTGGGCAAGTCGCAGATGGTGGCACAGGTGGCGATAAAATACGCCGTGCCAGTAATCGACATCCGCCTCTCGCAGATGGAGCCGACCGATCTTCGCGGCATCCCGTTTCGCGTCGGTGACGTGGTTGAGTGGGCCATTCCGGCGATGCTGCCGGACACGAAGCGCCATGGGCCCGAGGGGATCCTGTTTCTTGATGAAATCACCTCGGCGGCACCGACGGTTTCCGCCGCGGCCTATCAACTTATCCTTGACCGACGCCTCGGCGCCTATGTCGTCCCGGAAGGTTGGGCGATCTTCGCCGCCGGCAACCGCCAGGGAGACCGCGGCGTTACTTACAGCATGTCGGCGCCGCTGGCCAATCGTTTTTCCCACTTCGGGGTTGAGACCCATCTCGACGACTGGGCGGCCTGGGCCTATGCGAATAATATTGACGAGCGCGTGATTGCGTTCCTGCGCTTTCGCCCCGAACTGCTGTTCGACTTCGATCCGGCGCACAATCCGGTGGCCTTTCCGAGCCCGCGCTCGTGGGAGTTTACGCACCGCGCGCTGGCCAAGTTCGGGGAAAAACCAGAGCTGCTCCTGGGCGCGCTTGAGGCCTGTGTCGGGCCGGCCGCCGGCGTGGAACTCAAAGCCTTCATCGACAACCTCGACAACCTCCCGGACATTGACGCCATCGTCCAAGGGGCGTCCACCACCGTGCCGAAAGAAATCGACCTGCAATACGCCGTGGCGGCGGCCCTGGTGGGACGGGCGATCCGCGCCCGCGGCAGCACCAACGAAACCGAAGTGTTCGGGCATATTCTCGATTACGCTGGCCGTTTCCCGAGCCGGGAAATGGGTGTGATGCTGGTCTCGGACATGCAGCGTGCCGTGGGCGAGAAATTGTTCGCGCTGCCGCAATTCGCGCAATGGGCCAAGAAAATCGCCAACGTCATGATCTTCGACATGTGGCAGAAATCGCCGGCCGCCACGCGTACACGGTAGTCTCACCGGATCGTCATGGCGGAACAGGATGACATCGAGGACAAGCTCGTTGCCGCGCGTACCTGGCTGATCATCGACAAACCCTTTCTTGGTGCGCTGGTGCTGCGCCAGCCGCTGGTGCAGGCCGATCCGAAATGGTGTCAAACCACCGCTACCGATGCGCGTTCGTTCTATTACAACCGCGCCTACGTTGATGCGCTGTCCTTCGAACAGACCAAGTTCATCCTGGCACACGAGGCTCTGCACTGCGCGCTGTCGCATTTTGCGCGCCGTGAGCACCGCGATAAACGCCGCTGGGATGTCGCCTGCGATTTTGCCATCAACTCCCTGCTCGTGGCCGATGGTCTGCGCCCGGCGCCGGATGCGCTGATTCTCGATGCCTACAAAGACATGACCGCCGAGGAAATCTATCCCTGCATCCAGGAAAACCCCGAACAAAAACCAATGGACCAGCACCTTTACGATCAGGAAGATTCCGCGCAAGGGTCGGGCCAACGTGGTGGTGGCGCCGGTGGCCAGGGTGAGTCGCCCGATGACGGTGGCGGCAGCGAGGGCGAACTGGACGCACAGGCTCACGGCGCACCCCAACCGCCGCCGCTCTCCGCCCCCGAGCGCGAGGCGCTCCACAAACTATGGCAACAACGCCTGGCCTCGGCGGCACAACAGGCTATTCAGTCCGGAAAGCTCGGCGGCTCCATGGCACGCCTCGTGGATCATTTACTGCAACCGCAGTTGCCTTGGCGCATGCTGCTGGCACATTACCTGACACGCGCGGCACGCGACGATTACAGCTTCGCCCATCCGAGCAAGCGCGAAGGGGCGGCCATCCTGCCCGGACTGCGCAGTCAACACATTGATTTGATCATCGCGCTCGATACCAGCGGTTCCATCTCGGATGAGGAAATGCGCGAGTTCGTGAGCGAGGTCAACGCCATCAAGGGCCAAGTCGGCGCGCGCATCACCATGCACGCCTGCGATGACAGTCTGGCGCGGGACGGGCCCTGGACTTTCGAGCCGTGGGAAGAAATCAAATTGCCGAAACAGTGGCACGGCGGCGGCGGTACCCGTTTCACGCCGGTCTTTGATTGGGCCGGGCATCAAGACCGGCCACCGGATTTGCTGTTGTACTTCACCGACGCCAAGGGCGAATTTCCCGGGCACGAGCCGAGCTTCCCGGTGCTGTGGTTGGTGAAAGGCCGGGAAAAGGTGCCTTGGGGCCAGCGGATTCAGTTAAACTGACGCGCTCACTGTCTTAACCCGTTTCACTTTCACCCGGATCCCATGGAACTTTCCAGTGAAGACCTCTTGCGGCTGAACGTCCTGCTGGCGAATAACATTGAGGCCATTCGTATTGATGAACGCAGCATGACCGTCTACGGGCTCGCACGCGGCAACGAGGCGCGCGTGCCGCTCAATCCCAACTGCCGCCCGGAAAAATATTTGCGACTTGTGCGCGAGATGTTGTCGAGCCACGTGCTTGGATCACCCGGCGGTTATCCGGTTTTTCTGCAGCGCTGGACGCGCATGGGCCAGGCGCGCGAAACCCGGCTGGACAAATTGCTGCTCCTGGGTGAGCCCGAGGCGGTCACCGCCGTGGCCGGGGCGCCGGGTTTGAGCGACGATCTCGCACGGCGCACATGGTGGGCCATGCCGACCTCCGACATCGCGCGCCGCCTGCTCGAGAAGCAGGCCGTGGTCCAGGGAAAAATGGGGAAAGAACTCGCGCAATTCCTGGTGGAGCATCTTCCGTTCGAATCCGATCCCATGCTGGTCATCGCCACGATACGGCTCGTGCTGCAACCCGGACTGATCGAGGCCCCCGCGCGCGAGCGGATATTCCGTCTGGGCACGCATCGCAATGTTTACCACATCGGTTTCCTGGAAGCGGTGCCGGACGATCTGCCCGACCCCCTGCCGGCGCGCCACGACGCGGCGAAATACTGCGACCGGCTCGTTAATATCTCGATGAAGAATCCACTTGCCGCCTTTTTTGTGAGGCTGCTTGACAGCCCCGGGCAGACCTTTCTCGCCGTCTCTGAAATGCAACTGCGGCATCCAGTGGATAAATACACCGTGGCCACACTAATGGATGTTATCGGAAACTATTTCAAACCGGGGCTCATTGGGAACAAACAGGCCAGCGAATTCGGCAAAGCCTTTGCCATGGCTGAGGCACGGCTGCGTGAACCCGGAGAGGAATTGGCCGAGCTGGTAAAATGCGTTCCTGAGCTTAAGAAGGAAATCATGGCCATGCTTACGCTGGCACACACCGGTGAGGCGCTGGTGACACCCATCATTGCCGCCTCTACCGCGAGCGGGACTTTGCTGC
This sequence comes from Gammaproteobacteria bacterium, assembly GCA_029863005.1. Lineage (GTDB taxonomy): Bacteria > Pseudomonadota > Gammaproteobacteria > Acidiferrobacterales > Sulfurifustaceae > Sulfuricaulis. The sequence goes on along the minus strand of JAOTWF010000034.1, from coordinate 12,768 downwards.
GCCGCAAGCTCGGGCCGGTGCTGGATCCGCTGCTGGAACAATACGCGACGTTGCGCCAGACCGCGCACAAACCCGCCGACGGCCGGTCGACCCGGCGGGTGTCTGGAAAATGAACTGAGGTCTTACTTCTTCTCGGGATTTTTCTTCTTGCTGCGGCTGATTTTGGTGATCGGCACGACGGTATTTTTTTTCGGCTCGTCGGCGTAATAGGGGCGCATGTCCATGCTTTTACCGGCTTCTTCGATCAGCTCGCGTTCGCGCACGGAAATCAGCTTCAGGCATTGGCGGATGCCCTCGATGGTGCGCTCGGACAACGGATGTTTCAAACCCGGCTGGGTTGCTGTGTCCTTCACGACATCGGTCAGTACCAGTTTCAAGGCCTTCAGAATCTGAAACTCCTTGCTCTCCAGCATTCCGGATTTGTCGTCGCGCATGTCTTTGTAAGGCTCTGAAAGACCGGGAAGGGGTAACCGGCCGCAGGTTACAAGGAATACGACGACTTGGCAAATTAACCGCCTGGGGCGGACACGCGGTACAGGCGGTAGTTGGGGTTGTACTGTTTCTTGTAGCGTAAAACCTTGTTGATGTAATTTTGTGTCTCCGGGTACGGGGGAATACCGCGATGCTGCTTGACTGCATTTTCCCCGGCATTATAGGCGGCGATGACCAGCACCGGCCGGTGGTCGAACATTTCGAACAGGTACCGCAAGTGTTGTACCGCGGCCCGGATATTCTCGGTCGGATTATAGATATCGCGCACACCGTAACGCGCCGCGGTCTGAGGCATCATTTGCATGAGTCCGCGCGCCCCCTTGTGTGAAACAGCGTAAGGATTAAACGACGACTCCGCGTGCATGATGGCCTTGACCAGGGCAAAATCCACATCGTATTCCTCGGCATAACGACGAATCAGCCGGTCGTAGGTGGAAGGTGGTTTGCGATACGCCGGGTTGTTCTTCTGCGCCGCGAGCTTTCCCGCGCCCTTGATGTCCGGCGTTACACGCACCACGCGCGAATGCCTGACATTGAGCGCGTGATCCGTGATCACGCGCGAGCCATCCGGCATGTCGTAAACGTACACTTGCGCTTCGGCCGCATGGGTGGCAAACAGCGCGAACAGTCCGAGCACGGCCACGCGCTTAATAATCGATTCATGTCTGCTGCGCTGCATCCCTCAGAAATCCCTGTGAGAATCTGAGGATTATTAGCAGCACATCTCGTGCCAAGCAGGCGCGCCATTTACCAGACTTAAGTTATTGCCCCCTCAGCTTATTTTTTACGGCGAGATCGGCATTAAGCTCCCGACCCGCCACTGGGGAGACAAAATACGGCAGTGACCTGCCGACAGGCGGGTGAGGCTATTCCAGCAATTCGGTGTCTTCGTGGGAGTACGGCGGCGAGCAGCTGCAGAGGATCTTTAATTCCGTCGGTCCGGTGTTGTCCACGCGGTGGGCGGTCCCGGGCGGTATGCAAATGGTGTCACCCGGATTAATGGCAAACTTCTGGTCGCCGATCACCATCCGGCCCTCGCCGGTAGTGACGTGATAGATTTCCTCGCTCGTTCGATGCCGGTGTAATTGGGTGCCCTGCCCCACCGGCACGATGGCTTCCGCGAGGCTCTGTTTCATGTTGCCATGCACGGACGGATGCATCAGCTCGCGGATGATGGAGCCGTCCTTGGTTACGAATGACTCTACACTGGAGTAGCGGCTTTTGTGCATGGCACACTGGTTATTATGCCTCCGGCCACGCCTCCCGGTCGACATAAACATCAATGCCCAGCGTGGGCGTGATGTGACGCGGCGGAATATCCGCCTGTGCACGCCATACCTTCACGGCGTCACGTTTGGACTCGCCACCCACCAGATACAGCACCCGCCGCGCACGACTGAGGCGCGCTGCACTCAAGCTCACACGCTCCGGCGGTGGTTTCGGCGAAGCCAGTACAGGCACCGCGTCGGGGTCTTTTTTTCCCAGGCCATCTTTGCGGCCGGGAAACAGGCTGGCGGTATGGCCGTCTTCGCCCAGCCCCAGCAATACCAGATCGAACTCCAGCACGTTCGCCACGGTCTTGGCGTAGTGCAGCGCGCCTTGATCCGGGCCGTTCTCCGCGGGGATGGGATGGATGTTCTTCGCTGGAATTTTCACGTGGTCCAGCCAGGCCCGGCGAGCCATCCGGTCGTTGCGCTCGGGAGATATTGGCGGCACGCAGCGCTCATCACCGAAGTAGATCTGCCACTTGGACCACTCGGCACCGACTTTACGCAGGCGCTCGTAGGCAGTCTTCGGCGTATTACCGCCGGCCAGCACGAGATAAAAAACGCCGCGCGCCGCGATCGCCTCGCGCGCGGCTTCAAGGATCAGCGCCGCCGCCTGATCGGCGAGCGCGGCCCCGTCCGGAAAAACCTGCCAACGTGTGGTCGGAACTTTCGCGCTCATGCCTCAGATCTCATTGCGCCAGAACTGGTCTTCGCGCTCGAACAGGCGTCCGGCCTCACGCGGGCCCCAGGTGCCGGCAGGATAAGTGGCGATGAATTCCCGCCGTTTCGACCAGTCGCGCAAGATGGGGTCAACCACGCGCCAGGCCCATTCGAGTTCGTCGAAGCGCAGAAACAGGCTGCGATCCCCTTCGATGACGTCCAGCAACAGGGTCTTGTACGCCTCCATCGTGGTCGCCTGGATCGGCCGGTACGAGGCGTTGAGACGAACGATCCGCGTGTTCATGCCGAGTCCCGGTTCCTTGGCGTGCAGCTCAATGTGCATGCACTCGGTTGGCTGCATCGACAACAGCACCCAGTTGGGGTCGATATGCCGTGCGCCGGCCTCGTGGAACAGCAACTGCGGCGGATGACGGAAGCGAATGGCAATAATCGAGAAATCCTCAGCCAGGCGCTTGCCGGTTCGGAGATAAAACGGGACGTTGCGCCAGCGCCAATTATCGATGTAGAACTTGGCTGCGACATAGGTCTCGGTCACTGAGTTCTTCGCGACCTCTTCTTCCTCGAGGTAGCCCGGCACGTTCTGATTGTCCACGCGTCCCGCGGCGTACTGGGCGCGGTAGGCGTAATCCCCCAGCGATTGCGGCGGGATCGGGCGAATCGACCGCAGTACTTTGACTTTTTCATCGCGCAGCGCGTCGGCATCGAGTGTGGCCGGCGGCTCCATGGCCACCAGCGTTAGCAACTGCATCAGGTGATTTTGCAACATGTCACGTAACGCTCCGGCGGTGTCGTAGTAGCCGGCGCGCAGGCCCACGCCCTCTGACTCGGCCACGGTGATTTGCACGTGGTCGATGTAGTTGCGGTTCCAGATCGGCTCGATCAGGGTGTTAGCAAAGCGGAACACCAGCAGATTCTGCACCGTCTCCTTCCCGAGGTAGTGATCGATACGGAATATCTGCTCTTCGTCGAAATAATGGTGCAGTTTGGCATTCAATTCGCGTGCACTTTCAATTTCCTCGCCGAAAGGCTTTTCCACCACGATGCGGTGGCGGCCATGGCTGCGACTGATGCCGACCTTGCTCAACTGTTCGATGACCGTGAGAAAATCCGACGGACTGATGGCGAGATAGAAAACAATATTCTCGCAAGTTCCCATACGCGGCTTGCTCAGTTCGTCCATGATGCGCTTGTAGGCCTGCGGGTCCTTGAGATCGCCCGCGACGTAATCGAACCGGGCCTCGAAACGCTTGAACACCTCCGGATCAAAGCTCTTGCCAAGATTTTCCTGGATGCTCTGCTTCAGGAAGCCAAGCCACTCGCTCAAACTCCACTCGCGCCGAGCCGTGGCCAGGAAACGCAGATCGGCATGCAGCTTGTCCACGGCTTCGAGCTGGTAAAGCGCCGGCAACAGCTTTCGCGAGCTTAAGTTTCCCGTAGCGCCGAAGATGACAAAATAACAGGGTCCAATGTCAGCCATGACTTGCGTTCAGCTCTTTTCGGACTTGATTGCGTGGCCGCCAAAGCCCTGGCGCATCATGGCCAGCAGTTTGTCGGCGTATTCATCCTTGCCCTGGCTCGCGAAGCGCATCATGAGCGCCAAGCTCATGACCGGTGTGGGCACGCCCTGCTCGATGCCCTCGAGCGCGGTCCAACGGCCCTCGCCCGAATCGGCCACGTAAGGGGCGATGTCTTTCAGTTCCTGATCACTCGCGAGGAATTCGGCGGTAAGATCCAGCAGCCAACTGCGCACCACGCTCCCATGGCGCCACATTTCGGCAATCCCGCCGAGATCAAGCTTGAAATCTTCTCGTCCCTTCATGAGCGCGAAGCCCTCGGCGTACGCCTGCATCATTCCGTATTCGATACCATTGTGGACCATCTTCACAAAATGCCCCGCCCCGGTCGGTCCACAGTGCAGCCAGCCTGATTCCGGTCCGGGGGCCAGCACCTGGATGGCGGGCTTCAGCCGCTCCATCGCCGCCTTCTCCCCGCCCAGCATCAGCGCATAACCGTTCTCCAGCCCCCAGACCCCACCTGAGACGCCGGCATCGATGTAATGCAGCTTCTTTTCCGTAAGTTCCTGTCCGCGGCGCATGGAGTCCTTATAGTAGGAATTGGCCCCGTCCACGACGATGTCATCCGGGGATAACAAAGCGGAAAGCTGATCAATTTGCTGTTGCGTCACCTCGCCGGCGGGGAGCATCAACCAGACTATGCGAGGGGCTTTGAGGCGGGAGACGATGTCTGCCAGGTTGGACGCGGCCGTGAGACCGGTTTCCTGCGCCAGGTCCTGCGTGACCTTGACGTCACGGTTCCAGGCGACAACCTCGATGCCACCCTTTTGGAGGCGCCGGGCCATGTTGGCCCCCATGCGCCCCAGACCGATCATACCGAGTTCCACGGTCAATCTCTCCCGGGTATTTTCCTTGCAGGAACAGTGACCTTATCATGAACCGGAAGTTTCAGTGAAATCGGTCGAGAATTCCTTCTAAATTGCGTAGCGCGCCGAAGTTTGGCAACACCGAGATTTACAAACTGGAGACGAGGCTCGATCTGATTCTCAGGGAAGGATTTCTATTTTTGTGCCCTCGGTAATTTGTTCCCAAAGCTCGTCCATTTCTTCGTTCTTCAGCGCAATACAACCATTGGTCCAGTCAATAAGATCTGACAGGAAAGCCAATCGGCCAGAATCCATCTTCTGGCCATGAATCATGATTTGGCCACCAGGGCGGACGCCACGTGCTTTCGCTGCAGCCAGATCATCCGGATTCGGGTAGGAAATATGGATGGCTTTATAAAAAACGCTATCGTTTTTCTTGTAATCAAGCGTGTAGCTACCCTCGGGTGTTCGCTTATCGCCCTCATATAGCTTATGCCCCCTGGGATTCCCGCCCAGGACAACCTTGAATTCCCGGACGACCTCCCCTCCGGAAAGAAGCATCAGCTTTCGCTCCGACTTAACGACGCGGACCAAATCTACAGTCACCTGCGCAAAAGAGACCGGTGCGTAAAGCAACACTAATAGAAGCAGTGGTAAACGCCTGTACATATAAAATTAAATAGCCACCTCGACAGGAATTGCAAGGATTCGGATATTTGTTCTGGACCAACGGAGCAAGGAGGATATCTCTGGGTATCGTCCTGAAGTCAGGTATGTGGGAACTGCGGGTTCCACGCGACTTCCCAGAGAAAGCCATCGGGATCCGCGAAGTAGCCCGTGTACCCACCCCAGTCCGCGCGTGTGCCCGATTTTACAATCCGACCGCCCTTGGCCGCGATTTCTGTTAGCAACTCATCCACCTCCGCCGCCGAGCGGACGTTATGTGCCAGCGTGAAACCGGGAAATCCCGAACCCGCTGCCGGGACTCCCGCATCCGCCGCCAGCAGCTCACGCGGATACAGCGCCAGCCATGTGTTGCCCAACTCGAAAAAGGTTACTTCGGGCGGTGTCGCGATTCGCGGAAGTCCAAAACTTCCTCATAAAACTTCGTCGCGCGCGGGAGATCAGAAACGCCGAGGGTGACAAAGCTGAGGCGGGGTTCCATTGATTGACTCAACCACGTCGCTTGAAGAACTGAATTTCTTGTTCGTGTTTCACCGCCGCCGCACGAGTCCGGAAAGTACCCAGATTCCGCCGCTTCCCGGTTTTAGGATCCTTCTTCCGGGAGTAGAGCCGGTATTTTCCGGAGGGGAGTTTGCGGATCATGCGTTGCGTACTCCTTTACTGAAATTAATTGAGCTTGGCTCCTTTAATTCGTTCTTTAATTCCTTTGAGCTGCACCCAGTTATGCTGACATGGCGAATTGTTAATTGCATTCCATCGCCCCCTCAGCTAGCCCGCCACTTGATGGCGCCGCCGGGTTTGCTGCTCTTAGGCCATCATCCCAGCATTACTCACTCAAGATATCCTTTTTCATTTGTTCAAATTCCTTCTTGGTAATTTCTCCCTTCGCATATCTTTTCTTCAATATTTCTAAAGAATTTTCCGAATCTCTACCTTCTTTGTGATGCCCGCCTGGATCCATCCAAGGGGGTTTACAGCCCCAGCGACAGAAGAATACAAATAAAAAGACGAACAGTATTGCTATCATGATGAGGGGGAAGATCCACATCCCGCCCCACGGCCACCACATCCACGATTGTTCAGGACCCATTTCGCTTCCTCCTTTCGTGCTTATCTCTCATCAAACAGTGTCTGCCGTGACGCTAAACGGTGCGCTAAAGTTCTGCGACACCAGGCATTACAAAACTAAGCCGAGGTTCCATGAGGTTAATTTACTCCGTTACCTTTGATTCTGCGAAAATATCCTAGTGTTTCGCTATGCCGAGCGCGATGATGGCGCCGACCACCACGAATGCACCGGCGATCTGCGTCGGGGCGAGGCTCTGGCCGAGGATCGCCCAGCCGAGAAAGACCAGCGCCACCGGCTCGAAATTGAGCACGGCGACGTCGCTCGTCGCGCGCATGTGCGGCTGGACCACGAAGAAGGCAGTGATGGACGAACCGTAGAAGAGCGTGAGCAGCAAGAGGCCGAGCCATCCGGTGCCGTCCTGCGGCAGGGCGAGCGCGCCGGTGGCGGTGGCACCGGCCAACGCAATCACGCTACAACTCGTCATCGTCAGTAAACTGCGCACCCGGCCATCGACGCCGTGCAGCCAGCGCGCGTTCAAGAACAGCACCGAACCGAAGGCCAGCGACGCGGCGGTCGCGAACGCAACACCTGCGCCGATTTCATCCCAGCGATCGGCCAGCGCGTCGCCGGTATGGGTGATATCCAGTGCAAGAGCGAGGCCGATGAGCGCCACGACCATGGTGATGAACGCGCGTGACGAGGCGCGCTCGACGCCGGCAGCCCAGCTCAGGAGCGTGTACACCATCGGGTAGATATTGAAGGTGAGGAGCGCCAGCGCGACCGGCAGCCGCGCAACGGCGGCATAGAGGCAATAGCTCTGAAACGCGATGATCGCGCCGATCATAAGCGCGCGCCGAGTCGTCAACGCCGCCAGCCGGATCGGCGTGCGCAGGAAGAAGAGCAGCGCGAGCAAGGCCAACGCGGTGCCGCCCGAGCGGAACACAACCCCCGTGACGACGCTGGTACCGTGGTCGAAGGCAATACGCGCCGCGACGTGGTTCAGGGCGAAAAATGTGGCGATAACAAGCAGGATCGCGATCCCGAGCCAGCGTGGGTAAGTTTTCAAACAATTCCTGCTTAGTTAAGGTTGGAGCATAGTGTGGTTAAGATCAGAGACGCCGAGTATCTCAAAACTGAAGCGAGGTTCCATGCAGTTTAGAGGTCATCACGCGAGAAATGACGCTGTGGCCGTGATGATCGCGATGACGGAAACGGTGACTGCAATGACACTAAGGATTCGGGTCTTTTTCCGCTCGGCCGCCACGTTTAGTGCGGCCTCCTCCAAGGCGGTGACCATCTGCTTCAGTTGCGCTGCGAGCTCTTTGATTTGCTCTGCGTTATTTGACGAGGCTGCTTGAAGCTCGGAGATCTGTTGGTTTAATAGTTCCGTCTGATTCGGTACGGCCTCAATCTTCTTGCGCGTGAATGCTGGCTTCACCACGTCAATAATCGTGTCGAGATTGCCGAGCACGAGTTTTCCGACTGCAAGCCACGGAAGAGCCATAGATGACCTTTAATGCTGAGTAAAATAATTAAAATTACAACTATCGCTAATATAATCGGAAACCGTGATCGGACACCAATTTTTTTGACGGCCGAAGGTTTCCGATAAAACGACTATTGTCGACTTAAGCCGAGCGAAGAATCATCTCCGCGCCCTTTTCGGCAATCATGATGGTGGGCGCGTTCGTGTTGCCGGAAGTGATGGTCGGCATGACCGAGGCATCAATCACGCGCACGCCGTCTATGCCGCGCACGCGCAGCCGATCGTCGACCACCGCCAGCGGATCGTGGCCCATCTTGCAGGTCCCGACCGGATGGAAAATCGTCGTGCCGAGATCACCCGCGGCGTGCACCAGCTCGGCATCCGACTGCGCCGATGCACCCGGCCGCCACTCCTCGGGGCGATATTTCGCCAGCGCCTTGGCCGCCATGATCCGGCGCGTGAAGCGCATGGCCTCCGCCGCCACCCGCCGGTCTTCATCGGTGGACAGATAATTCAACCGGATTTCAGGATAGACAAACGGGTCGGCGCTCTGGATATGTATCCCGCCACGGCTCGTCGGTCGCACGTTGCACACCGACGGTGTAATGGCCGGGAACGAATGCAACGGATCGCCGAACTTGTCGAGGCTCAGCGGCTGCACGTGCCACTCGATATTGGGCGTTGCCTCCGACTCGTTGCTGCGTGCAAAAGCGCCCAGCTGGCTCGGCGGCTGCGTGAACGGGCCGGTGCGGAACAACAGGTACTGAAGCCCCATCGCCATCCGGCCGACGAGACTGTTGGCGCGCTGGTTCAGCGTCGGCACATCGTACACCTTGTACATCATACGGATCTGCAAATGATCCTGCAGGTTCTGCCCGACCCCCGGCAACTCGTGCACGACCGGGATGCCGAGCGCGCGCAACCGCTCGCCTGCGCCTACGCCCGAGAGCTCGAGGAGCTGCGGCGATCCAATGGAGCCAGCAGCGAGGATGACCTCGCGCCGCGCCGCGGCGAAGTATTTTTCCCGCCCGCGCACGAACTCAACCCCCCGCGCGTGCCGCGCACCATCGCGCGTATCGAAGCGAACGCCGGTGGTGTACGCATGCATGAGCACCTCGAGATTCGCACGCTGGCGCACCGGGCGCAGGAATGCCTTGGTATTGCTCCAGCGCACACCGCGGCGCTGGTTCATCTGAAAATAGGCATTACCGAAATTATCGCCGCGGTTGAACTCCTCGATCTTCGGGATGCCGCATTCGGCGGCCGCGTCGCGCCAGGCATCGAGTATCTCCCAGCTCACACGCCGCTCCTCGACGCGCAGCTCCCCGCCCGCGCCGTGCCAAGGACTCACACCGTGCTGGTAGTCCTCAACGCGAATAAAATACGGCAGCACCTCGTCCCACGACCAGCCACGATTGCCAAGCGCCGCCCATTCGTCGTAATCGCGCTTCTGCCCGCGCATGTAGATCATGGCGTTGATCGATGAGCAACCACCCAACACCTTACCGCGCGCATAACCGATCGTGCGACCGTTCAGGCCGGGATCGGGTTCGATGCGGTAGCACCAGTCGGTGCGCGGGTTATTGATGGTATAGAGGTAACCGATCGGGACGTGAATCCAGAAGTAGTTGTCCTTGCCGCCGGCTTCGAGCAACAGGACGCGCGTGCCCGGCTCGGCGGACAAGCGATTGGCGAGCACGCAGCCGGCCGAACCGGCACCGACGATGACATAGTCGAACTCACCGAAATGGCGCATATCCTCCGACGCGTTTGTCGGCATGTGAAACTCCCGCGTTTGCTTGTGGGGGACAAACTAGAGGGCTGCCCACCAATGGTCAAGCACCTGTGCGCGTGATGCGCGTGGCGGCACCAATGTCCTTGGAACACGTGAAGCAATGGGCGAACAGGGCGTAGGCGCGTGGAACTTGCGCGGGCAATTCCAAAAGCACGCGACCGGGTACGAAAGGTTCCCAGGTTACGCCGCTTCCCGGTCTTCGAGTCCTTCTTCCGGGAGTAGAGCCGGTATTTGCCAGAGGGCAGTTTACGGATCAAGGGTTTCGCACTCCTATATAGCTTACTTAACGTAGGCGGCCATTCGTCACGGCGTTTCCGGTTGTTCTCTTCGCAAGTTACTGGCGCGGGTCCAACCGCCACAGGCGCTCGGCATTGCCGTGCGCAACGGCATGGGCGACGGACGGCGGCACGTCCGTCAGCGCCTGGCGCCACTGGCTGACCTGATCAAGGTAAAACGCATCCCAGTGTTGGTACCAGACGTTGTCGAGCGCGAACACAAAACGGTCCGGATGGGCCAGCATCAGCGCCTTCCAGTCTGGGGCCAGACGCTCACCCTCGAACATCCGCGTCCAGGGTTCACGCGACTCGCGTGTGATGGCCGATGTCGTATGTGCGGTGAGCAGATGGAAATTGGCATGCGCCCCGATGAGCCTGGCCGCCTCCGGCGGCTGCAATTGCCCCATGTGGTTGAGCAGGAACGGAAGCTGGGGATATTCTCGGAGCAACTTCTCAAGACCGGCCATGAACCGCTCTCGCTCCGGTCGCGAAAGCGATGCGAACTCGATGTGCACGACAAACGGCCAGCCGCGTTCTACAGCCGCGGCGAGAACAAATTTGACGCGGTCATCTTCCGGATACGCCCGGACCTCCGGGGCCTTGTTACCCTTCTTGGCGTGATACAGCAGGATCTCCGCTATGGCGCGGAAGCGCCCGCTGTCAAGCTGTGCCTGGACGAATTTCCGCCACTTTAAGGGGTTCTTGTCAAAGGCACCGCTCTTGGTGCGTACTGAGGGTACGATCCGCTGCGGATGCCGCGCGGCAAAGTCTGCGACTTCGCCCGGCTTGCGGCCCGAACGCGCGGCCAGGATCGTCCGGTACACACCAGCGGCATCCATGCGCCGAATGATTAGCTCGAGATCGCTGACGTCTTCGTCCACCTGGCTGTGCGCATCAACAAAATACAGCTCCTCTGCCGATACTGGCTGACTCGCGCCGACATCACCGCCGCGCACCGGGGGTGAACTGAAAAAGATCACCGCCATAGCAATAACGAGGACTATTCTTCTGTCGCCCATAGAAGCCTTCCTTGTCTATTGAACCCCTCTAACGTGCGGCTGATCACCGCGCGCATTCGGAAACGGGAATTTCTCGTGCTTCGGCACCGGAACGGTAGTATCGGTCACTCTGTCTGTCGATGTGTTTGAGTCGTTAGCGAAAAGGATGCTGACTTAATTTCTCTTGGTCCTTCCGCTACTTTTCAATCGAGTCTAACCCTATTGGTCTTAACCACGGGCAATTAATCCCCCAATAAGGGCAAAAAACATAGATACCAAGCCTGCCAAGAGGGCTGAGAAAACAAGAAATCTGGAATCAGGACCGTGCTCGGTATTTGATCTTGTCCAGTGACTGGCCATTTTAACTGCGATCCATCCAATCATAGCCGGGGCAACAGCTGGAACATTAAAGCCAATCGCTACAGTAAAGAACGCCCTTTCTATAAGACCAGTTAGGTAAGGCGGGACCTTTTTCTCCCCTTCTGGCTTATCAACATTGTTACTTCTTCGAAGCCACTCAAGAAATTTTTCAGTCGCGTACCAACCCACTCCCAGTGAAATAGCAAGTCCCAATATCCATCTATACATTTGTAATTCTCCAAGGATCAATAGCAGATCTATAGGGTCAGACTCGATTGGAGTAGACGTGGACCATAGTTCCGTTTCTAAGATTCAATCGAGCCTGACTCTATCGAACTAATCTACCAGCAAACATTCTGCCACTGGCCATTAACCTGCTTGTATTCGCACTTAGATGTACGAAGAGGGGGCAGGTCGATGGAAGGTAATGGTTTGAGATCAGTAGAAGGTAGGGGCGTCAACGGGTCTATATCGACCGACGGTAAATCAAGCGTACTGTTGCATAAGTCTTGAGCACGGCAGTTCATGCCGTAGTCATCGCAGACTTGCACTCTCCTGCATTTTGCATCCGCATTTGCAGAAATCCCGATAGCAAACACGACTGCAACGATAAGAAGTTTATTGATTTTCATGGTATATCTTCTTTGTGATGCCCGACGTAATTTATCCGTCACATTCTGACGTATAACCTAACTTCGAGACCTCCAATTCAAGCATGTTTGTACTTTCCGCTGTCTTCAGTCAAGCAAGGCATGGTAAAGATTGGTTTTTTCAAACCCCCTGTAGACGCAGCCGAGCATCGCAGCCGGAATCGGGGTCTTCGCAAGACTTTTGATCGAGCCCGAGGCACGTTGTGTGTGCCCGGCAAGTTAGGCGAGCGCCGATTCCGGCGAGAAGCGCAAGGGGTATTCGGCGGCTTCGGGGTGTCTTTTCTTTTGGTGACTTTTCTTTGGACAAGCAAAGAAAAGTCATCTGCCGTGGGTCAGCCACCCACAAAAAACACTATACCGATTCCACCACTATCATCCTCGTCTTCGCGGATAACTGCCGCATCTCCTTTGCCTTCCGGTACTGTTCCGACGCCCACCATTCCTTCGCGCGCTCCAGTGTCGGGAATTCCAGGATCACGATGCGCTCATAAACCTCATCGCCCTCCAGCATTTCCATGCGCCCACCGCGCGCGACGTATTTGCCGCCGAAGCCGGCGATCGAGCCCTGCGCAAGTTTTTTGTATTCCTCGAATTTGACCGGATCGGTCACGTGGATTTCGACAATGACGT
>JAOTWF010000033.1 GCA_029863005.1 Gammaproteobacteria bacterium | reverse complement strand
ACCGTGCGTAACATCAAGCAGAACCTGTTCGGTGCTTTCATTTACAACACCCTCGGAATTCCGGTCGCGGCCGGTGCGCTGTTCCCGTTCACGGGGCTGTTGCTCAATCCGATCATTGCCGGTGCGGCCATGGCAATGTCGTCGTTGACGGTGGTGAGCAATGCCAATCGCCTGAGATGGTTTAAATCGCTCGCGTCACGAACATGACCGCTTGGGCTATCAATGGCTTCGGTTTGGTGTTGATCGGCTTGATCTTCTGGTGGTTCTGGCTGTATCGGCCAAAGGCGCAGCGCACCGCCGGAACACAGCCGGTTGAAATTACGGTGGCAGACGGTGTCTATACACCGGCGCGTATCGAAGTTCCGGCGGGCAAACCGGTCACGCTCCGGTTTATTCGCAAAGATCCCAACCCCTGTGCGGAGAAAGTGATATTCAGCAAGCTCGGGCTGAGCCGTGATCTGCCGGTGGACCAGCCGCAGGAACTGACTCTCACTCCGGAAAAAACCGGCGAGTTCGAGTTCACCTGTCAGATGGGGATGTACCGCGGAAAGCTGGTGGTTCGTGAATAAAGAGATATTCCCGTCACCCGATACTGGTTGCACGTAACACTTAAAGACGCAACTCCCGCCCCGACACATCGGGGCGTATGTATAAGATAGTCATTCCGTTCCCCCGGGCTTCGCCAAATCGTTTCCAGGCAATGATTCCAGAGCTCAAACCACCCGCGCACAGCTTTTTACCCACGCCACCCGATTCGCTTATTTGATTTTAGTCAATGTTTGAATAATCAGGGGCTTGATACTTCACTTTAATAAATTATCAAAATTCGCGTGTCGGAGTTGAATGCCAAAGCACATTGTCCGCCTGATTTTTCTTATCGGTATCCTCGGCGTCGCGATCATTGCCGCCAGGGTTATCTTTGTCGATAAATCGTTCGGCATTTACGGCCACTACCGCGGCGACGCGGTAGCCGAGATCGCCTCGGATACGCCGATATACCAAGGCGCGGCCTCTTGTCAGTCATGCCACGAAGAGCGACATAGCATGTGGCTCAAGGGCGCCCACAAGGTCGTAACCTGCGAGACCTGCCACGGTGCGTCCGCGAAGCATCCGACCACGAAGCCTGCGCCCGTGGACCCGCGCCCGCACGCCCGTATCGCCGCCGAGCGGCTGGATCATGTCAAGCTGCTGATCCCCCCCGACTCGGTGAAACTTTGCACCCTGTGCCACGAGAAAATGCCGGGGCGGCCCGCGTTGCAACGGCAAATCGAGGTTAGTAGTCACACGGGGGGACAGCAATGCATCGTCTGTCATAACCCGCACTCGCCCAAGCTCGCCGCAGCCGGTGTTCCCAAGGCGGCCAAACCAAGCGATGTGTCCGCGGGCCGAAAGAAATCCGCGGCCTGTGCCGGTTGTCACGGTGCCGAAGGGCTCAGTCCCAATCCCGCGTGGCCGAGCCTCGCCGGTCAGCAGCGCGGTTATCTGGACAGCGCATTGCAGGCCTACAAGGCCGGGAAGCGCCGCGATCCCATGATGACCAATCTGGCAAAGGATTTAAGCGAGGCGGATATGACTGAACTCGCCGCTTTTTACGCGGGACTGCGTTGCCAATCCGCGGGCACAAGTGCTGCCGCGTCGGTTGTATCCGCCGGCAAGGCGAAGGCGGCGGCGTGTGTCGCCTGCCATGGCGCCGAGGGCGTGAGCAGTAATCCCGCGTGGCCAAGCCTTGCCGGGCTGCAGGAGACTTATCTGGTCAACGCGCTCAAGGCCTATCAAACGGGTGCGCGCCAGGATCCCATGATGGCCGGACTGGTGAAGGGTTTGAATGATGCCGAGATCGGACAACTGGCGGCCTATTACGCCGGCTTGAAATGCAAATGAACCTTGTGAACGCGCTTCCCATAATCTCTGCCGCTGCTGAAGGAGCCGCCCCATGAAGTGGAAAATCAGCAAGCATCAGCCGGGCCGACGCCGTTTTATGCGGCTCCTCGGCAGGGCCATGGTTTTTGCCGGCGCTGCGCTTTTCTCCGTAGGACTCATGGGACGGCGGGGTCTGGCGGCCGCCATCCCCGCTTTGGCCGGGACCAACTACGACTGGACCAAGCACCGTTGGGGTTTCGGCGTGGATGCGACCCGCTGCATCGGGTGTTTGCGTTGCGTTGAGGCGTGCAAGACCGAAAACGGCGTGGTGCGAGACGCACATCACTTTCGCACCTGGGTGGAGCGCTATGTCTATCTCAAGGGAGAGAGGAAACCGCAGGTAGACAGCCAGTCGGATCCGGGAAACATCGCCGCGTCGGGTTCGGAAACAGAGTTTCGTTTCGATAACCGCTATCAGGACGCGAAGATTGACAAGGCTTTCTTCGTGCCGAAACTCTGCAACCAGTGCGAGCACCCGCCGTGCGTCCAGGTCTGCCCGGTGGGCGCCACCTTTCGTACGCCGGACGGCGTGGTGCTCATCGATCACGACTACTGCATTGGTTGCCAGTACTGCGTCCAGGCCTGCCCGTACGGCGTGCGGTTGTTCAACCATGCGCACGGGGTGACGGACAAGTGCACCTGGTGTTACCACCGCATCACCCGGGGGCTCCAGCCGGCGTGCGTGGAGGTCTGCCCCACGAACGCGCGCCTCTTCGGGGATCAAAATGATCCCGAGAGCGTGATCAGCAAGTTCATCCGTGAAAACCGGACTCGGGTCCTGAAACCCGAGATGGGCACTTCGCCAAACGTCTTTTACATCGGGCTGGACAAGGAGGTGATGTGATGGAGGCCCTGGTTCACGCTGCTCCTTATACAGGCTACGTTTATCCCAACGAGACCATCATCCCGTGGGGGATACTGATCGTCATTTACCCCTACATCACCGGCCTCGTCGCGGGCTCGTTTACGGTCGCCACGTTTTACCACGTGTTCGGCGTGCCGCGATTCAAGCCGGTCGCCCGTTTTGCTCTGCTGACCTCACTGGCCTTCATGCTCATCGTGCCTCTGCCTTTGCTCCTGCACCTGGGGCATCCCGAGCGGGCCTTGAATGTGATATTAACGCCACACCTGACGTCGGCCTTTGCGGCATTCGGCTTTTTCGCGGCGTTCTATGTGATCCTGGTGACGCTCGAAATCTGGTTTGCCTTCCGCGAGGATATCGTCGCCATGGCGCAGAACCAGAAAGGCTTGCTGAGGCGTTTCTACCGGGCGCTCACCCTGGGGTCCGATGAAATCTCTGAAACGACGCGCGCCTATGACGCCAAGTGGCTCAAGGCGCTCGCCATTATCGGCATTGCCGGCGCCCATGGGCTGCACGGCTACGTCGGGTTTGTGTTCGGTTCCCTGAAGTCGCGGGAGTGGTGGGGATCGGATCTGATGCCGGCCATCTTTCTGGTGTCTGCGATCATCTCGGGCATCGCCATCCTGATTCTTCTTTATGTGGTGACGTCCCGATTCCGCAAAACGGTCATCGACAGAGACTGCATGAAGGGACTGGCATACCTGCTGTGGGGCTTCCTCATATTTGCCGTGGTACTGGAATTTCTCGAGTTCGCCAACATCGTCTACAAGGGCCGGGAGGGGATCGAGACCGTCATGGCGCTGATCGCGGGACCGATATGGTTCGGCGTCTGGGTGCTCCAATTGGGGGGCTCCGTGGCGGCGTTTTTTATCCTGACGTACGTCATCTGGCGCGGCACGCAAGACAAACAGCTGATCATCGGCGTGACGGTTTCGGCGGTATTGGTGCTGGTCGCCGTATTTGCCATGCGCTGGAACGTGGTGATTGGCGGCCAAGAGCTTTCAAAGACCATGCAAGGCCTGCTGTCCTATACTCCGCCCATCTTTGATCGCGAGGGTATCTCGGCTGTCGTGATCGTTTTCACACTCCCTTTCTTCGTGCTTTGGGGCCTGACGCGCCTGTTACCGCCGTGGTTATCGCACGGGCGCCAAGCTCAGGGCCAAATCCCCTCCATCACGAGTTGACGGCCGCAAGTTTGATTGAAATCAAGGACTGCCAAGCGTATTCCCGGCAATTTGGCAGGTTGGGATGGAAGCGCAATTTTGACGGTTGATGTGGATCATACCTCCGTTTCCCGCATTCTCCATAAAATATACACACATCGAAGGTTGTAAAATCGCACTGACGAACAAGGAAGCTGCGATACCGATTCGATGATGAACTTTGAAGTTAAGGAGATGATCATGAAAAAGTCCACAGTACTACTCGTAGGTATCACCGCGTTGGCGTCTGGGTCAGCCTTAGCCGCGAGTGTGGATAAGATTGACTGGGCGAAAGTTCCCACCAGCACGGTAACGCTGTTCTATCCTGGCCAGTCGTCGTACGAGTGGGTACGCGGCAGCACTCATCCGGGCGCGGCCTTGGTAAAAACGAACACCGCCTGCATCATGTGCCATGCGGGGAAGGAAAAGGCCATGGGTAACAAATTGGTCAAGGCCGGTCCACTCGAGCCGATGCCGGTCAAGGGCAAGAACGGCTCGATCGATCTCAAGGTCCAGGTGGCGTATGACACCCAGAACGCCTTCTTCCGCTTCCAGTGGAAGACCCTGAATCCATTCCCGGGTTCCGAGCACCAATACCTGCGCTTCGACGGCAAGGAATGGAAGGTCTACGGCTATCCCAAGCTCGACAAGGTGGTGCAGGACGGAACGCAACCCGGCATCTACGAAGATCGCATGACGATCATGATTGATGATGGCAAGGTGCCGGGGTTCGCGCAGCAAGGTTGCTGGCTGACCTGCCATGATGGCGAGCGCGACATGCAAAAGGTGGCGAGCAAGGATGACGCCGCCGCCAACGCGCTGCTTGCGGCGATCAAAAAGAAGGATGTGCGCAAATACTTGCCTGCATCACGCGACAACCCGTCGGACTGGAAGACGGGCAAATCGCTCGACGAGATTGCCAAGCTCAAGGCGGCCGGTGGCTTCGTCGATCTCATGCAGTGGCGCGCGCACCGCAGCAATCCGGTTGGCATGGCCGACGACGGCTATGTGCTCGAGTATCGGAACTCCGACGATGGCAAGAACATGTTCGGTGGCAATGCCGACAAGGAAACCCATATGCCCAAGTTCATGTGGGACGAGAAGAGGGTGGGATATAAGTCAATCACGGCAGACAAGTTGCGCCAGGGTGAGCATTTCCTGATCCGTGAGCAGAACGCCGTGCCGTTCGACCCCAAAGCGGGCTGGAAGGAAGGCGACATGATTCCTGACTACATCACCAGCCGTGAGGACGCGAAGGGGTCGGCCGCGGACAACAACGCCGTCGGCAGCTGGAAAAATGGCATGTGGACCGTCGTGCTGGTGCGTCCGCTGAATCTCACCAACGATGACGACAAGGCATTAAAGGTGGGTGGCGTATACAATGTTGGCTTCGCCGTGCACGATGACAACATCACCACCCGCGGTCACCACGTCTCATTCGTCAAGACGCTCGGGATCGGTGCCAAGGCGGACATCCAGGCCACCAAGCTGAAATAAGCGTCAGAGTATATATATAATGAGGTCATCGTATTCAGGACAGGACGGGGATGCCGTTCGACAACCAGGGAAATCGATGACTATGCGAAGTTCAGGACTTGTCACGTGGATCATGGTGGGCTTGGTATGCCTCGCGAGCGCATGGAGCCTCGGGGGGGCAGCGGCCCAAGCTGCGGAATCCAATGCCACGCAAGCCGCCGAGCGGCCGGAAAACGCCATGTGCCTCGGCTGTCACGGAAACGAGGGATTCGCCATGCCGGGCGCGGACGGGAAACCGCGCCCGCTGCACGTGAACAAGGACAAGTTTGGAAAAAGCGTGCATGGAAAGCGCGCTTGCGTCGAGTGTCATAAGGACATTAACGAAATTCCGCACCAGAATATCGGAAAGCACAAGGTCAGTTGCGTGCAGTGCCACGAGACATTATGGGAAACCGCTCAGAAAGAGAACAAGACCCAGGAGTTCGCGAAACTGGGGGCGGTGGTAAAGCAGATCGATAAGTATATGCATTCCATTCATGCGCGGCCGAACAGGGAAGACCAGTCGCGCACCAACGCCACCTGCTACAACTGTCACGATGCGCATTACGTGTACCCGGTAGGCAGTACGGTCCGGGCGGAGTGGCGCCTCGACATTCCCAATATCTGCGGTAAGTGCCACAGCAAGGAACGAGAAGAGTACGTAAAATCAGTGCATGGTGATGAGGTCATTTGGAAGCACAATCCGAAAGCGGCCATCTGCTCGGATTGCCACACCACCCATGACATCGATAGCCCGGAAATGGCTTCGATCAGGCTGGTGATTACCAAGAACTGCGGGAACTGTCATAAGGAGAGTTACAAGTCCTACACGGGGACCTACCATGGCCAGGTCCAGACGCTGGGCTTTGCCTACACCGCCAAGTGCTTCGATTGCCATGGAAACCACGGCATTCAGCGGACGCATGATCCAAAATCGACGGTGCATCCGGATAACCGCCTGAATACCTGCCAGAAATGCCATGTGGGCGCGACCGCAGGGTTTGTTACGTTTGAGCCGCATGGAAATACTCGCGACTATGATCGTTATCCCTTTATGTGGATTGCGTCAAAATTCATGATCGCTTTGTTGTTTGGCGTGTTTGCTTTCTTCTGGACACATTCAGCCCTGTGGTTTTACCGCGAGTACAGGGAGCGCGCGCAGCGCAAGAGCCGGCCGCACGTCGTGACGGATGAATTGCTGCCAGAGCAAGGCAAACATTTCCAGCGTTTCCGGCCTCTCTGGCGGCTTGCCCATCTTGTGTTTGCCATCAGCGTCATGATGCTGGTCTTGACCGGCATGGCGGTGTTGTTCGCCGAAGCAGCGTGGGCGAAAGCCATCATCAATGCCTTCGGCAGCCCCAAAATAACGGCTATCGTGCACCGAACCAGTGCCACGATCATGCTGGGAATATTTTTTGCGCATCTCGTTTATCTTGGATTCCGCATAAACTGGAAAACCTTTCAATGGTTCGGACCCAATTCACTGGTGCCGAGCTGGCAGGATTTCAGGGATTTTATCGCCATGTTTAAATGGTTTTTCGGGCACGGACCGCGACCGGCCTTTGACCGCTGGACGTACTGGGAGAAATTCGACTACTGGGCGGTGTTCTGGGGCATGGCCATCATCGGCGGGAGCGGTTTCATGTTGTGGTTCCCGAACCTGACCGCCTCCCTTCTGCCCGGGTGGGCCTTTAACGTCGCCACGCTGGTACACGGGGAAGAGGCGATCCTGGCCGCGGTGTTCCTGTTTACGGTGCATTTCTTCAATAACCATTTCCGGCCAGACAAGCATCCGCCGCCGGATCTCGTGATGTTCACCGGCGCGGTGTCGCTGGAAGAGTTCAAGCGCGAGCACACCCTGGAATACAACCGCCTGGTGGCCTCCGGGGAACTCGAGAAATATCTGGTGGATGCACCGTCGCGGCCCATGACCCTGGGTTCCCGGATATTGGGAATCACGCTGATCGTTATCGGCCTCATACTCCTGGCCCTGGTGTTGATCGGGTTCATGGGGAGCATGACCGCGAACGGGTAAGTGATCGTGAAATGAAATTGATTTTGTTCCCATGTATTATCTGGAATAACATCTTGTTGGTCTGGATGACTCAAGATATTTGAGCGAGGCTTTTTTCTTATGAAACACATTCTGCTGGTTATCGTATTGTCGGTGGTCCTGCTTGGCTGCTCGGATAAAAAGGATTCAACCACGCCATCCAAATCCGAAAAGGTGGCGGTGGCAGACCTGAGTGCGGGTAAAACTTTCATCGAGCAGAAATGCACTGGCTGTCATGGACTGGACGGCAAGAGCGCCGCACCGGCCATTCCGCATCTCGCGGGGCAACGGGAGAGTTATCTGCTCGCTGCATTAATGGCCTACAAGAATGGACACCGCACTCACGCGGCCCTCAAGGACATGGCGGAACACATGAGTGATGCGGATGCGCGAAATGTCGCCGCGTACTACGCCGGTCTGTCGCCGGTCGCGAGTGCCCCGGTGAAGGACGCTCAACTGGAATCGCCCTATGAAAAAGGCAAAAAGCTCTCGGCCGCCTGCGCCAAATGTCATGGCGCGGACGGGAACAGCAAGACACCCGGCATCCCCAGTCTCGCCGGCCAGCAGCCCCGCTATTTTGTCGTGGCTCTTCATGAGTATCTGGACCGGGAACGCAAGAAGTCTCCGATGCATACGATGTTGCCCGGCTTGGGCAAGCTCGATATGGAGAATCTGGCACTGTACTTCGCATCTCAGACCCGTGTGCCCCATCCGACGCCGTCCTTTGGCGATCCGGCAGCGGGTGAACCGCTGAGCGCCGTGTGTGGCGGTTGCCATGGTTCCCACGGTGTGAGCACCGACTCCGCGACACCCAGTCTGGCCGGCCAGGATCCCAGCTATCTGGTGGATGCCATCAAGGCCTACCGCACGACCCGCAAGCGGGAAAGCATGCGACTTTACATCACCGGTCTCAGCGACAAGGACATCCAGAACATCGCCGCTTTCTACGCGATCCAGAAGTCCAAACCCGCCGAGAAGGGGGAGACGATCGTTCAGGACCTGACCGAAAAATGCGAACGTTGCCACAGCGTTAAGATCGACAACCCGGCGATGACGGTCCCGAAAATCAATGGGCAGGATCGGGACTATCTCATCATGGCCTTGAGGGCGTATCGCGACGATAAACGCGAAAGCACCACGATGCACAAGATGAGCCTGCCGTATAGCGACTCCATCATCGAGAGTATCGCGTCTTACTATGCCAATCAGCCGTCGAAATAAGTAATACCGCCATTTCAGGCCATCATCCATGAAACGACGCGTGCGTAAAGTTTACTGGGTTGCATTCGTGGTCATGATTGCCGCGATCGTGGCCATTGTGAATTTTTCCTCGAGCAAGAAAGATCAACCCGTGACCGTGGCGCCCGGCAAAAACGGCGACCTCCGGGCGGTGAGAGCCACGGCCCTGGAGGTGGCAGAAGGCAAACGCATCGCCGAAGCCTCATGCGCCCGCTGTCACGGCATGGACGGCATCAGCAAGACCAAAGGTATTCCACATATTGCTGGCCAACGCCCGGCGTATCTCCATCACGAACTGCGGGCGTACCAGACGGGTGTGCGTGGCGAAAAGGCCATGGATGGCGCCGTCAAATACTTGAGCGACGACGCACTGGTCCAGGTAGCGGCCTACTATGCCAGCCTCGAACCCGCGCCTGCCGTCGCCACCGGCGTGAAATCCGCCTCCGCCAAGAAGCCTGACCCGGTCCAGGCCGGCAAGGTCGCCGCCGCGGGCTGCTCGGGGTGTCACGGCGAGGGCGGCATCAGTAAAATTCCCGGCATGCCGAGCCTCGTCGGGCTCCATCCGAAATATCTCGTCGCGGCCATGAAGGCCTACAAAACCGATCAACGCAAACACGACATCATGAAGTCACTGCTCATGTCCAAGAGTGATGTGGACCTGGAGAACATTGCGCATTTCTATGCGCTGCAGAAGCCTGACCGCGCGCAGACACCGCCCATCAACGGAAAACCGAAGTCGGGTGAATCTGCGGCCGCTGCCTGCGCCGGGTGTCACGGCAACCAGGGCGTCAGCGGAAATCCCGCCACCCCGAGCCTCGCCGGCCAGGACGCGCAATACCTTGTGACTGCGACCAAGGCCTACAAGGACGGGTCACGGAAAGATGAGACGATGACGGGTCCGGCATCCGCGCTCGATGACGCCACGATCAATGACCTGGCGGCGTTCTACGCGGAACAGACGCCGAAGCCGCCGAATGTACGCAAGCCTCTCACGACCGCCGAGTGGGCGCAGAAGTGCGATCGCTGTCACGGCATCAACGGCAACAGCACCGACCCCCTTTCACCGGCCCTGGCGGGGCAGCGCGCAGATTATCTCGAAAAGGTGTTGCATGATTACAAGATGCGCACGCGCAAGAGCCCTCCCATGGCGGCCATGTCCGACGTGCTGGGGGATGTGGACATCGCGGACCTCGCGGCCCACTACGCGCGACAGAAGCCACGGTCCGTCGTGTTCGTGATACCGTAGGACAAGTGAATCGGGCGATAAAATAATGAGGAATGGACCATGAGCACCTTACCGCTGCATAGGCTTTTTTACCACTATTCGGAATTGCCTCTTAGCCTGCGCGTGCTGTATACATGCTCGCTCATCATTCTCGGCTGCGGTTACATGTTCGCCTTGATCTATGTGTATCATACCTACGCCGGGCGGGATGGGGATCCGAGTATGCTGTCCTACCAGGATATCGTCCTCGCCTACCGTGGTAGCGGACAGGGCTCACGTCTGGAAGCGGCCCTGCGCGGACCGATGTCCACCATGTTGCCGCGCGACGAAATCGGCCCCCTCGTCAAGTGGGTGCAGGAAGGCGCCAACCGCAACAGCTACGAGAAGGAGATCAAGCCGGTATTGGAAAAGCGCTGCTTGACCTGCCACGACGGCAGCAATCCGCACCTTGCCAATCTGGCCGGCTACGATAACCTCAAAAAAGTGACCGAAGTCGATACCGGCACAGATATATTCACGCTGGTTCGCGTGTCGCACATTCATCTGTTTGGGCTCACCTTCGTCTTTTTTGTCGTGGGGACGATCTTTAGCCATGCTTATGTGCGACCGGTGTGGCTCAAAGCCGCCATTGTCGCCACACCCTTTGTTGGCATCTTTCTGGACATCAGCGCCTGGTATATCACCAAGGTGACTGCCTGGTTCGGATGGGTCGTGATTATTTCTGGCGGGATCATGGGCTTGTGTTTTGCCTTTATGTGGGTGGTGTCCATGTATCAGATGTGGTTCTCCCCGACGCCTGCAGCGGTCATCGAAAGAATGGGCCGGGACACTCACACCGTCGAGTGACCGCAAGCCGGACAATCCGGAGCCAAAGATTGATCTGCGTCAAATTGCTGGCTCATTCCCGTGATAGCCTTTTTTTGCGAACCCGGAATGCGCGAAGTCGTTTGTGGTCAAGTGAATACCGGAGATCGCACGCCTGGCGGCTTGCTCGTTCTGAACATCGAATTATCTGAGCCGAGGCAAGCCATGGGTTGCACTTAACTTGAAAGGAGATATACATGAAACTCGCGGTAATCACGATTACAAGTTTTGCAGCGCTGCTCATCGTTGGCCAGGCATCCGCAGGCGCCGGTGCTGACGGCAAAGCGGTGTTCGACAAAGCCTGCGCCGGTTGCCACAAGGTGATGTCCCCGAAATTGACGGGCGAGAAGGCGAAGTGGGAGCCGCTGCTCAAGCAGGGTAATGCGGCACTGACCGCCTCGGTTATCAAAGGCAAGGGAGCCATGCCGCCCAAGGGTGGCGCGAAGTCTGACGCAGAAGTCAAGGCTGCGGTCGATTACATGGTGACTCAAATCAAGTAGAGCGGCTCTCCGAGTCAGACTTCTTTAAATGCAGGCGAGGTGCACCGCTGCCAGGCGACGCACCTCGCCCGCGGGTTGGTTCGCCGATGGGGCCCGTGTCCGGATTTCCGGGCCCCCTTCTCCACTGTGAATTCCGAACGGTCAGAATGATGGCGCACGCGGGGATGGCGTACGTGCTACCCGTGCACGGGATTCGCATCAAGTAAAATCCCTCCGACAAGACGCCAACCTGATGTCCATCAGCACGGCAGTTTTCTTGTTACAACACGCGCCCGAGTCCGTTACCCTTGCCTCCACAACCGACGATGAGGATGATCAAACGACCGTCCCACCTGTTGGTGACATTGATCAGCGTTATACGAGCCTCAGCGAGAACGGCCACACCGGTGTCGGAAAATCGGAGCCCCGGGGGTTTTGCTTGATTGTAAATGCGACACAAGGTTCTGGCCGTGCAGCCAGATTCGAACGTCCCGAAAAAGGATGTTAGAAAGTATTTTCTTTTGATCCAATGAGGTGCAAACTATTGTTCAGCACTCTTGTATAACTCAGATAGGAGATCACTCAAGTGCAGCGATTCAAAAATGTCATCCTCTTAACCTCGTTTGCCGCTCTTTTTCTGATGGGGGTTTCGGCCGTCCATGCAGAAAAAATCGCCCGTCCGGGTGGAGATAAAACAGCTTCCTGCGAACAGTGTCATGGCCCCAAGGGATGCGCCCCGGTGCAGGGCCTCATTCCCAAACTTTGTGGGCAGAACGCCGAGTATCTCGAGGCGCAGCTCTTGGAATTCCAGGACGGCCGGCGCCCTCAACCGATCATGCATGCAACAACAAAACTACTTTCCAATGATATTATCAAACAAGTGGCCGTTTACTTTTCGAAAGTGCCCTGCTCGCAATAATAAACCATCAAAATTCAAAAAAGGGCCGGCGCTTTTACGCCGGCCTTTTATGTCTCTGTCATCCGAAGGGCACTAGGGTTAGCGCCAATCTGCCGGTGGACTAACCCCTGGATGCGGCCATCGACACCGCCAAGATCCGGTGAATACGAATTCATTGCCAGAGGGCGCGTATCGCGGGACACTGATGGCCTGATAAGAACCGGGTGCAAAAAAAACGGGGCCTGGGGCCCCGTTTATTGTTATGCCAACTGATATCTACGAACGCCTGGCGCGGTGCACCTGGCGGAGATCCTGACGCAGTTCGCGTTTGTCCCGATGCAGTTCTCTTTTGTCCTGATGCAGCTCCCGATGGTCACCGCGCAGTTCGGTATTATCCCTGCGCAGTTCGCGCCTCGCTTCGCGTGCACCTTCCTTGTCGCCTTCTCGGACTTCACGCCGCAGTTCGCGCCGGTCCTGGTTGCGTTCACGGACGTCTTGGTGGATTTCGCGCTTGTCATCGCGGATTTCCCGGCGATCCTGAACGATCTCTTTTATGTCTCCACGGATTTCTCCGGGGCTCACTGGGTCGGCGGCATAAGTGGCTGGAATGGCGCAGAGCGCGAGTAAAGTACCCACGGCGGCAAGTTTCAGTTTTAACATGACGTATGTCCCCTCGATTCGGGTTGGTTGACGATAACGTGAAGGAATAATTCTCGACGTTTAGAGCCAAGTTCCTCACGCCTGTCCTTGTTCTAACGTTCAAGCCGGGGAAGGCGTTGACACGCAAATTATCCTATTGAGATCAAGAAACTGGTGTTTTTGCAGAAGACGGATTCAGGACAGCAGCGGAATTCAGAAGGGACGGACGTTGCTCAGCCAATAGCCGCCCCCCGTGGCGAATACAATGGTGATCAAGCCCAGGATCAGATTAATGCCGATGAGCCGACGGATGATCGCGAGTTGTTTCCCAGCGGCCGGGAAATCATCCGTGGCGATGGCACGGTTCATTCGTTGGTAGGGCGCAAAAAACACATGGAGAAAGATGGCAATCATGGCAATCCCGATGGTCTGCATGATATGGACGTGCAGGCCGACATTCTGCATGCCCTCGAAGGTCTCGAAGATCATCCAGTAACCGCTCGCTGGCAGCAGAATCACCGCTATCCAAACCCAGGGGAAAAAGCGCGCAAAGGTCTTTGACCACAATGGCAGTCGCAGCGGCGGTTCCAGCAGGCTCGCGGCGACGGGTCGAAGCGCCATATAAGCGAAAAACATGCCGCCGACCCACACCACCGTGGACAGAATATGAAGCGTGATAGCAACCGGCATGATGACTCCCGTATAATCGTATAAGCATCTTGGGTTGATCATAATATTCTTTGTGACATGACATCGCTACAAGACCTTTCACTGCAGGAACTGCGTGCCCGCGCGACGAAAACCTTCCGGCAAGGCGGAGGTTCCCGTCCCGAAGTGATGTTGATCAAGCTAAACGGTGAGGAAGCGGTGCTGAAGGATTTCAGTCAGTCCGATCCCTGGTTCCGGCGCGTCGTGGGCCCGCTTTCAGCGCGACGCGAGGCACGTGCGCTCAAACAACTCGAAGGCGCGCGCGGTGTCCCGCGCCTGCTGCGGCGGGTGAATCGCGACGCGTTGTTGCTGGAATACATCCCCGGAACCAGCGCCCGCCAAGTGCCACCGGGTGGCCTCCCGCCGCAATTCTTCGAACGGTTTTACCGACTGGTGGATCGTTTGCATGAATTCGGCGTGGCGCATTGCGATCTACGCAGCCAGGGCAATATCCTGGTTGGCGCCGACGGCGAGCCGCACGCGGTGGATTTCACCGCACATTTTCGGCGGCCGCGCCCCTGGAATTTCGCGGCCCGGTGGATGTACGCCAAATTCTGCGAGGCGGACCGGGTGGCCGTCGCGCGACTCAAGAAAAGCCACGCACCGGAACTGCTCACAGACGCAGAAAAATATTTCCTCACCCGTGATCGCAAGACCTGGCTGGAGCGGACAGCGCGTTTCATCGGCAAGAGCGTACGCAATGTCAGCCGTTGGTTATTGACAAAACGCGCTTAAGGAAAACCGGCGTTTCTGGCCCGACTTTTCTTCTTTTCATTTGGTATTTCATCACCGGTTGTCCAGCCTTGTTTCCATAGACTCAAGGGAAGAATAATGGGCGGTTTCCCGTTGTCCAGAAACCAGGAATCCACGGCATAAAGCTTTTGCGTGACGGTCTCTTTTATTACGGCCGAATAATGCTGATAGAGGTAAGGGCGGAACCTTCTCGCGATGTCAACGGGTTCGTGATATTTGAGCAGTCCATCGTTATACAGCATCACAAGATAATGGTGCGTGTTGGTTGATTCGTCGACACAATCCATCTGGTTTCTCAACCACAGTCCGGCCAGACTGCCGCCCCGATCGTTGTCGATGCCGGTCAACCGACCCACGAGGGTTTCCAGTTTCCCCACTGCCTGCGCGATCCGCTCACGCTCCTGTTGCGGTGAGACGGATTTCGGCGCAAACAGCTGGCGGATCTCCCCCCATTGTTCCGGTGTGAGCCGCACATCAGCCAGGCCCTGGCAGCCGTGATTAAAGCAAATATTGAAATGGGCGGGGTCGGGATTCTGGATCAGGTCAGTTTCCTGTGCGGAAAAAGCGATACCCTGACCCGCCAGAAGGAACACGAGCGATCCCGATAATGTCCTGACTGTTTTATGGACGGTTAAAGACATATCTGAAATTGGGGATTTCGTGTGAGTATAGGTTCGTTCATTAATGCCTGTCGAGAATATACGAATTGTCATCAGAGAACGGCTGAAAACTTCTCGACAATAAGGTAAAGTTGTTTTCTGGTGCGGGTTATCCATGTGCCGCATATGGCGGGCGCACTCTCGTGCGCCCGATTTTGTTCAATAAAAATTATTGTCCGAGTTCTGCGAAAAGTAAGGCTAAATCCATGCGAGATTACAAAATTGCTCCATCCATTTTGTCGGCCGATTTTGCCCGCCTTGGCGAAGAGGTTACTAACGTGCTTGCCTCCGGAGCGGATATCGTTCATTTCGACGTCATGGACAACCACTACGTCCCGAACCTGACTATCGGACCGCTGATTTGCGAAGCGCTTCGCAAGCACGGCGTGAAAGCCGACATCGATGTGCATTTAATGGTCCGGCCGGTGGACCGCATCATTCCTGATTTCGCCAAGGCCGGCGCGACCTACATCACGTTTCATCCCGAAGCCTCCGAGCACATTGACCGTAGCCTTCAATTGGTGCGCGATTCAGGATGTAAGTCGGGCCTGGTGTTCAATCCGGCGACACCGCTGGATTATCTAAAATATGTCATGGACAAGGTGGACATGGTGCTATTGATGTCCGTGAACCCGGGTTTTGGCGGCCAAAGCTTTATCCGTTCCTCGCTCGACAAGCTGCGTGAAGCGAGAAAAATGATCGAGGCCAGCGGGCGTCCGATCCGTCTCGAGATCGACGGCGGCGTGAAGGCGGAGAACATTCGCGAGATCGCCGAGGCCGGCGCCGACACGTTTGTGGCCGGTTCCGCCATTTTCAGCGCCGGCAAGCCCGGGGACAAGAATCGCTACAACTCCGTCTTGAAGTCCATGCGCGATGAGCTCGCCAAGGCTAAGGTATGACAGTGTCTACGGTCCGCAAGGCGGCGAACTTTCCACTGTCTGTGAAGATGGTCATGATCGACCTCGACGGTACCCTGATCGACACGGTGCCGGACCTGGCCGCGGCGGCGAATCGCATGCTGGCCGATCTCGGCCGTATGGCCTGGGACGAGAAACACTACCGCACCTGGATCGGTAACGGTGTGCCGCGTTTCGTGAAGCGTGCGCTTACCGGTGAGATGCAGGCCGAGCCCGATCCCAAGCTGTTCGAGCAGGCGCTGGGGCCGTTCCGCCAGCATTACGGCGAGGCGGTGTCGGAACTGAGCCGTCCTTATCCGGGCGTGGTCGAAGCGCTTGAACAGCTGACCGCCCAAGGTTATTCGCTGGCCTGCATCACCAACAAGGCCGAGGCCTTTACGCTTCCATTACTGAAAAATCTCGAACTGGAAAAGTATTTCAAGCTGGTGCTGTCCGGGGACAGCCTGCCGAAACAGAAGCCCGATCCCCTGCCGTTACAGCATGCCTGCCGGCATTTTGACATCGACACCGCGCATGGGGTGCTGGTCGGGGATTCGAGCAACGACGTACATGCCGCGCGTTCGGCGGGCATGCCTGTCATTTGCGTGACGTACGGCTATAATCACGGCCACGATATCCGTCAGTCCCTGCCCGATGCCGTGGTGGATTCACTGACCGAAGTGCCGCAATATCTGCGGCTTTATACCTAGACGACACCCATGAGACACAGGAAACATGAATGGTCGGACATGCGCGGGTGGTGGCCTTGGGCTGCCACGCGTGTTGTTGTTCGACCATTTAACCGGTGATCTCATGGTGATACATGTCGCTAAGCAATAAAGAATTCGATAAATACGCTTCTCAAGGTTTCAACCGCATCCCCCTGATGCGCGAGGTCCTTGCCGACCTCGATACTCCCCTGAGTGTGTACCATAAGCTCGCGCGCGGGCCGTATTCGTATCTGTTCGAATCGGTTCAGGGCGGCGAAAAATGGGGGCGCTATTCCATCATCGGCCTGCCGGCGCGCACGCAGTTGCGCGTCACCGGCAATGAAGTGATCGTCGAGAAGGACGGCAAGGTGGTTCAGCGCGAAACCGCGCCCGACCCGTTGGAAGCCGTGGACCGGTTCCGGGCGCAGTACACCGTGCCGGAGATTCATGGCTTACCACGATTCACCGGTGGACTGGTCGGCTACTTCGGCTACGAAACCATCCGCTACGTGGAACCTCGCCTGGGCCAAATGGCGAAGCCCGATGTCATCGGTGCACCCGATATTCTGTTGACGGTGTCGGACGAAGTCATCGTGTTCGACAATTTGCAGGGACGACTGTACGTCGTGATCCATGTGAATCCCGCCATGGCCGATGCCTACTCCCGGGCCAATGCGCGGCTGGAGGCGCTGGTGGCCGGGCTGAGCGAGTCCATCCCCCGGGCCATGGCCCCGGAGAATGGCAAGGCCGTAGGGGAGACCGATTTCGTTTCGGGATTCACGCAGCAGGGTTTCGAGAAGGCCGTCGCGCGCTCGCTCGAATACATCCGCGCCGGCGATATCATGCAAGTGGTGCTGTCGCAGCGTTTGGCCATCCCGTTTGACGCGGCACCGCTTGACCTCTACCGCGCGCTGCGCACGCTCAATCCATCGCCCTACATGTATTTCATGGACCTGAAAGATTTTCATGTCGTTGGTTCCTCGCCGGAAATCCTGGTGCGCCTGGAGGACGGACTCGTGACCGTGCGCCCGATTGCCGGCACGCGCCCGCGCGGCGAAACGGAGGCCGAAGATCAGGCGCTGGAGAAAGAATTATTGGCCGACCCCAAGGAGCGTGCTGAACACATCATGCTGGTGGACCTGGGACGAAACGACGTCGGTAGGGTGGCGAAGGTGGGAAGCGTAAAGGTCTCGGATCAAATGGTCATTGAGCGTTATTCGCATGTCATGCATATTGTGTCCAACGTCACGGGCGAACTGAAACCGGATATGAACGCCATCGATGTGTTGCGTGCCACCTTCCCGGCCGGCACGGTGAGCGGGGCGCCCAAGGTGCGCGCCATGGAAATCATCGACGAACTCGAACCGACGCGCCGAGGGATTTATTCCGGCGCGGTCGGCTACATCGGGTGGAACGGCAATATGGACACTGCCATCGCCATCCGCACCGCGGTGATCAAGGGCAGGACACTTTACATTCAGGCCGGTGCCGGTATCGTCGCCGACTCCGTGCCCCGCAATGAATGGAACGAAACCATGAACAAGGCGCGCGCCATCTTCCGGGCTGTGTCCATGGCCAGCCAGGGCCTCAGTCAATCCGCCATCAAAGCGGGTGGCGCCGCGTGAAAGACGACCGGTATCATCGTGGCCACCGGCCGGAAATGGCGCCGTTACTCCCGGCCGAATACCAGCATGTGCTGGAGATCGGTTGCGGCGAAGGGGCTTTTGCCGGGAGTTTGAAGCCCGGCTGTGAAATCTGGGGTGTCGAGATGCATGAAGCGTCAACCAAGATTGCCAGCCAGCGTCTGCACCGCGTCTTGATTGGCACTTATGACGCCGTGCAGCCGGAGCTGCCGGAAAATTATTTTGATCTCGTCATCTGCAACGATGTCATCGAGCACTTGCCGGATCACGACGCTTTTTTCGAGTCAGTCAGCGGCAAGCTGCGGGAAGGAGGTTATCTGGTCGCCTCAATTCCCAATATGCGTTATTACTATTGCCTGCGTGAGTTGTTGTTGCGCAAGGAGTGGGTGTATCGTGATCAGGGGATTATGGACAGGACGCATTTGCGGTTTTTCACGGAGCGCAGCATCCGGCGCACTCTGGCAGAGCACGGGTTTTCCATCGAGGCCTTCAAAGGAATCAACAGGTTGAGGGGGTCAAAAAGGGTGTTGCGTGCCCTATTCTTTGTTGTTCTGACGCTGGGATATTACGCCGATATTTTGTATCAACAATTCGGATTCAGGGCCGTCAACGGTCGAAAGGGTGAGAAGCGTAATCAAGACCCATTGCCGCCGGATGCTCGCGAAAAATAAAAACATGTTACTGATGATCGACAACTACGATTCTTTCACCTACAACCTTGTGCAGTATCTGGGCGAGCTAGGAGAGGATGTGCATGTGGTACGCAACGATCAGATCACGGTAGCGGATATCGAGAAGCTCGGACCGGCTTACATAGTTATATCCCCGGGTCCCTGCACACCGAACGAAGCGGGAATTTCGGTGGAAACCATAAAAAAACTGGGTGGCAAGTTTCCTATTCTCGGGGTCTGTCTTGGGCACCAGAGCATCGGCCAGGCCTATGGCGGAAAGATTGTGCGGGCGAAGCAACTGATGCACGGCAAGACCTCGATGATCCGGCACGAAAACAAAGGCGTGTTTGCCGGCTTGCCGAATCCGTTCGAAGCGACACGCTATCATTCGCTGGTGATCGAACCCGACACCGTTCCGGATGTCCTGGAAGTTACCGCCCGGACCGACGACGGTGAGATCATGGGCGTGCGCCACAAGACTCTGCCGGTCGAGGGCGTGCAGTTCCATCCGGAGTCCATCCTGACGCAACACGGACACGATATGCTCAAAAACTTTCTGACCCAACACCGCCAGGCGAACTGATCGTGGACATGCCATCCGCCATTCGCACCGTGATCGAGCGGCGCAACCTGTCCGGTGACGACATGCGCGCGGTCATGCGCCTGGTCATGACCGGACAGGCCACGCCGGCGCAGATCGGCGGCTTTCTCATCGGCCTGCGCATGAAAGGCGAAACCGTCGAAGAAATCGCGGCGGCCGCCGGAGTCATGCGTGAACTCGCCACGCCGGTGAATGTCACCGGTCCGTATCTCGTGGATACCTGTGGGACTGGGGGTGATGGCGCCAGCACGTTCAATATTTCGACGGCTTCCGCCTTCGTCGTGGCCGCCGCCGGCGGCAAGGTAGCCAAGCACGGAAATCGCTCGGTCTCGAGCAAATCAGGCAGCGCCGATGTGCTGGAGGCGGCAGGCGTGAGCTTGGAACTGACGCCAGAACAAGTCGCGCGGTGTGTCAATGAAGTGGGCGTGGGTTTCATGTTCGCGCCCAAACATCACGGAGCGATGAAACATGCGATCGGGCCGCGGCGCGAAATGGGCGTGCGCACGATTTTCAATCTGCTCGGGCCGCTGACCAACCCGGCCAAAGCCCCCCACCAGGTCTTGGGCGTGTTTTCGAAAGAGTGGGTCGAGCCATTGGCCGAGGTGTTGCAACGACTTGGCAGTGAACACGTGCTCGTGGTGCATGCCGAGGATGGCATGGATGAGATCAGCATCGGTGCTCCCACGCACGCGGCAGAGCTGAAACAGGGGAGGGTCAGGGCGTTCACAATTCAACCGGAACTGTTCGGTCTAAAGCGCGACGACGTCACGAAACTGGCCGTCAACAGCCCGGCCGAGAGCCTTGCGATGATTAATTCCGTGCTGAACAACGAACCTGGGCCGGCGCGCGATATCGTGGCACTGAATGCCGGGGCGGCGATTTATGTCGCCGGATTGGCCCCTGATCTTGGCGCCGGCGTCAAGGCCGCGCAGTCGGTGATCGCCAGTGGCGCAACAAAAAAGAAGCTGCATGAACTGGTTGCCCTGAGTAAAAAACTGGCCACTCCATGAACACACCGCCGGACATTCTGAAGAAGATCCTGGCGCGCAAAGCCGAAGAAATTGCCGATCGATCGCGTCGAACGCCTTTGGCAGAGTTGAAAAAGCGCCTTCGGGATACATCGCCGCCACGCGGTTTTCTGCAGGCAATCCAGCAGCGGATCAGCACCGGCCAACCGGCCGTCATCGCTGAAATCAAGAAGGCGAGCCCCAGTAAAGGCCTGTTACGGGCGGATTTCCGTCCAGCCGATATCGCCAAAAGTTTCGAGCGCCATGGCGCCACCTGCCTGTCGGTGTTGACGGATGGAGATTTTTTTCAGGGAAGCGATGCGCATCTGCAGCAGGCGCGCGAGGCCTGCGCGCTGCCGGTATTGCGCAAGGATTTCACCATGGATTCCTATCAGGTTTACGAGGCGCGCGCGATCGGCGCAGACGCCGTGCTCCTGATCGTGGCGGCCTTGGACGATACCCGGATTCGTGAATTGAATGCCCTGGCGCTGGAACTTGGCCTCGACGTGTTGGTCGAGGTGCACGATGCGCCAGAACTCGAGCGTGCGCAAGCGCTCCAACCGGCTTTGATCGGCATCAATAACCGCGACCTCAAGACATTTCATACTACGGTGGAAACCACTCTGGGATTGCTCTGGAAAATCCCGGAAGATTGCATGATTGTCACGGAAAGCGGAATACATACGCCGGAAGAAGTCGCGCGTCTGCGGGCACAGGGTGTGCAAGCTTTTCTGGTGGGCGAGGCCTTCATGAAGGCGGCCGAACCGGGGGAAAAAATGTCAGAACTGTTCAATGTCTCGATGCCACAGCGGGTGAGGAAATCATGAAAGCGACTATCAAGTGGACTGGAGATGTCAGTTTTTCCGGCTCGTCCGACAGCGGGCACGCCGTGATCATGGACGGTGCGCCGGAGGCCGGTGGCCAGAACAAGGGTACCCGGCCCATGGAGCTGGTCCTGATCGGCATGGGCGGGTGCAACGCCTTTGACGTCATGCATATTCTGCGAAAATCTCGTCAGGAAATATCAGGTTGTGTTGCCGAAGTGGAGGCCACGCGTGCTGAAACCGACCCCAAGGTGTTCACGAACATACATATCCATTTTGTCATCACCGGAAAGAACCTGGATGCCAAGAAAATCCAGCACGCCATCGAGCTTTCCGCGACAAAATATTGCTCCGCCTCCATCATGCTCGGCAAGACCGCCAAGATCACTCACGATTTTGAAATCGTGGAGCAGGAATGAAAATGCGACAAGCAGGAGACAGGTTCTGATGCGGCCGTCCGCCACCGCGGGCCTGCGTCATGTGGCGCTGAACGTCAAGGAACTCGAAGCCTGCGAGCGGTTTTACACGGAACTGTTGGGCATGCGGGTGCAGTGGCGGCCGGATGCGGACAACCTTTATCTCACCAGCGGTTCAGACAATCTGGCGCTGCATCGTGCGGCCGCCGTTATTGACCCGGAATCAGCTCAGCGGCTCGACCATATCGGTTTTGTGGTCGATGAAGCCGGGGACGTGGACACATGGTTCGCTTTCTTGAAATCAAAAGGCGTGGCGATGCTAAAGGAACCCAAAACCCACCGCGATGGCGCGCGCAGTTTCTATTGCCGGGATCCGGCGGGCAACACCGTGCAGCTGATTTACCTCGCGCCACCGGCAAGGAAATAGCTTAGAGCCAGTAGGCCGTGCGGGTCATTATTTTCGAGGCGAAGCGCATCACTTGCCGCACGGGTTCCGGCAACGGGACTCCCCCTGATTCGATGGCAACCGTGGCGTGGCGGCCCTCGTCCTCGCGCATCTGTTCCAATATTTGCCGGCTTTTGAGATCCTCCGTCGGTAGCCGCTGTAAATGACTTTCAAGATGTTTCACTACCTGTTTTTCGGTTTCCGCGACAAATCCCAGACTCCATTTATCGCCAACGAGGCCCGCGAACGCGCCGATGGCGAATGAACCGGCATACCACAGCGGATTGAGATAACTGGTGTGACTGCCGAGCTCGCGAATGCGTTCCTCGGTCCAGGCGAGGTGATCGTTCTCCTCTTGTGCCGCCTGATCCATTTTTCCACGCACTTCGGGCAGCCGGGCCGTGGTGGCCTGGCCCTGATACAGGGCCTGGGCACAGATTTCTCCCACGTGGTTGATGCGCATCAGGCGTCCCGATAATTCACGTTCCGTTGGCTTCAGCCCGGCCTCTTCCTTGCCCTTTGCCGGGCTGGGTCGCATCGGCATCGGCGCCGGCCCGAAGACGGTATGCAGCGCCTGATCGAGATGCCCCACCAGGCGGTCGAGGGCATTAGGGGTGCGATCACTCATCTGTATAACGATATCGCCGTAAAGCTCGCACCACAAGGAAGGCGCTATGGTTTCAGCTGCCGGGCGAGCAGGGTCACCGGATGCAGAACCTCGGTGGCCAGCCCGG
>JAOTWF010000004.1 GCA_029863005.1 Gammaproteobacteria bacterium | reverse complement strand
AACCTGATTCACAGCACAGCGGGGTGTAGCGGCCGATATGCAAAAAAGAATCTTCAGGAACCATGGCAATCGGACAAACAACTATGAATAACAGGCATACACTTTTTACCGCTCTCTTCCTTTCGGCGGGATTGATGGCCAGCTCTGCCGCATTCGCTCAATCGCCGTCATCTCCCGTCGTGCTGCCCTCGCTGACAGCCGAGCCGCCTCCGGCGACTGTCAAGGTAGGCCCGGAATACTCCGAAAAGGGCGCTGACACCTGCCTGCAGTGCCACGGCGAGAATTCCACGCTTCCGGTGCTCTCAATCTTCAAGACCAAGCATGCCCAGCGCGCGGATTCGCGCACGCCGTTTGCCGGCTTGCAATGCGAAGCCTGTCACGGCCCGGGCGCCAAACACGCGACGACACTGGGACCCATCAATACCTTCGGAACCAAATCCAGACTGGCCCCCGACAAGCTGAATCCGCGGTCACCCGAACAGCAGAACCAGGTCTGCCTGGATTGCCATCGCGGGGATGCCCACGTCGGCTGGAACGCGAGCACCCACGAGAGCGCCAATCTCGCCTGCGCCAGTTGCCACCAGGTCCATGCCACCCACGACCCGGTGCTCGCCAAATCCAGTCAGCCCGAGGTTTGCTACACCTGCCACCAGAAAACCCGCGCTGACTTCTTCAAGCCGTCCGTTCATCCTGTGCGCTTCGGGCAGTTGGCCTGCAGCGATTGCCATCAACCACATGGTTCGAACACGACCGCGCAACTGGCCAACCCGACCAAGAATCAAACTTGCTACACCTGTCACGCGGACAAGCGCGGACCGTTGCTGTGGGAGCACGCGCCGGTCACGGAGGATTGCACGTTGTGTCATACGCCACACGGGTCGGTGCACTCGGCCTTGCTGAAGAAGAGCCCGCCGTTGCTGTGCCAGCAATGCCATTCCGCGGCCGGGCATCCCGCGGTGGCGCGCACGGGCGCCGCCCTGCCGGGTGGCAGCAGCGGTCCCTCGGGCTTCCTGCTCGCCGGAAGTTGTACGAATTGTCATTCACAGGTCCACGGGTCGAATCACCCGTCGGGGGTCAAGCTGATGCGCTAGCCCGCTTCATGGGGGGGCGAAAGCCGGGAAACAAATGAATATGGACAAGACAAAGCGTGAAGACGACGAGGCAACTTTGAACCAGGACGTGAACATGAAATATTCACTGCAGATGATCCTGTTTATCCTGCTCGCCGCGCAAGCCACCGCCGTGACGGCGGTAGATACCTCACAATGGGAATGCAAGTCCTGCCCGAATGAGGAAGGCGTGAGCGGGACCGTTGGCGTGGGTCTTGGCTATGTCTCGAAAGACTCGTATAAATTCGGCGAATACACCGGACTCAACGACAAGGGTGGATTTTTTATTGGTGATGCCACGGTACGCTTCCGTGACAAGGAAGCAAACTATTGGAATATCGATGCCTCAAACCTGGGGCTGGATTCGCGCGCGTTGCTGGCGGAACGCGGAAGACAAGGCAAGTACAAGATGTATCTCGAATACGATGAGATCCCGCATTTCCTCTCGGACAGCGCCAAGACGCCCTTTCTGGGCAGCGGCAGCGGCTCGCTGACCCTGCCGGGCGGCTGGGTGGCCGGGGCGAACACCGCGGGCATGACGGCACTGACGGCCAGCCTGCTACCCGTCAATCTGGAAGTAGAAAGGAAGAACCTGGGCGTGGGCGTGTCCCTGATTCCCGCGCCGCAATGGGAGTATGCCGTGAATGTCCGTCATGACACCCGCGAAGGGATGAAACGGATTGCCGGTTCATTCTTTTTCAACGCGGCCCAGCTGGTGCAGCCGATCGATTACGTGACCGATCAACTGGATGCTTCGGCTTCCTACATGGGTAAAAAATGGCAGACAAAAATCGCCTATTACGCCTCGACCTTCAAGAACGATATCGCGTCACTGACCTGGCAAAATCCCTACACGGCGGCGGGCGGGGAAACCGCCGGTCAGCTCGCGTTGCCTCCCGAGAACGAGTTTCACCAGATTCTGGCCATGGTGGGATACCAATTCAACGACAAGACGCGCGGCACCGCTGACATCGCCGTCGGCCGCATGAAGCAAAATGAAACTTTTGTCCCGGTCACGCTGAACGCCACCCTGCCCGGTTTTCCGTTTATTCCGCCGAGATCTTCGCTGGACGGCGAGGTAAAAACCCTCAATGCGAATTTCAAGGTCACTTCCGCGCTTTCAGACCTGCTGCGGTTGAATGCGGTGTATTCCTATAACGATCACGACAACCAGACGCCGCAGGCGATCTATAACTGGGTGAACACCGACACTTTCGTGGCCACACCGAGAACCAACCTGCCTTACAGTTTCACGCAGAACAAGCTCAAGCTGAGCGCGGACTACGGCCGCGCGACAAAAATGAGAACATCGGTCGGGTTCGATCACGAAGCTATCGAGCGCACCTATCAACAAGTCGACGAAACCACCGAAAATACCCTTTGGGCGAAATTCATTACACGGGCCTTGGAAAATACCGATCTCACACTCAAGGTCGCCCATGCCAAGCGAGACAAATCAGGTGATCAAACGGTTCCCGGCCTGACCCCTCCCGATAATCCGTTGATGACGAAATACAATGTGGCCGATCGCGAGCGAGACAGCCTCGGATTCCGTGCCGATATTGCCGCCAGCGACACGGTCAATGTCGGATTGGGGTTTGATTATTCCCAGGACGATTATTCCAGTTCGGCAATCGGTTTGACCAAAAGCGAAGATTTCAGCATCGGTGGCGATATCTCCATGGTGCTGACGCAGCAAACCAGCGCGCACTTATTCCTGAACATCGAACAGATCAGGTCAGTCCAGGCGGGAAGCCAGCTTTTCGCCACACCGGATTGGACGGGAGCCAACAAGGATACCTTCCATGTCCTCGGCATCGGCGTGAAACACGCCATGATCAAGAACAAGCTGGACGTCGGGGCCGACTACACCGTCTCGAACTCCGTGGGGAAAGTCTCTGTCACCACCGGCGCACCGGACCCGGCCTTCCCCGATCTTGAATCAAGACTGAACAGCCTCAAGCTCTATGCGACCTACCGCTTGAAAGACAATATGTCGTTACAGGGGGCATACTGGTTCGAGCGTTACAGCACGCAGAACTGGATGCTCGAAAACGTGGCGCCCGGGACGATCCCGAATGTGCTGAGCCTGGGTGAAATACCGCCTTCGTATCGCGCCAGTGTCCTTTCGGTATCGCTGAGATATAACTTCTAACGGCTGGCCTGTTTTGGAAAAGCCTTAGCTTTACCCGTCGCTGGGAATTTTAGCTCAGGCCGTCGTCGTCGCTTGCGCGAAGTCGCGTGCGCGGCCGGTATAGTTCGGTGTCCAGCCCGAGGTGTCGATGAAGTAACGTACCGCCTTGCAGCGGGTGCAGCCGCGCATCTCGAACCAATGCTCGGTGTCGGCCGGGACGTTGATGTAGTCACCGCCGCGGACTTCCAATAAAAACTGCTTTCCGTCCGGATCGACAAAACCGAAGTAACCGGTGCCGTCCAAGATGTAGCGCACCTCGTCGTCCGAATGGGTATGGATTTTGTCGAACTTCCCGAGCATCTCTGCCAGCCCGGGGATGTCTTCGTGGATCACCACCATGTCGCGCGTCTGGTAACCCATTTCCCGTTTCAGTTCCTCGAAACGGTTCTGGACGAAGCCGAGCAGTTCCTCCTTCTCGGCGTCGTTCAGGCTTTTTTGTTGCATCAGTTCGCGCGCGCGGGGGTCCGCGGGTGCCGGCCAGTGGCGCAGGGTGATGCCGAGTCGCGCCAGCCGGCTCTGGACCGCCGCTAGGTCTTTAAGTTCTTTTCCATCGGGATAAGTGATCTGGGCCATGGACAACTCCTCTTGTCAGTAAAATTAACCAATCACCGGCTTGTCACCGCCAGTGCGGCGCGGCCCCGGCCGGATCAGCCGCTTCGAGCTCGGCACCGGCTTGGAGGCAGCCGGGGTGGACGATGGCGCCTCTGCAGGCCGCTCCGGCCGCCGCGCGGCTTCCTGAGGTCGGACCTCCGCCTCGCGCGGACGTTCACGCTCCGGGCGCCGGTCCCCGCGCTCGCGGCCACGCCCGCGTCCCCGTTCCGGACGGCCGCCACGACCACGCTCCGCCCCGTGGCGCGGATGGTATTCGCGTTTCGCCGGGGGCGCGAGTTTCGGCACCATCTCCGGTGTCACCGGCGCGGTCGGGAGCTTGTGGCCGATATAGTCCTCGATCTCGGGAAGGCTGAACACGAAGCGCTCGCAGGCGAAGCTCACGGCGTCCCCACTGGCCCCGGCGCGCGCGGTGCGCCCGATGCGGTGCACGTAGTCTTCGGCGTTCTGCGGCAGGTCGTAGTTGAAAACGTGCGATACGTCGGGGATATGCAGGCCGCGCGCGGCGACATCGGTCGCCACCAGCACCGGCAGCCGGCCTTCGGTAAAGTCCAGCAGGATGCGCAGTCGGCTCGTCTGCGGCACATCGCCGGAGAGCACGGCAGCATTGAGACCATTGCCTTTGAGCGTGGCGGCTATATTTTCGGCCATGTCCTTGGTGTTGGTGAACACCAAACTACGCGTCGGGTCCCGGTGCTGCAACAGGTGCACCAGCAGCGGCAGCTTTTCCTCGATGGCGGTGTGGTACAGCAATTGTGTCACACCGTCGACGGTGCGCTTGTCCGGCTCGATGCGCACGAATTGCGGATTATTCATGTGCTCGTAGGCCAACTCGGTGACGCGATAGGAGAGCGTGGCCGAAAACAGCATGCTCAGTCGCTTGGCCGGTGGCGGCATGCGTCGCAGCAGGAAACGGATGTCCTTGATGAACCCGAGGTCGAACATGCGGTCGGCCTCGTCCAGCACCATGACCTGCACGGCATGCAGGTCGAAAATATGCTGCTTGAAATAATCGATGATCCGGCCGGGCGTACCGATGAGCACGTCCACGCCCTCCTCCAGCATCTTGCGCTGCGTGTCGTAACCGGTACCGCCGAACACGAGGCCGAGCTTAAAGCCGGTGTATTGGCCCAGCACCTCGGCGTCCTTGTGGATCTGCACCGCCAGTTCGCGCGTTGGCGCCAGCATGATGGCGCGCGGCTGGGTCGGCTTTCGGTCCGGTGCCGGATGAATCAGTAAATAGTTGAACGCCGCCAGCAGAAACGCCGCGGTCTTGCCGGTGCCGGTCTGAGCCTGGCCGGCCACGTCCAGCCCCTCAAGCGCCAGCGGCAGGGCCTCGGCTTGAATCGGCGTGCAGTGGACGAAACCGGCCTGCTGCACACCCCGCAGCAAGGGCTCGGGCAGGTTCAGTCCGGCGAAGGACTTTTCGGTAAGATGATCATCACTCATAAAACGGGGCGTCAAGCATATACTAATGGCTAGACGAGCGCAGCAAGGCTACATTTACTTTGATTACTCGGCGGCACTTTATTTAAAGGTCGAGATCGGGACGACTTGCATTTCAGGTCAAATTTGGACCAAACTATGGGGCGTTAACCCATTCATTCAGCCCGCGGCCAGCCGGTCCGGCCGAATTCCATTCAAGTAGAGTTACACGGAGGCATGCGACAATGAGTCAAGGCATTGTGAACATCAGCGATGACAGCTTTGAGACGGAAGTGCTCAAGGCCGAAGTGCCTGTGCTGGTGGATTACTGGGCGGAGTGGTGTGGGCCTTGCAAGATCATCGCCCCGGTGTTGCAGGAAATTGCCGATGAGTACAAGGGCAAGCTCAAAATCGCCAAGCTCAACATCGACGAAAACCCGCAGACGCCGCCGAAGTATGGCATCCGCGGTATCCCGACCCTGATGCTGTTCAAAAACGGCAATGTCGAGGCCACCAAGGTCGGGGCGGTGTCCAAATCGCAATTGTCGGCTTTTATTGATGGTAACTTGTAAAAGGCGGCACCGGCCCTCGGGACTGGACGGGGGACTTCACTGGTGCTATGTTTAATTTGAAGTAAAACAATTCCAAGAAGTTCCTGCTTTTAACTAACTCCTGAATATTCATTCCCTGGGCTTCACGGCGGGTCGGTAGCGCCCCCCAGTGCGTCCGGAAGCGGTGACCACATGAACGCAAATTTGATGAACCTCTCTGAGCTCAAGCGCAAGCCCGCGACGGAGCTTGCCGAAATGGCCGCGGCCCTGGATGTCGAAGGCGGCGGGCGCCTGCGAAAACAGGATCTGATCTTCGCCATCTTGAAGGCCCAGGCCAAGAAGGGCGAGGACATCATCGGCGAAGGCGTTGTCGAGATACTGCAGGATGGTTTCGGATTTTTACGCTCGGCAGACGCCTCCTACCTCGCCGGACCGGATGACATCTATGTCTCACCCTCGCAGATCCGACGGTTTAATCTGCGCACCGGCGACACCGTCAAGGGCAACATCCGCCCCCCGAAGGAATCCGAACGCTACTTCGCCCTCCTCAAAGTCGACGAAATCAATTTCCAGAATCCGGACGAGGCCAAGAACAAGGTCCTGTTCGAGAACCTGACACCGCTGCATCCGGACGACCGCTTTCGCCTCGAGCGCGACAACGCCTCCACGGAAAACCTGACGGCCCGCGTGATCGACCTGATCGCGCCCATCGGCCGCGGCCAGCGCGGCCTGCTGGTGTCGCCGCCCAAAGCGGGCAAGACCGTGATGCTCCAGAACATTGCCCATGCTGTTACGGCAAACCACCCTGATGTATTCCTCATCGTGTTGCTCATCGACGAGCGCCCGGAGGAAGTCACGGAAATGCAGCGCTCGGTGCGCGGCGAAGTGATCTCGTCCACCTTCGACGAACCAGCCAGCCGCCACGTGCAGGTGGCCGAGATGGTGATCGAGAAGGCCAAACGCCTGGTCGAGCACAAGAAAGATGTCATCATCCTGCTCGACTCCATCACCCGCCTCGCCCGCGCTTACAACACGGTGGTTCCGGCGTCTGGCAAGGTATTGACGGGTGGTGTCGACGCCAACGCGCTCCAGCGGCCCAAAAGATTTTTCGGTGCCGCGCGCAACATCGAGGAAGGCGGCAGCCTCACGATTATTGCCACTGCGCTGATCGACACCGGCTCCAAGATGGACGACGTGATCTACGAAGAGTTTAAGGGCACCGGCAACATGGAAATTCATCTCGACCGGCGCCTGGCGGAAAAACGCAGCTACCCCTCAATAAACATCAATCGTTCTGGCACCCGCCGCGAAGAGCTGTTGCTGGTCCCGGAAGAGCTGCAAAAGATCTGGATCCTGAGGAAGCTTCTGCACCAGATGGATGAACTCGAGGCCTCGGAATTCCTGATGGAAAAGCTGCGCGCTACCAAAAATAACGGGGAATTCTTCGACTCCATGAAGCGCTGAACGCCCGGCTTGCCCAAGCCCTTGATTCCGCTTAGAATGCCCGCCCTTTCAAGGTCCCCCGCGCGGCATCGGGCGGAAATCCAGTGAGATCAACGACATGAAAGAAAGCATCCATCCCGAGTACAAGGAAACCTCAGTCACCTGCAGCTGCGGGAACACGTTCGTGACGCGTTCCACCCTCGACCACGACCTGCAGGTGGAAGTCTGTTCCCAATGCCATCCGTTCTACACCGGCAAACAAAAGCTGGTGGACACCGGCGGGCGCGTCGAGAAGTTTCGTCAAAAGTACGGCATGAAAAAATAACCACCGTGGTCACGGTCGGTTTGAAAAGGGCGCTCCGGGTGGGCGCCTTTTTGCTTCCTCGGCACCGAAATCTGCGCCTCCCGCTGGCGGTTTTGTTTGGTTCGCTGCTAGCCACGACCGCCTGCGCGGTTTCGGAAACCGAACAGATCAGGCATGTCATCGACGGCGACACCGTCGTTCGGGCGGACGGCCGGCACGTGCGCCTGATCGGCATCAACACCCCCGAAACCGGAAAGGACGGCGCGCCGGACCAGCCTCTGGCCCGGGCGGCGCGCGCGCGGCTCGTGGAACTCGTCCATCAACAACGCGTGACACTCGTATTCGAACAGGAACGCGAGGACCATCACGGCCGCTTGCTGGCGCGCGTCCAACTGGCGGATGGCAGCGATGCCGGCGAACGATTGTTGCGCGAGGGGCTCGCGTGGACGATCGCGGTGCCACCCAATCTGGAAAAACTCTCAACCAACCTGGCCGTCGAAAGCGAAGCGCGCGCAGCGGGCCGGGGCGTGTGGCGTGAACCTGCCTATGTGCCGAAACCGGCTCACAACTTGACGCGTCGTGACACCGGATTTCAGCTCATCGAAGGCAGGATCCGGCGCACCGGACAGGGACGCCATTTGATGTATTTTGATCTTACACCGCAGGTGACCCTGACCGTGCCACGCGATCATTGGAAAAAATACTTCAAAGGAAAACCCGCCGAATGGGTCGGCCGCCAGGTGATCG
Source organism: Gammaproteobacteria bacterium (assembly GCA_029863005.1). Taxonomy (GTDB): domain Bacteria; phylum Pseudomonadota; class Gammaproteobacteria; order Acidiferrobacterales; family Sulfurifustaceae; genus Sulfuricaulis. Next base: position 68,693 of record JAOTWF010000004.1, on the reverse strand, counting down.
CGCGCGGTTGGCTCACGGAATCCCGCGACAAGCTGCGCCTGCGTGTGGCCCACCCGGCCATGCTAACATGGGTCCCTTGAGGGCCTATGCGTACCCGTATTTTCAGAAGCCTTTTACCCTCCCTGCTCCTGACTGCCTCGGCAGGGGGTTTCATTTCTGGCTGCGCCACCAATCCTGTCACCGGCACACCGGATCTGGTGTTCATGACCGAAGCCAAGGAAATCGAACTCGGCAACAGCTATGACAGCAAGGTCAAGAAACAATACAGTGTCTACCCCAATCCGGCACTCCAGGCCTACGTCCAGGGGATCGGCGAGAAACTGGCAGCACAAAGCCACCGTCCTCATCTCAAGTACCATTTCACCGTTCTCGACAGCCCGGAGGTCAACGCCTTCGCACTGCCGGGGGGCCACATCTACATCACCCGCGGCATTCTTGCTTACATCAATTCCGAGGCTGACCTCGCCGCCGTGCTGGGCCACGAGATCGGCCATGTCACAGCGCGTCACGGGGTGCGTCAACATTCCGCGGCGACCGCCACTGGCGTGGTGGGGGCCATCCTGGGGGCTGCCACCGGGATACAGGGAACACAGGATTTATTCAATGTCTTTGGCAGTGCGTTTTTATCGGGTTACGGACGCGAACATGAGCTGGAATCCGACCGCCTCGGCGCCCAGTACTTGGCGCGCACGGGCTATGACCCGCAGGCCATGATCGAGGTCGTCGGGATTCTCAAAAATCAGGAGGAATTTGAGAAAAAACGCGCCGAAGCCGAAAAGCGCCCAGCGCGCATTTATCACGGTGTCTTCGCCAGTCACCCCAGCGCCGACAAACGTTTGCAGGAAGTGGTTGCAGAGGCGGATAAATTCAAAACGGTCTCGGCTCCCAGCATCAAACGCGAGGAATATTTCAAGCGGATTGATAAGCTGGCGTTCGGCGATGGGGCCAGGGAAGGCATACGTCACGGCCGAATTTTTTATCATCGCGATCTCGATTTGACATTGACCTTTCCCGAAGGCTGGCATATCGAAAATTCCCCGGATGCCATCGCCAGTTGGCCGCCCCAGAAAGAAGCACTAATGCTGATAAAGAAACGCGCCATGCCGGCGGACAGCACCGCTTCGCTCGATTCGCTGCTCAAGAGTCAGGTTAAGCTGAGCGCGAAATACGAGGGCAAGCCCATCCCGGAGATGAAACTGACTTCGGTCACGGGCACGGAACGGATGTCAGGACCCTTTGGCCGGCGCGAGACGCGCGTCTCCGCCATTCACTACGGTCCGAATGCCTACCTGTTCTTCGGGGCCACCAAGGAAGACTCCACGTTCACGCGCTTTGATCCCGATTTTCTGGCCACCGCCTCGAGTCTGCGGTCACTCAAGCCGGCAGAAAAAATACTGGCGGAAGGTCAGCGCGTGCGGCTGGTACGGGCACGACCGGGTGACACCTTTGCCAGCTTCGCCAAAAAATCACCTCTGACCGAATACAGCGAATCCATTCTGCGCCTGATCAACGGGAAATTTCCAGATGGCGAACCGGCGGCGGGTGAACTGATCAAGCTCATCGAATAGGCACTTTCTGATGACAGGGCAAGAAAACATAGCGAGCCGGGCTACAATCTATCTATGACCCAAGACAGAAAACAAGCGGCGCTTGATTATCATTCGCAGCCCGCACCGGGCAAGATTGCCGTGGTGCCCACCAAGCCCTGCGAGACCCAACAGGAACTCTCGCTCGCCTACACACCGGGCGTGGCCGAGCCGGTGCGCGAGATCGCCAAGGATCCCGAGGCGGCCTATCGCTACACCAACAAGGGCAACCTGGTGGCGGTGGTCAGCGATGGCAGCGCCATCCTCGGTCTCGGCAACCGCGGCGCGCTCGCGAGCAAGCCGGTGCTGGAAGGCAAAGCGGTGCTGTTCAAGCGCTTCGCCAACATCGACGTGTTCGACATCGAGATTGAGGCGCCCGACCGCGACAGCTTCATTAACACCGTGGCCAACATCGCGCCAACCTTCGGCGGCATCAATCTCGAGGATATCGCCGCGCCCGAGTGTTTCCTGATCGAGGAGATGCTGCGCGCACGCCTCGACATCCCGGTGTTTCACGACGACCAGCACGCCACCGCTGTGATCGTCTGCGCCGGCCTGCTGAACGCACTCGAGCTCCAGGGGAAAAGTCTGCCCGAGGCGCGCATCGTGCTGCAGGGAGCGGGCGCCGCGGGACTGGCAACGATGAAGCTGCTGGTCGAGCTCGGCGCCAAGCGCGAGCTCATGGTGCTGCTCGACCGGCAGGGCGTGGTCCATCCCGGACGCCCGGATCTCAATATATATAAGCGCCGCTACGCCCAGGTCACCGACAAGCGCACACTCAGCGATTCCATGCAGGACGCGGACGCCTTCATCGGTGTTTCGGCCCCTAACATGGTTTTGCCCGAAATGGTGGCGTCGATGGCACCGAAACCCGTGGTGTTCGCGCTGGCCAATCCCGACCCGGAAATCAGACCCGAGTTGGCGAAAAGCGTGCGCACCGACCTCATCATGGCCACGGGCCGCTCGGACTACCCCAACCAAGTGAACAACGTCCTTGTCTTCCCCTATGTTTTCCGGGGCGCGCTCGATGTGCACGCGAGCTCCATCTCTCGTCCCATGCTTGTGGGCGCGGTACGGGCCCTGGCAGCTCTTGCGCACGAACCGGTGCCCGCGGAAGTTCTGCGCGCTTATGGCCTTGATCAATTGGAATACGGTCCGGATTACATCATTCCCAAACCACTCGATTCGCGTCTGATGAAAATCGTCCCACCAGCGGTGGCCAGGGCGGCGGTGGATTCGGGCGTGGCGCGCGCCGGTTATCCGCCGCATTACCCGAGTCCATGACGGCCCGCTTGGGCCGGCAACTCACTCAGGTATACTGGCGGTAATGCACAAGGACAGGCCATGAAGAAAATCACCATCGTCGGCGCCGGGCGCGTGGGCGAATCCACCGCGCACAACCTCGCCAAGCATGAGATCTGCCGCGAAGTCATGCTGATTGACATCAAGGAAGGCATGCCGCAGGGCGCGGCACTCGACATTCAGGAATCCTCGCCGATTTATGACTTCGACACCAAGCTCAGCGGCTCGAATGATCTCAAGGACTTGGTCGGTTCGGAGATGGTGGTCATTACGGCGGGCGTGCCGCGCAAACCGGGGATGTCGCGCAGCGACGTCCTGGAAACCAATCTGGCGGTTCTCTATGGCATCGTGGACGAAGTACTCAAACACGCGCCGAAGGCCATGTTGCTGGTCGTTTCCAATCCGGTGGACGTGCTGACCTACGCCGCGTGGAAACGTTCGGGCTTCAAGCGCAGTCATGTCTTCGGCATGGCCGGTGTGCTCGATTCCGCGCGCATGGCGAGCTTCGTGGCCCTGGAGACCGGCTTCTCGGTCAAGGACGTCAATGCCATGGTGCTCGGCGGACATGGCGACAGCATGGTGCCGATGACACGCTTCACCACCATCAACGGCATTCCCATCGAACATTTTCTGTCGAAGGAACAAATCGACAAGATCGTCAAACGCACGCGCGAAGGCGGGGCGGAAATCCTGAGCCTGCGCAAGACCGCGAGCGCCTACGACGCTCCGGGAGCGGCCGTCACCTCCATGATTGACGCTATCAGCCATAACCGTCGACACATCCTGCCGGCAGTGGCAGTGCTCGACGGTGAGTATGGACTGAACGATATCTGCATGGGTGTGCCTTGCGTCTTTGGCGAGCAAGGGATGGAGAAGGTCATTGAGCTGCCTTTGATCCCGCAGGAGGCCACCGAGTTTAAGCGTTCGGCCGATGCCGTGCGTACCGACCTGGTCAAGCTCAAAAAATAGTGCCCCGTCTCCGTCCCCGGCAAACTTCCCGATCAACGGCGGAAGTTATTCGCGCGCTGGCACGCCGTTTTGAGCAAGCCCAACTGCATTACGGCCACGGCACCGAGAACGCGCTGGACGAGGCGGCCTGGCTGGTGAGTCATGTGCTCCGGATTGCACCGGACCGGTTGGCGCGCAGGTTCGACAAGCCAGTCATCCCTTCCCGGATAAAAGTCATCGATTCCCTCGCGGCAGAGCGCATCCAGTCGCGCAAGCCCCTGGCCTACCTGCTGAAGGAAGCGTGGTTCGCGGGGCGCCCGTACTACGTGGATGAGCGTGTGATCGTGCCGCGTTCGCTCACCGGTGAATTCATCCTGGAACGTTTCCGCCCGTGGATCAACACCAAACGCGTTCAGCGGATCCTGGATTTGTGCACTGGCAGTGGCTGCATGGCCATCGCCTGCGCCCATGCCTTCCCCAAGGCGCGCGTGGAGGCCGCGGACGTCTCAGCCGAGGCGTTGGCGGTGGCGCGTATTAATATCAAACGGCACCGTGTCGGGCGGCGGGTACAGCTGCTGCGATCAGACTTGTTCCAAGCGCTCAAGGGGAAACGCTACGATGTGATCGTCACCAACCCGCCATACGTTGCGCGCCCCGAAATGAAATCCCTGCCGCGGGAGTACCGTCACGAACCGGAACTGGCGCTGGCATCCGGTCGCGACGGGCTGGATGCGATCAAGCGCATCCTGGCAGAAGCGGCGGAGCACCTGACCTTCGGCGGGATACTCATCGGGGAAGTGGGCAACAGCGCGGTAGCGCTTCAAAAGAAATTTCCCTCCGTGCCCTTCGTCTGGCTGACATCCTCATCGGGAGATGAGAGCGTGTTCCTGTTGACAGCCGAGGAATTGCAACACCACCAGGGTGCCTTGATCCGCCCCGGTTGATTGAACGATTCAACCTCCGGCCAGCCGATAGAATCCACCCAATATGGCGCCATAGACCGCGTGTGCCGCCAGGGTCAGCAGTGGCGTTTGTCGACCATAGTTCAGCGCCATAAAGCCCGGCGGTTCGAGTGCGTGCGTGGGTTCCGGGCCGCGCGATTCGCTGGCCATTCGCGGGTGCACGGCGGGCAAAATCGGCATCAGCGCGATCAAGACCGTCAGCCCCTGCATGACACCGATGCCGGCCCCGAGCCACCAGCCGGTGAGGTGCAAGTCCTCGAACACCAGCGCATAGAACAACGCGAACAGCCAGCCGTTCACGAAATGAAAAATAAATCCTATGACCATGGCAAGGTGGCGGTCGGCGGTGAACAGGGTCCCGAGCATGAACGGCAGGCTCATGCGCGACCAACCCAGCCCCTGGCCTGCCGCCATCAGCGTGGTAAGGAATACCGTGGCGACGAAGCCCCAGAGAAAGATGCTTGGAAAATTCACCGGACGGCACTCCGCTTTTCTTCCAGGCCCATTCCCGGCTGTCGGCATTCGCCGCAGCGGGCGCGGGAAATCGTTAGTGCTGCGTCAATCAGGCCGACGTGAGTGAAAGCCTGCGGGAAATTCCCAAGCAGCGTGCCGTCCACCGGATCAATCTCTTCCGCGAACAATCCGACATCGTTGGCGTACGCCAGCACTTGCTCGAATGTCGCCGTGGCCCGGTCCACGTCACCGGCCATGGCATCGCATTCCGCCGCCCAAAAGCTGCAAATGCCGAAAGCGCCTTCGCCGGGCGGGAGCCCGTCGTTCTCGGCAAGATAGCGGTACAACAAGCCATCATGCCCGAGTCTTTCCTTGATGCGTGTACACGTGTGTTTCATGCGTTCTGACGCCGCGTCGACATAGCCGTAGCGTGCCAGCAGCAACAGGCTGGCATCAACGTCTTCGCCGTCGAACACGCTCACGTAGCTGCGGATTGTTTCGCTGTACCCCTGCAGCTCGATGGCCGCACGGATGGCATCGCGTGTTTGCGCAAATCGCTCCCGCGGGATCCGGAGATGACCATGTTCGTGAAGCTTCAGCAGGCGGTCCAATGCCACCCAACACATGGCCTTGGAATAGGTATGGTGGAGACGCCCGCCGCGGATTTCCCAGATGCCTTCGTCTGGTTCCTGCCAGCGCCGGCACACGGTTTCCCCGAAACCCACAAGCATGCGTGCCGTGGCGCGATCGAGACGCCCGCCGCGGCAAACAAACTCAAACACGCCATCGAGTACCTCGCCGTAGATATCGAGCTGGAGCTGCGAACGCGCATCGTTACCGATGCGCACCGGCCGCGAACCGGCGAAGCCTGCCAGGTGATCGAGCTCCTGCTCCGGCAGTCGCGTCTCGCCATACACATTGTAAAGAATCTGCAGCTCGGGCCAGGACATCGCCGTAGAGTGCAACAGCCAAGACATAAATGCCTCGGCCTCCTCACCGTAACCCAGGTCGTAAAGCGCCTGCAGAGTGAGCGAGGCGTCGCGCAGCCAGCAGTAGCGGTAATCCCAGTTGCGCACCCCACCCACTTTTTCAGGAAGCGAAGTGGTCGGCGCCGCCACCACGGCCCCGGAAGGCGCATAGGCCATGAGCTTGAGGCATAGCGCGCTGCGCATCACGGCGTCACGGTACGGCCCCTCATAAGTGCAGCGCGCGGCCCAGGCCTCCCACCAGCGCAACGAAGTGTGCAAGCGGAATTCCGCTGCTTCCCCCAAGGGCGGGATGAACGCCGGATGGCCCTCGCTGTACACCGCCGACAGGCGACGGCGGTCGCCCTGACGCAGCACATGCCGGGCACAGGCCTCAGAGTGATCGGCGGACAGCATCAATGGCAATTCGCTGCGCAGGATGAAGGCGCGCCCGACGTGCTCGTAATAAAAGCCAAGTTCCCCGCGAAATTGCAGTCGCGGAGTTATTCGCGCGTAATCCGGACGCGGGTCGCAGACCACCTCGATCTCGATCTCGCCCTCGAGGCATTCGACGATGCGCAGGATCTGGTGATCCGCCCACAGGCTTTGGCGCTTTTCCGCTTCGGAGGCCACCGGCATGAGGTCGATCAGGCGCGCCACGCCGGAAGCGGTGCGAAACGTGGTCTCGAGGACGTTGGTGTCGCCGAGATAACGGCGCGAGGCGCTGAACGCTCCCGTCGGCCGGACCGCGAAGCGCCCACCTTTCTTCGGGTCCAGCAACGCGCCGAACAACGAAGGGCTGTCGAACCGCGGCCAGCACAACCAGTCGATGGAACCGGCACGCGAGATCAGCGCCACCGAGCGGCAATCGCCAATGACGGCGTATTCCCCGATATCCGGATGGCTTGTGTCGTTGTTCTTCGTGCCGTCTGGTTTCATGGTGGACTACGTTATGACCCGGGGGCGGTGCCGGGGTTCAACCCAGTGGTATTTCAACAATAATTTCCCTTGGTACCGTGAATCTGGCTAACCTTGGACACGGGCGATGAGGGCGTGTTATTGCTGTCGCGCACGGATCTGACCTCGTTGGCGAGTCCAGAATCGCTCGCAGCAAATTAAACCGGTTAAAATGTCCATTCTCAGGAAAACCGGGAAGGCCATGGAAGCACTCGACGCCATTGACATTGCCCGTATTCAATTCGGGCTGAATATCGGTTTTCATATTCTATTCCCGACCATCACGATCGCCCTCGGGTGGATGCTGGTCTGGTTTCGCGTGCAATACGCGCGCTCCGGCGAGGCGGAGTGGCTTGCAACGTACAAACTGTGGACCAAAGTCTTCGCACTCTCGTTCGCGATGGGCGTGGTATCGGGCATCGTCATGTCGTTCCAATTCGGCACCAACTGGCCCGGTTACATGAACTCTGTTGGGAATATCGCCGGGCCGCTGCTCGCCTATGAAGTATTGACCGCTTTCTTCCTGGAGGCCAGCTTTCTCGGCGTGATGCTGTTCGGCATGAACCGCGTGCCCGGCTGGATCCACCTAACCGCCACGGTGCTGGTTGCGGTCGGAACGACGATATCGGCGTTCTGGATTCTGGCGCTGAATTCGTGGATGCAAACCCCGGCGGGACACATCATGGCCGACGGCCAGCTGATCGCCGGCGATTGGTGGGCGGTTATTTTTAATCCGTCGTTTCCCTATCGCTTCACGCACATGCTATTGGCCTCCGGTCTCACCGCCGCGTTCCTGGTCGCCGGCCTGTCGGCTTGGCGGCTGCTCAAGGTATCCGAAGATACGGCAGCGCGGCGGACCTTGCGCACAGGCATTCTGGTCGCGGCGGTGCTGGCACCGTTGCAGATTCTGGCCGGAGATCTGCACGGATTAAATACGCTCAACCATCAACCGGCCAAGATCGCCGCGATGGAAGCGCTTTGGAAAACGGAGCGCGGCGCGGCGCTCGTGCTATTTGCCATTCCGAATCCTCAGAGCAGATCGAACGATTACGCCGTGCAAATCCCTAAAGGCGCGAGCCTGATACTCAAACACGAAATGGACGCCGAGTTGAAAGGAATAGATTTTTTTGCACCGGACACACCCCCCGTGGCTCCAGTGTTCTTCGCCTTCCGTATCATGGTCGGCATGGGCATATTGATGTGGCTGCTGGCGTGGTTCGGTGCGTGGCGGCTGCGAAAAGAGTCAACACCGCGCTGGGTTTTATGGATTTTCGCGAGCGCCACCTTTTCAGGCTGGATCGCCACACTGGCGGGCTGGCTCGTCACCGAGATCGGGCGCCAGCCCTGGCTTGTCACTGGTGTGCTGCGCACCACCGATGCGGCGGGTTCGGTTTCCGAGGCGCAACTCGGCGCGAGCCTCACGGGTTACCTGATTACTTACGGCATCATGCTCATCGCCTACATCGTTGTGCTGACACATCTGGCCGGCGCGGGAACCGACAAACAGACCACGCCAGGAGTTCTGCCTTGAACATCGATCTTCCGCTGATATTCGCCTTGCTGATGGGATTGGCGACGCTGGCCTACGTCGTACTCGACGGTTACGACCTCGGCGTAGGAATGCTTATGCCCGCTGCAGACGATGAGGAGCAGGAAGTGATGGTCGCCTCGATCGGACCTTTCTGGGACGCAAATGAAACCTGGCTTGTCCTCGGCGTGGGGATTCTGCTGGTTGCTTTCCCGCACGCGCACGGAATCATCCTCGGTGCGCTCTATTTGCCCGCGGTCGCGATGCTGATCGGGCTCATGTTCCGCGGCGTCGCGTTTGAGTTCCGCGTCAAGGCCGAAGGCTGGCACCGCGAACTGTGGAACTGGCTGTTCTGGTTCGGCTCGTTCCTCGCCTCGTTCGCGCAAGGACTGATGCTCGCGCGATACATCACTGGATTCGAATCCGGTTTCGGTTATTTCCTGTTTGCCGTGATCGTCGGCGCCGGGGTGTGCGGCGGTTACGTGCTGTTGGGCGCAACCTGGCTGGTATTGAAGACCGAAGGCACGTTGCAGAAGAAAGCCATCGCGTGGGCCGAGTGGGGCTTGCTCTGGGTCGCGCTCGGGGTCGCGATGGTGAGTTTGGCCACGCCGCTGGTCAGCGAGACGGTGCGTCTGAAGTGGTTCGATTTTCCTCGCACGCTGGCGCTCATGTTGCTGCCGGGTTCGTGCCTGACGATCGGTATCACCGTCTGGCTCTCGTTGCGCCGGCTCGCGCGGGGCACCGCGCGTGCGGAATGGCTGCCCTTCGCCGGCAGCGTGATGATTTTCACGCTCGCCTTTATCGGAATTGCCTACAGCTTGTTCCCCTACGTGGTCATTGATCGGCTCACCCTCTGGCAGGCGGCGTCACACCCCTCGGCGCTCAAGGTAATTCTGGTAGGCGTGTTGGTGGTGGTGCCCCTGATCATTGCCTACAGCGCCTTTTCCTATCGCGTGTTCTGGGGGAAAGCACGAACCGGCTTGCACGAATAGGATGGCCTTGCCATTGCCGTCCGGGAATATGTTCTAGCTGCTGGTTGAACAGGTGTTATTCACCGTATACATCGCCTCGATTTCGCGCGCGAAGCGCTTCTCGATTTCGTTACGCTTGAGTTTGAGTGTGGGTGTCAGCAGTCCGTTCTCCACGGTCCAGGAATCGTCCACCCGCGCGATATGATGAATGCGCGTATAGCCGGGAAAGTCATGCAACTTGTCATTCGCGCGTCGGCACAAATCCTTCAGGTCTGTGAACTTGCTCACGGCGAGCAATCCCAGCTTGGGCCGTCCTTCGCCGATCACCATGACCTGCTCGAAGGCCGCGTCGCGCAGGATCGCCGCTTCCGCGTCCGTGGGGGGGACCTTCTCGCCATTGGACAGGACAATGATCTCCTTGACGCGTCCGGTGATGTAGACATTGCCGCCACGGATCGCCGCCACATCGCCGGTGTGCAGCCAACCGTCACCGTCGATCATGGCGGCCGTGGCCTCGGGATTGTTCCAGTAACCGGACATGATGTTCGGCCCACGCGCCAGCAATTCGCCCTTTTCATCACAGCGCAGCTCGACACCCTCGATCGCGCGCCCCACGGAAGTGGGATCGTTGTCGTTCATTCGATTGGCTGCCAGCACCGGCGAAGTTTCAGTAAGCCCGTATCCCTGAATGATCGGCAATCCGAGACCGATGAACACGCGTGCGAGGTGTGGAGAAAAGGCCGCGCCCCCGACGATGATCATGCGCATGCGTCCGCCCAGGCGACGGTGGAGTTTCTTCGCCACCAGGGTCTTCAGCACCGGCCACACCAGTTTGTCGGTGAAAGTGGACTCGCCGCGAAACCGCCGCCAGCCAACCTCGGTGGCCGCATCGAACAACTTGCGCTTGAGCGAGCCGGGCGCCATGGCCTCCTGCATCCGGCTATAAATGCGCTCGAAGATGCGCGGCACGCTGATAAGCGCCGTGGGTTGCTGCTCGTACAGGTCGTCCGCCAACTGACCGATCGAACGCGCATACACCGTCTGCGCCCCGGCCCAGATCGCGGCGTAGTAACCGCAAGTACGCTCTAACGTGTGCGACAACGGTAGAAAAGAAAGAAATCGGTCGGACAGGTAGGCGGGCAACGCGTGCATGGAGGCGATGACGTTGCTCAAAATATTGCGGTGCGACAGCATCACCCCCTTGGAACGTCCCGTGGTGCCGGAGGTGTAGACAATGGTCATCAGGTCATCGGCCGCAGCCGGCGACCTCGGTGGCACGTCTGCGACCGCTGGCAGCCAGCCGCTCAGGCTGACCACTTTTTCATCGGCCCCGCCAACAGGATTCAGACATACCACGCGCTCGACCGAGTTAGTCAGGTCGCGTATGGGCTTCCACATCTTCTCATCCTCGAGCAGCAGCAGGCGCACACCAGCATCGTTCAGGCTCCAGGCCATGTTGTCCGGCCGGTCATCGAAATACAGCGGCACGGTCACGAGCTGCAAACTCATGGCGGCCTGGTCGAAACATACCCACTCCACGCGGTTGCGCAGACATAACGCCACGCGGTCGCCGGGCATGAGGTGTTCGCGTGCCAGCGCGGCCCGCCAGCGTCCGACTTCCCTCCCGATTTCACTCCAACTCCAGTCGCGCCAGGATGAACCCGTGAATTGACGATACGCCGGCGCCTCTGGCGTCTCATTGATGCGCCGGAGAAAAAGATCAAACAGGTTTGAATCGTTAGGCAGATCCATAAATTATCCTGTGCGCGGACGAGGAGAAAGACCCGCCGCTGCCACCAGAGCGATACCGGCATCCATCCCTGTTGTCATTCTAGCTGCCGACGCCGGGATGTGCGTAGCAAATAGGCCGCCAGCGCCGGCAACAGCAGCAACGCCCCCAGCATGTTCGCCAGAAACATGAACGCCAGCAACAGGCCCATGTCGGCCTGGAACTTGAGCGTCGAAAAGGCCCAGCTGCCGACGCCCACGGTCATGGTCGCGGCGGTGAACAACACTGCCGTGCCGCGTTGACGCAGCGCCTCATGGTAAGCCTCGACCAGCGAGCCGCCGCGCGTCAGCTTGTCCTGCAGGCGCTCGTAGATGTAGATCCCGTAATCCACGCCGATCCCCACGCCGAGCGCGATCACCGGCAGTGTCGAGACCTTGAGCCCGATATCGAGCCAGGCCATCAACGCCTGACACAGGGTCGTCGCCATCCCGAGCGGGAGCACAATGCACAGCGTCCCGCGCCAGGAGTGGAAGGTCAACAGACACAGCAGGATGATCGCGCCGAAGATCGAGGCGACCATGCCGATCTGCGCGGCATCAACCGCCTCGTTGGTGGCCGCCATCACGCCGACGTTGCCGGAGGCCAGGCGGAAGCTCAGCTTGTCGCTGTCGTGTTCGCGCTTGAATTGCTTGATCGCCTCGATCACGTGCGCGATGGTCTCACCCTCGTGGTTGCTCATGAACAGCATGATCTGCATGACGCTGCAGTCGGTGTTGAGCAGGCCGGTGCTGGTGTCGACCGGCGTGACCGACTGGGCCAGCACGGTCGGGTCGCGCGACAGGGCGCGCCACTTGAGGCTGCCCTCGTTCCACCCGGACGCGATCACCTTCGCCATTCCGGGCAGGGCCAGTACCGATTGCACGCCCTCCACCTGGCGCATGTGCCACTCGAAGCGATCGATCAGATCCATGACCTCGTACTGGGTGCAGGCGCCGGCAGCGCTGGCCTGGGCTATCACCGACAACACATCAACACCGAAAGAAAAGCGCCGCGTGATGATCTCGACATCCTGGTTGTAGCGCGAGTCAGCACGCAGTTCCGGTACGCCTTCACCGAGATCACCGGTGCGAAGCTGTAACGACTGGTGCAGGCCGATGGCGAAAATCACTGCCGCGATCAGCAGAATCAGGGCGGCCGATCGCGGGCGGGCCGCCTGCCTCAGAACGCCCCATACTCGTTCGCCGCGCCGCTCCTGGCGCCGGCTGCGCCCGATCGCGGCCTCCGACAGGCGTATGTACGAGAGCAACGCCGGCAGCAGCAGCATGTTGGTGAGCAACATCGCGGCGAGGCCCACGCTCGAGGTAATGCCGAGTTCGCGCACGATGTCGATCTCGATGTGCAAGATCACCAGGAAGCCGAGGACATCTGTCACGAGCGCGACCACGCCCGGCACCAGCAAACGCGTGAAGGCGCTGCGCGCCGCGTTCAGCGGAGTGGCACCGTTGACGGCGACCTCGTGGCGCCAGGCGTTGGCCATCTGCACTGCGTGACTCACGCCGATCGAGAAGATCAGGAACGGCACCAGGATCGACATCGGGTCGATGCCGTAACCGAGCAGCGGCAGCATCCCGAGCAGCCACACCACCGGCACCAGCGCACACGCCAGCGTCAGCAGTGTCAGGCGCCACGACCCGCAGTATAAAAACAGCAGGAAGCCGCTGATCAGGAACGCGATGGCGAAAAACCCGATCACGCTCACGGCGCCGTCGGCGATGTCGCCCACCGCCTTGGCGAACCCGATGATGTGCACGCCGATTCCGGGGGTTTCATGCTTTCCACGCAGGGTTTCGAGTTCCTCTGCCACGCGGCGGTAATTCAGGCGCTTGCCGCTGGCCGGGTCGTATTCGAGGAGTTCGGCGCTGACCAGCGCGCCGCTGAAGTCATTCGCGACCAGGCGGCCCACGTACCCGGACTTGAGCACGTTGCGGCGCACCTGTTCGAGATCGGTCTCCGTGCCCTGGAAACCCTGAGGAATGACGTTGCCGCCGGCAAAGCCCTCCTCGACGATTTCGATGAAACGTACGTTGGGCGTGAACAGCGAGGTGACGGTTGCACGATCCACCCCGGGGAGGAAAAATACATCATCCGTCATCTGCTTGAGCCGGTTAAAAAATTCGGTATTGAAAATGTTGCCCTGCGGCTGCACCAGTGCCACGAGCACGCGGTTGGCGCCACCGAAGGTCTTCTGGTGCTCGGAAAACACTTTCATATAGGGGTGGTTAAGCGGAATCATTTTGCTGAAGCCGGCGTCCACGCTCAGGTTCGTGGCCGAATAGGCCAGAAGCCCGGTCAGCGCGGCGAAGATTCCCAGCAACAGGCGTCGCCGTGAGAACATCCCAAGACCGAAACTTTCAATTACCCGGGTGATGGAACGGTGCATGGGTTAGCGCGCGCCCTCCTCGACCCGTGGCAGCACCTCGACGCCGCGCTCACCCACCAGCACGAGGGCACCGCCGCTTTCGGCCACGGCGGCAAACGCCTGCCGCAGGCCATGCTGCGGGGCGGTAAATCGCCGACCGCCGTCATGGCTGATGAGCACCTTGGCGTCATTACCGACCAGGACAATATTGCCATCGGCCAGCACTGAACCGCCCTGCAAAGTTGTTTCACCGTGGGTGGCGATCGGGAGCCAGCGTTTGCCGCCATCCGGCGAACGGAAGGCCTTACCACGCAACCCGAAGATCAACGGGTTGCCATCCGGCAGCCGCAGTACGCCGAAAAACGAACCTGGGTAGGGCGAGGGCAGTTTGCGCCAGGTGCTTCCGGTGTCGTCCGAGCGCAACAGCGTTCCGGCCTCGCCCGCGACATAGATCCGACCTCTGGGACCACCGGCGATGGCGTTGAGATGCATGTCATCCGGCAACAGCGTCCGGCGCTGCCAGCGACGTCCACCGTCCCGCGTTTCCAGCGCCAGGCCGTAGGCGCCGACCGCGAAACCGTGCCGAAGATTTTCGAACCAGACATCGAGCAGCGGTTTGCGCTCCTCCGGTGCCTGATGCACCAGCGCCCAAGTCAGACCGCCGTCATCGGTGCGCAGGATTACGGCGTCGTGGCCGACCGCCCAGCCATGCTGGTCATCGTGAAAATGAACGGCGGTAAGCGTGGCCTTCCCCGGGGCCGAGGCAGGCGACCAGCGCAGGCCGGCATCGGTTGAGAGCAGAATGCGGCCGCGTTCGCCCACCGCCACCAGGCGCGGGCCTGCGGACGCGACATCGAGGAGCAACTGCTGGACCGCCGAGGCCGGCTGGGAGGCGATTTCCGCGGCGGACACGGTCCCGACCGGCGGTAACAGCCAAAATGCGGTCAACAGCGCAAGAAAGCTTCGGTTAAGTTTTCTTTCCTTCAGGGAGAGGACCAGGGTGAAGGGGTCATGTAGCCGGTGTAAGAAATTTTCGATCCCCCTCATCCCTGCCTTCTCCCGGAGGGAGAAGGAGCAAGACTTGTTGGGAGCTTCTTCGAGGACGACTCGTGCGACACTCAGGGACCACACCGGTATAGTCTCTGCTTTGTAGCGGCGTATCTCACAAGCCTCGTCCCATTCAGCCGAGGATCGCGCGTGGCCGGTCGGCGCTCAGCGTGTCCCGAGGTTGCGCAGATTGGCCGGCGTGAAATCCGCCGCCGAACGGCGAATGGGTTCGTACACTTTGGATTCCTCGTTGCGCAGGCCCATGGCAATGTAACGTCCCGATTGCAGGTCGGAATGTACCTCGACCGTGCCGTAATACATCGGGACATCGTAAAAATTCATCGAGTGCTGCTCGGAAACACGCCATAACTGGTCACGCGCGTCGTATTTGTCAGATACGACAATCGCCCAACTGTCCTCGTCGAGGTAGAAGGTGCGGCGTTTGTAGATGTGGCTCGCCCCCGGTTTCAGGGTCGCCTCGACGACCCACACGCGATGCAACTCGTAGCGCGCGTATGCGGGATTGATGTGCCCGGGCTTGAGGATGTCGGCGTACTTGAGCGTATTGCTGCCGAGCTTGTACGAATTATAAGGGACGTACATTTCCTGCTTGCCGACGAGTTTCCAGTCGTAGCGGTCGGTGGCACCGTTGTACATGCCGAAGTCGTCGCTCGTGCGCAGGCCGTCGGCCGCCGTACCGGGATTATCATAAGCCACGTTCGGCGCCAGGCGCACACGGCGTTGACCCGGGTTGTAGACCCAGGCGCTTCGCGGCTGCTTCACTTGATCCACCGTCTCGTGCACCAGCAGCACCTGGCCGGCGAGGCGGGCCGGGGCCGTGACGATCTGGAGAAAATTAGTGAGCTTATTGGGCTCGCGTTCGGCGGCGGGCTTGCTGACATTGCTGTAGGAAAAATCGTACTCATACTCGAACCGCACCAGCGTGTAGGCGCCGTCGCGCGTCACCGCCGCCTGGTTCCAGGTCATGGCATAGGTGTCACCCTTGTAGCGCAACAAGGCGTTCCAGATCGCCTCGAGTCCGTCCTTGGGAACAGGAAAAGGAATGCCGGCGGTGGTACCGGTCACGCCGTTGCCGCCGGCCGCGAGCTTGGCAACACCAACATTCGCGGCCGTGGCCTCATAGACCGCCTTGGGATAGGCGGCACTGCGGTGCGTGGGATAAACATTCATTTTCCACGTGGGGTACTTTTTCAGCAGCGCGATCTGTCCCGCCGAGAGCTTGTCCTTGTGCTGGTCGGCATTGCCCGCGTCAATGGTGAGTGTGGGTTTGTCAGCGGCATAGGGATCCGGATAGTGCCCACCGGCCTTGAAGCCGGCCACCGGCGCAGTCAACCCGCCGGCCCAGGCCGGAATGCTGCCGGCGCTGTTGCCAGCAAGCTGGGCGCCGAGGGGCGTGAGGTCCTTGCCCAGCTCGGCGGCCGAGACGGCAGAAAAATGAACGAACGCGGCGGTTGCCAGGATTACGGAAAGTTTGGTCTGCGTCATGATGGTTCTCCCGGATCTCGATGCGGCCGGTTAGAAGGAGTAACTCAGGCTGACCGCTAGGAAATCGCGGTCCTTGAGCGGGTTGGCGCTGGAGGCATAGGTCGAAATCTGGCCCGCCGGCACGGCACCCGGATCGGTGCCCGAATAGGTTCGGCCCCCCCAGAACCAGGTATAGGCGATGTCGGCCTGCAGGTTCTGACGATAGTTGAAACCGACGCCGAGAGTTCCGGCCTTGGTGCCCTCGTTGAACGTGGCACTCACGCCCTCGACGTCGTGCGCGTAGGCGAGCCTTGGAGACACCGTGACGGCGCCGATCGCGTTTGGATAATCGAGCCGTCCCACCAGCCGATAACCCCAGGAACTGCGTGTGGCGTACCCTTCCATGTTGGGTTGCGTGGAACCTGATGTCGTGGCGGTATTTGAGCCCACGGCCGGCAGGAACACGCCGGGCCCGGCAAACAGCAGGCCGTCAGTCAAATCCTGGCGGTTGTAGCCGGCTTCACCCAGGATGACGAGCTGCTCAGAACCCAGCGTCGGCCCGAAGGCCTTGGTTCCGGTAAACTGCAACTGATGCATCTTCACCCGGCGATAGCCGGTGATCTCCGTCCCCGGCACCACGCCAGCGGCCGCGGTGTTGGCCGCCGCCCCGGTGAGTCCGTTCGACGTGATGTTATTCGCCAATCCGCCAGCGGCGAGGATTATCTCGGTGGTGGCAAGCTGCACCGGCTGATTTGAACGATAAGAATATTCTCCCTGGAACGCGATACCCGCAGGTCCTAGCGTATTGAAACTTAGTCCAACGAGATGAATATCCTTCGGGTAGTCAGCAAAGTAATTCGCCTGCACCAGTGGAGCTGCGCCGCCCACGCAAATTCCCTGGCCCAGCGGGTTGCCGCCCGGATTGGCACCGAGCGCGTTCAACATGGCGTTGAAATTCACCAGCGTGCTCGCCGGTGTGCAACCCCCGGCGGCCAACGCCCCTGCCGTTGCGGCGTCCAAGCCAGTGACTGTCGCTGCCCCGCGCACGGCTGTGAGGAAGGGGGTGCGGCTGTGATAATTCATGGCAAAAAAACCGAACTCGGTATTGTTAAGCGCGGGGGTGAACCAACGCAGGGCCAATCCAAATTGGCCGCTGTCGTCTGGATTGCGATCCGCTGAACGTGGCGCCCATACCGGCGCACTGGCATCTGAAAAACCGGGAATAACTCCGAAGAGTGCCTGGGGTTTATGTTGATCCACGCGCCGGCCACTGCCGATAAAGATCTTGTCGCCATCATCTGACAATACGTCGGTGGTGCTGAAAAAACTGCCGCGCGGATCGATGCGGGTCTTGTCCCAGTTGGCCAGCACGAAACCCTCTACCGTGACGCTGCGGCTAACTTCCTGCGAGGCCCACAGCATGTTCGAGGGAGTCAGCCCCTCCTTGAGTTCGGCGCCCGGCACACGCAGCTTGGAAACGTCCACCGGGTTGATAGCGTTGATACCGTTCAGGATGAACGTGCTCTCGCCCCAACTCACCACCTGGCTGCCGAGACGCAGGTTGAGATTGCGTCCACCGACATCGAAGGTGCCGCGCACGTAGGCGTCGAGCAGATTAACATCGTCCACCATGCGGTCACGCGCCACGGGGCCGAGGAAATTCTTTGTCTCGTTAACCGGATCGAAGAAATACGACCCACGCAGGAACATCCCGTAGTTCCGGTAACTCAAATCGAAGTCATGGGTGGCCTTGACCGCCGAGTACACCACACCTTTCTTGTTGTAGTTGAGATTACCATCATCCGAATTGACGTCACGTGCCGTCCCGCCATTGGTGATACCGATCAGCGACGGATCACGGTCCTGCATGCGCCAGGTAGCGCCCAACGAGAGGGTGGTGTCAAAGCTGCCTTTGACTTCGCCCGATTCGCTTTCGAATGAAATCGCGTGGGCCGAACCGGCGGTCAGTGCCATCACGAAGGCCAGTATCAAACGAGGGGGAAAGCGGGATGCAACACAAACAGTGGTGTTCATGGTGTCTCTCCTAGTACGTTCGCCCCCTGGTCACAAGCGAGGGTTACGAATGTTCGCCGCCATGGCCGGGAACGGTGCAAGCGGCTAGACATGTTATGTTTTTACCCGACTGCGCCACAATGATGGTACAGAAAGAAAGAGAACCGAGGAAGTCATTCCCGAGGTCCCGGGCAGGTTATAAGACATTCGCAAAGAGGCAGACAATGCGCCGCTCTGCACCCGGGGATTGGCCGCGCCGGGACAGATCCAGGATAGCGGCACGACCAGGGAGACAGGACAATTCTTGAGTGCCCGGGCGGATTTCAGGCGTTGCCGGATCGCAGCAAATCGGGATTGGTCCAACCGGCGTCGGGATTGAAGCGCGGGCCGTATTCCTGCGACAAACGGTGCAGGCTGTGGCTGATACCCGTCACGCCCAGGTTTTCGACATAACGCATGGGACCGCCCAGGAAGGGCGCAAAACCGGTTCCATAGACCATGCCGGCGTCCACGGCATCAGGATCCGCTACCACGCCCTCCCGCAGGCAGGCGACGGCCTCGTTGAGCAGGCGCAGGACCAGGCGTTCGGTTACGGGCACGTCAACCGCGGTTTTGTCCGGCGCCAGGCTTTGCTTGTGGCCACGCGCATCATATTGGTAAAAGCCCTGTCCGGACTTGCGGCCGAGATGGCCTTGGCCGACCACTTCGCGCAACCGGGCCGGCACCTCGATGCCGAGCGGCCCGGACAACTCCTCCGCGACCGAGAGGCAGATGTCGAGCCCAACCGTGTCCGCCAGTGTGATCGGCCCCATGGGCATGCCGAACTCGGTGGCGGCGTTGTCGATGGCCGTGACGCTCACACCCTCTTCCACCATCTTCACCGCCTCGAGCAGATACGGCATGAGGATGCGGTTGACGAGAAATCCCGGACTGCTTTTGACATCCAACGGTAAGCGCTCGATGGCGCCGGTGAACGCGCGGGCGCGCGCCATGGCCGCCTCCGATGTTTTGGCGCCATGTACAATCTCAACCAGTTGCATCTTCGCCACGGGATTGAAGAAGTGCAGTCCCACCAGGCGCGATGGGTCGGCGAGCGCCTCGCCGATAACCTCCAGGGGGATGCTCGAAGTGTTGGTGGCGAGCAAGGTTTCCGGCCTGACCTTCTTCTCGATGGCACGGAAAAGTTCCTGTTTGGGTCCAGTCTTCTCCACGATGGCCTCGATCACGAGGTCCGCGCAATTTAAACCGTGGCCTTCGAGATCCGGTATGAAACGGTCCATGGCCTCCTGCACCGCACGCGGGTCCTTGAGCTTGGCTTTATAAAATCCATAGGCCTTCTTCAACGCGCGCGCAAGGATTTCCGGCTCACGATCCTGCAGGGTCACGCGGAATCCCTTGTTCGCCGCCCAGATGGCGATGTCTGCGCCCATCACGCCGGCACCGACGACATGCACGTGTTCAATGTTGTGCGCGTTGGCCTTGCCATGACGCTTAAGCGCCTCGCTCAGCAGAAACACATGCACGAGATTGCGACTGGTGCGGGAGACCAGCAGTTCGCCGAGCGATTCCGCCTCTTCGTATTCTGTGGCCCGATCGCGCCAAAGATCGAGAATCCGCCACGGCGCCGGGTAGTGATCCGGATGCGCCTTGCGCCGCACGCGCGCGGACATCAGCTTCACCACCCAGGAGCGCAGAGGTTTCCAGGCAGGCAAGCGCCGGTACCATGGCGCCTTGCGCCGCGGGGGGGCATTTTTCAGGAATGTCAGGGCGGCATTCAGCAGATGGCGCTCCGGCGTCACCTCATCAACCAAGCCCCGGCGGCGCGCTTCGCGCGAAGACAGCGTACGTCCGGTCAGCATCATGTCGAGCGCAGCGAAATCCCCCACCAGCGGTGGCAGGCGCACGGTCCCGGCGAAACCCGGATGAATCCCGAGGCGCACCTCGGGCAGGCCGAGACGCGTGCTGGGATCGTCACGCGCGATGCGATAGCTGCAAGCCAGCGCCAATTCCGTCCCGCCGCCCAGGCAGAAACCGTGGATCACCGCCACCGAGGGGAATGGCAAATCCGCCAAACGCGACAGCACCCGCTGGCCAAGTTGCGCGAGTTCGGTGGCGCGCTCAGGTTCAGTGATTTTCACGAATTCGCGCACATCGGCACCGGCAATGAAACCGGAGGTCTTGCCTGAGCGGATGATGACTCCCTCAAGCATCTTGGATTCGAGCTCTTCCAGGTGCTTTTCGAATTCATGCAGTACGTCCTGTGACAGGACATTGGCCGACTGGCCTTCCACGTCGAGCGTCAACACCGCGTGTTCACCTTGGTAGTCGAGGTGCCAGTGATTACTCATTATTTTTTATCCTCGGCCCTCAGCAACATGGCCCCGCCCTGCCCACCGCCGATGCACAGGGTCGCGACCCCCTGCCCGCCGCCCTTCTGCCTGAGCGCGTGCAGCAGATGCAGCACCAACCGCGCGCCGCTGGCGCCCACCGGGTGGCCGTTGGAAATGGCGCCTCCCTCGGGATTCAAGCGTTCCGGGTCCATGGCCCCCAGCGGCGCACTAAGGCCCAGTTCCTCGCGCGCGTACTGTGCGCTGTCCCATGCCGCTTGGCACGCGAGCACCTGCGCGGCAAAAGCCTCGTTGAGTTCCATTTGCTGCAGATCACCCATTTTCATTTGGCGGCGCGCGAGCAGCTTCGAGGTGGCATGCACCGGCCCAAGTCCCATCTGGCTGGGGTCCACGCCGGCCCATTCGTGATCCACCCACTCACCGAGCACATTCAATCCATGTTCCTTGACCGCTGATTCGCTCGCGAGCAGCAACATGGCCGCCCCGTCGGTGACCTGCGAACTGTTGCCGGAGGTCACCTGGCCGTACTTGCGATCGAACACGGGTCGCAATTTCGCCAGCTGGTCGAGATCGGTGTCACGGCGCAGGCCGGTGTCCTCGGTGTAAAAATTTTCACGCAAGTCGTAGAGTGTTTCGACTTCCGTGTTCATGGTGCCGCCATCGAACGCCGCCGCTAGCCGTTTGTGGCTGTTGAGGGCATATACATCCTGGCTTTCGCGACTGATACCGAAGCGATGCGCGAGAATTTCCGCGGTCTGCCCCATGGACAACTTCACCAGCGGGTCAGTCAATCCGAGCAGCAAGGCATACACTGGCTTCAGCAGTGCAGGACGGAACCGTGCCAGTGCCTGCAATCGCTGCCACGTATTGCGCGCGCGCAGCATCTTGCCAAGCCAGCCGCTCATGGAATTGTTCCACTGGATGGGCGCGCGGCTCATGGCCTCGGTGCCCCCCGCGAGCACGAGGTTCGCCCGGCCAAGCACGATGCGCTCAGCCGCGGAGGCCACGGCCTGCAAACCCGAGGCGCAGTTGCGCTGGACCGTGTGTGCCGGCACGCGCTTGCCGCAGCCGAGGCGCAGCGCGATCAGGCGCGCGATGTTGGCCTCATCCGCCGCCGGGATGACGCAGCCGACGATGACTTCATCAATCTGCGATGCCTTAAAAGGCTGGCGCGCCAGCACCGGCCGCGCGCACGCCACGGCCAGATCGGAGGCCGAAAACGGCCCCGGCTCGGTGCGCGCCTTCAGAAACGGTGTGCGGGCGCCATCGACAACATAAACCTTGACTCCATTCATTCTGCGCTTACCTGCCTATTTCCTTTCTAAAATCCCTCGGCGGGAAAATCATCCACCGCGATCACGTCGCGCCGGGCGGCGTGCGCGGCGCGCAGCAACTTCGCCTCACCGTTGCTCAATATATTCTGCTCCAGCGCTGCTTTCACCTGCTCCTCGAATTGGCCGTGCAGCAGCGGCTGTTCATCAACCAATTTAGTCAGTTTGCGCTCCAGCGGTTCCGCGGCAATAACCTTGGGTAGGGCGTCCTCGAGCCGGCCCAGCGCTTCGCGTGTGGTCTTCGGCATATAGATCCCCCGTGTCAGACGGTCGCGCGCCGTCGAAGGCTCGAGCAAAATTTGCGCGCAATCATGGCCGAGGCTGTCGTCCGGAACATGGTTACGCCGTCCGGCCGGGAACACCAGACCGCCCAGAAGCCAGGCCAGAAAGGGATGGGGGAAATTTTTGAGGATCACCACCAGCGATTTCTCCGACTCGTGCAGACAGTATTGACAGGCAAAGCGCATCAACGGAACGTCCGTCTCCGGACGTTCATCGTCCTCAAAGCGCTTGATCACCGCCGAAGCCAGATACAAATAACTCAGCGCGTCGGCAAAGCGACCGGAAATCTTTTCCTTGCGCTTGAGTGAGCCGCCCAGCGTCAGCATGGCCATGTCGGAAATCAGCGCGAAGGCGCAAGACAAACGCGTGAGCTTCTGCACGTAGCGCCGTGCGGGTCCGCGCACGGGGGGGCGCGCGAGGTGCGCGCTGGTCAGCCCCAACCAGAAAGCACGCGCGACGCTGCTGATCGTGTAGCGGATATGCCCGAAGATGGCGTTGTCAAAGTCTTTGACCGCACGCCGGATGTCCGGCTCTGACACCGCGTGCAGCTCCTGCAGCACGTAGGGATGGCAACGCACTGCCCCCTGGCCGTAAATTATGAGCGCGCGCGTTAGCAAGTTGGCGCCTTCGACCGTGATGCTGATGGGCACCGCCTGGTACACGCGCCCCATGAAATTGCGCGGCCCAAGGCAGATACCGGAACCCCCCTGGATGTCCATGGCGTCGTCCACCACGCGACGCATGTGTTCGGTAAGCTGATATTTGACGATGGCCGAGGCCACCGAGGGTTTTTCGCCGAGGTCCACGGCGCGTGCGGTGAGCGTGCGCGCCGCATCCATCATATAAGTAAAGCCAGCGATGCGCCCGAGCCCTTCCTCCACGGCCTCGAACTTGCCAATGGGAAGTTTGAACTGGCGTCGGATGCGCGCGTACGCGCCGGTGGCACGGCTCGCCACCTTCCCGGCGCCGCTGGAAAGCGCGGGCAGCGATATTGAACGACCGGCGGCAAGCGACTGCATCAGCATGCGCCAGCCTTGGCCCACGCCCTCGCGTCCACCGATGACCCAGTCGAGCGGGATGAAAACATTTTCGCCCCAGTTAGGCCCATTCTGGAACACGATGTTGAGCGGGTTGTGACGCGTGCCGATTTTCACGCCCGGTGTTTTGGTGGGAATCAGCGCCAGCGTGATGCCGAGGTCCGCTTCTTCGCCGAGCAGGTGATCCGGGTCAAACAGGTGGAAGGCCAGCCCCAGCACCGTGGCCACCGGGCCGAGCGTGATATAACGCTTCTCCCAGTTGAGACGGATACCGAGCACATTTTTTTTGCCCTTGAACGTGCCACGGCAAACCACACCGCGGTCCGGCATGGAGCCCGCGTCCGAGCCGGCCTCGGGACCGGTGAGGGAGAAGCACGGCACTTCCTTGCCGCTGGCGAGCCCCGGGAGATAATGTTTTTTCTGCTGATCCGTGCCATAGTGCAGCAGTAATTCCGCCGGCCCGAGCGAGTTCGGCACCATGACGGTGACGCCGGCCGTGATCGAACGGCTCGAGACCTTCACCACCACCGCGGAATGCGCCTGCGCGGAAAATTCCAGACCACCATATTGCTTCGGGATGATCATCCCGAAGAAACCCTTGTCCTTCATGAAGCGCCAAACTTTCGGCGGCAGATCGCGATGCTCATGGGTGATCTTCCAGTCATCGAGCATGGCGCAGAGCTCTTCCACCGGTCCGTCGAGAAAAGCCTGTTCCTCGTCCGTGAGTGCCGGTTGCGGGAGGTTGAACAACTGGTCCCAGTCCGGGTCGCCGCCGAAGAGTTCCGCCTCCCACCACACGGTACCGGCCTCAAGCGCCACGCGCTCGGTGTCCGACATGGCCGGCATGATTTTCTTGAATACGCGCAACAACGGCCCGCTGATGAGCGCGCGGCGGAAAGGCGGGATCGCCAGCGGGAGAAATATGACAAGAAAAAATGCCCACGCGGCCAGCCACAGCGGAGTAGGTGGATGGAAGAAGGCATCCCACAGGGCAATGGCGGCGGCCAGCGCCGTGGCCCACACGAGTCCGGGGACACGTTGCGCGGCGAGCCCCCAGACCGTTACCACGGCGATCAGGATCCAGATGGCGGTGTTCATGGTTTCCCTGCCTTGGACAGCCTTGTTCCCTGGTTATTCGGAGCAACGAGACACCATTCTATTGTAGCCCACGACCCGTCTGCCGCGCCCGAGAAATGGCTCAGATTTCGATCAATTCAAAATCTGATTTAGCCGCGCCGCAATCGGGACATTTCCAGTTCTCCGGCACATCCTTCCACAGGGTCCCGGGAGGAATGCCTTCTTCCGGCCGGCCCTTCTCTTCTTCGTAGACAAAACCACAGATCACGCACATGTACGCCTTCATGTCTGCCTCTCGCTGCCGGTCAAGGGGACGAGGGGGCAATGATCGCATGTTCCCCTTCGTGGTGAAACCGCAGTGGCGGCGGTAGAATTCCAATGATGTCAGAACGTGTGGCGGTGGTGCTGTGCAACCTCGGCGGGCCGGATTCGCTGGAAGCGGTACGCCCCTTCCTGTTCAACTTGTTTTCCGACCCGGATATTTTCCGCCTGCCGCTCGGCTGGCTCACGCAGCGGCCCTTCGCGTCCCTGATCGCGCGGCGCCGCGCTCCGGAAGCCGCCGCAGGCTACGCCGCCATCGGCGGGAAATCCCCGATTCTCGAATTCACGTGCGCGCAAGCCGAGGCCTTGCAGCAGGCACTCAAAGGCCGTGGGAATTACGACGTGCACGTGTGCATGCGCTACTGGCATCCGCTCACGAGCGAGGTCGTGACACGACTCAAGGAAAAGAATTTCACGCGCGTCCTGCTGCTGCCGCTGTATCCACAGTATTCGATCACCACCACCGGCAGCGCGTACAATGAATTCCAACGCCAGTGCGATCGCCAGCATTACCATCCCGTGATCACGCTGGTGCGCCAATGGTACGACCAGCCCGATTACCAGGGCGCAATCGTGGAAACGCTTCTGGCCGAGGGGAAAAAGTTTCCCGATCCCGATCCGGCGCGCATTGAATTATTGTTCTCGGCACACGGGCTGCCGCAGAAAATTGTGAATGGCGGGGATCCCTACGAGCGCCAAATTCGCGCCACCTACGAAGCCGTGAGTGCGCAATTGAACTGGCCGCACACCACGCTGTGCTACCAGAGCCGGGTCGGGCCACTCGAATGGCTGCGGCCCTACACCGATGACGTCATCCGCGACAAGGCCAAAGCCGGAGTAAAACAGATGCTGGTGTATCCTATCGCCTTCGTGTCGGACCACGTCGAAACCCTGTTCGAGCTTGGCATTACCTACGCCGAACTGGCGCGCGCGCAGGGCATTACACACTACCGGGTGGTCCCGGCGCTGAACACGCATCCGCGCTTCATCGCGGCGCTGAAAACGCTCGTGCTGAATGCGATGCCGGCGCCATGAGCCACTCCACGCCGCCCGTGGTTCTGGTGTTCGCCGGCACCGACCCCTCCGGCGGTGCCGGCATCGCCGCCGACGTGCTGACGCTCGCGAGCCTTGGGTGTCACCCGGCCCCGGTTGTCACCGCCGTCACCGCGCAGGACACGGCCGGCATCAAGGAGTTCGCCTGCACCGAGACGGAACTTGTGATTGCGCAAGCACGCGCGGTGCTGGAAGACATGCCGGTGACCGCTTTCAAGGTCGGCATGCTCGGCAGCAGTGAGGTGGCCACGGCCGTCTCGGGGATCGTCGAGGATTATCCGGACATCCCGCTCATCCTCGACCCCATCCAGCGCTCGGGCGGCGGCGATGCGCTCGCCGACAGCATGCTCGACGGCGCCCTGCGCACCTTGCTGATCCCGCAGTGCACGTTGATTACGCCCAACAGCCTCGAGGCGCGCGCGCTTGCCTCCGATGCCGACACGATCGATGCCTGTGCGCAGGAGCTGATGTCGCTCGGATGCGAGTTCGTGCTGATCACCGGCACGCACGAGAAATCGCCTGAGGTCATCCACCGCCTGTACGGCAACATGCGCCTGCTGGAAACTTTCGTGTTCGAGCGCCTGCCCGGAAGTTTCCACGGCTCGGGCTGCACGCTCGCCTCCGCCTGTGCGGCGTCGCTGGCGCACGGGCTCGATCCGATCAATGCCGTGGGCGAGGCCCTGCGCTACACCTGGGAAAGCCTGAAACACGGTTTTCGCCCGGGCATGGGCCAGCTGCTACCGAACCGGCTGTACTGGGCCTGGGAGATGGATGAGCCGGAGGGTGATGAATCCTGACGGGAGAAGCAAGTTTCGAGTGGAGAAGTCGAAACATCGCCACTCAACTGATTAGTGATTTTTTTATTTCACGACCCAGGAACCTTCAACAATCAACTTGTCTTTTTCGAAGATCTTGCCGAGGTACTTATCGCCAGCCTTAACAGGACCCACGCCTTTCGGCGTTCCGGTCATCAATAAATCACCGTCTTCAAAGGAAAGGAAAGTTTTGGCTTCGTTTAGCATTTGCTTCGGCTTGCTGATCATCAGGTCATAACTGCCGACCTGGGCCAAGGCGCCATTGATGTAAAATTCCATTCTCAAATCACGGATGTTGCCGCCGAATGTCACAAATTCACTGAATACGGCGGAGTTATCAAAGGCCTTGGCGCGCTCCCAGGGCCAACCCTTGCCCTTCAATTCATATTGCAGTTCCCGCTTGGTGAGATCCAGCCCGAACCCAATACCTTTGAGTTCGCCGGAACTTATCAAGAAAGCTATTTCTCCTTCATAATGAATTACATCGTTTTTACTGGAATGGATTTCATTCGAGAGGGCCGAATTCGGCTTCATAAATATGACAGGTTCTTGTGAAGCCTCGTTGTCAAACTCCTTGATATGTTCGGCATAATTTCGGCCGATACATACAATCTTGGATGGATAAATCTTTTTTCCGTCCCAGTTAACAGATTTCATTTGTGCTCACTTTCCTGGAACCACGTATTTAGAAAATTTAACGTGTTGTTGTGTCGAGCCGCCACCGTAAAAATTGGAAACGGAGTGCTGTATTACCGCATCTGTCTCGAACACATTGTTAGACGCGATCTCCCTTTGGGCATCGGTATACGCGTAATTGGCTTTTTTGTTTTTGTTCACTGCAGCTTTCTTTCTTTAATTCCTGCGAGAATGGATTTTGGTATGGGGCGATATCCGCACTTCTTCGCATGAGCTAGATGCCATCGGATTCGATCTTCAAGTAATGCCTTCGGCGACAATTTGTTTGCCTTGTGCCATTCCTTGTTCATTCGAATTTCGCCTTCTGCGTCTAACAATAAATTCGAATTCAAAATCGCCGTATAATCTGGCACCCTACGCCGTATAATCTACTCTGACAATAGAACCCTATCGATTATATTGGACAACGAAAGATGGACGAGGCAGTCGTCGCGATTGTATCGACCACGATAATTTCCACCCAAGTGCGGAACCGGACGGACGGTGAAGAGCCCCTGGACCGTTTGTAACGCGGAACAAACTTTATCCGATAAACATAATGATCATTTCACCGCGCCTTGCTGGGCTCTACGCCATTGCCGACACCCAGTACCTGGATGACGCAAAGCTGCCCAAGGCCGTCAGCGAAGCCATTCTCGGCGGGGCGCGCGTCATTCAGTACCGGGATAAAAAACACGATGCCGAGTCGCGTCTCGGGCAGGCCCGGGAAATTGCCAAACTCTGCCGGCAACACAACGTGCTGTTCCTCGTCAACGACGATATTGAGCTGGCGAAGCAGGCCTGGGCGAGCGGCGTGCACTTGGGGCGGGAAGACGCCGCGCTCGCCGAGGCGCGCACCATGCTCGGCCAGCAAGCGATCATCGGTGTGTCCTGCTACAACGAGCTGGCGCGTGCCGAGCAGGCACAAGCGCAGGGCGCGGACTATATCGCCTTCGGCAGTTTCTACCCCTCGCACACCAAGCCGCAGGCGGTGCGCGCCAACCTTGAATTGCTGTGCGCCGCCAAGCAGAAGCTGCGCCTCCCCGTGGTTGCCATCGGTGGCATCACCCCGGAAAATGGTGCCCATCTCGTCGCCGCCGGGGCCGACGCGCTGGCCGTAATCGAAGGCGTGTTCGGGCAGGACGATGTCCGTGCTGCCGCGCGGCGCTATGCGAGACTGTTCACAAAACCAAAATCACGGAAATAACCTTGTTTATCCAGAATCTGGCGAAACCATGACGACTTCCTCCGACCTCTTCAAGCGCGCACAGAAACACATCCCCGGTGGCGTCAACTCGCCGGTACGCGCGTTCAAGGGCGTGGGCGGCGAGCCTTTGTTCCTGGCGCGCGGCCAGGGGCCCCATGTCATCGATGAAGACGGCAAGCGCTACATCGACTACGTCGGCTCCTGGGGGCCGATGATCCTGGGCCATGCACATCCCAAGGTGATGGCGGCTGTGCAGGAAACCATGGAGTACGGCCTTGGCTTCGGCGCACCGACGCGCATCGAGGTCGAAATGGCCGAACTTATCTGCCGCCTCATCCCTTCCATAAAAAAAGTACGCATGGTCAGCTCCGGCACCGAGGCCACCATGAGCGCGATTCGCCTCGCGCGCGGGTTTACCGGGCGCGAGGCGATCGTGAAATTCGAGGGTTGCTATCACGGCCATGCCGATTCGCTGCTGGTCAAGGCTGGCTCGGGCGCGCTCACGCTCGGCGTGCCGACTTCGCCCGGCGTACCGGCGGACCTAGCCAGCCACACGCTTACGCTCGAATACAACAACGCCGTGCAGGTGCGCGAGGTGTTCGACAAGCTCGGGAAAGACATTGCCTGTGTGATCGTCGAGCCAGTCGCCGGCAACATGAATTGCGTGCCGCCGGTAAAAGGTTTCCTTGAAACGCTGCGAGAAGAATGCACAAAACACGACGCGCTGCTGATCTTCGATGAGGTCATGACCGGCTTTCGCGTGGCCCTGGGGGGGGCGCAGGCGCACTATGGCATCCAGCCCGACCTCACCACGCTGGGCAAAGTCATCGGCGGCGGCCTGCCGGTCGGGGCCTTTGGCGGGCGCGCCGACATCATGGCTCAACTCGCGCCGGAAGGGCCGGTGTATCAGGCGGGGACGCTGTCAGGCAATCCGGTATCGCTCGCGGCCGGGCTCGCTACCCTGAAAGAGATTTCACAGCGGGGCTTCTTTGAGGCGCTGACCGCAAAGACCGCCATGCTGGCGGAGGGCCTCAAAGGGCGCGCCCAGCGCAGCAGTGTATCGCTCACCGCCCAACATGTAGGTGGAATGTTTGGGATTTTCTTCACCGTTGAAAATCCCGTGACTCGATTTGCGCAAGTCATGGCTTGCGACATCGAACAATTCAAGAAGTTTTTCCACGGGATGTTGCGGGAGGGAGTGTATCTCGCACCATCCGCTTTTGAGGCGGGGTTCGTATCAAGCGCGCATACCGAGTCTGATATCGATGAAACCCTGGATAAGGCGGAAAAGGTTTTCAAAACTCTGTAAAAAAACGGGCCGGTTTCCCGGCCCGTGAGTGCACCCCACACAACTGTTCTACTCTTTTGGCTTGGCGACGAGCAGTTCCTTCTGCTGTGGCTTAGCTGACCAGTATATTCTCGGAAGCAAACCGCACGGTGGCGACCTGCGGACGGATGGCCTCGTCGCTGAGGGCAATGTCCACCCCCAGGATGGCGACCAGGTTGTCATGGTCGCGTACGCCCGGCAGTTCTTCGCGCAGGTAGCCGTAATGCGTTTCATTCATGTACACGAGGTTCGGCCGCGCGCCGTGGATGACCTCATAATCGTTCACCAGGTTTACGATGTGGCTCAACATGGTTTGCTCCTTAATTACCCCGTTAGGGTTGTTTGGAATCCCGGCCTACCCCGCTCGTGATTCCGTGTTTCTCTGTACTTAGGTAGAGCAATACTCATGCCATGCTGGTATTAAACATAACTTGTTGATATATATAATAGATTATCGAATCCGCTGTTGACGCATTTGGGCAGAAGGAAGGGAGCCGGACAGACGAAGGCCGACACCTGCCGCCGGACGGCAGAAACTTTCCCCGTGCCGTCTCAAGGTGGCACGGGATGAACGCTAAGAGGATTAGCGGATCAGTGCAGCCCGGACATGTATTCCGAAACGGCCTTGATTTCCTGCTCCGACATGCGGAAGGCAATGCGAGTCATGATGTCGCCGTCGTTGTCCCGGTGACCGGCTTTGAAGGCCAGCAGCTGTTTATTATTATAGGCAGCCTGTTGACCGGAAACCTTGGGGAAATGCGGCGGGATACCGTGGCCCGAGGGGCCGTGACAGCTCATGCAGGCGGATACACCCATTTTGGCATTGCCGCCGCGGTAGATTTTCTCGCCCAGCTTGGCGAGCTGCGCGTCACGCGCGGCACCCGGCTTGATCTTGAGGCTGGCGTAGTAGGCGCCGATGTTCTGCATGTCGGTTTTGCTGAGATTCGCCACCATACCGGCCATGATGGGGTCCTTGCGTTTGCCTGTTTTGAAATCGGCCAGTTGCTTGGCGATGTAATCCGCATTCTGCCCGGCGAGCTTGGGCCACAGGGGGTCGGCGCCACCGTTGCCATCCACTCCGTGACAACCCGCGCATACCGCCGCCTTGGCCTTTCCCGCCGCGACATTGCCACCCGCGGCCTGTGTGGGCGCAATCATGATCAGCCACAGACTCGCGACGGCTAAAACAGACAATCGTGTTCTCATAAATCCCCCTAACAGAAAGCGAAAAAAACGCTCAGAAGTTTCTGACCACGCGGCGGCAAGGGTTAAAATCAGGCCGGTTATATATACCACTGGCCGCTACCCGGTCAATTTACAAGATCAATTTCGATGAATTTATTTTGGGCCTAAAAAAAGCCCCGGAGACAAGGGGAGAGTGTCCGGGGCCGAACATGTCCCGGATGATGTTCATCCGGAACGTACCCCGCTCAGGGAGGTGGAGCGGGATAAGACGAATCCTTTTCGTCAACGCCATTATAGACTTGAAGATTCCGGAATAGTTCATGCTAATGGTTTCGAATTGTAAAAAATTTGTTACTACTTTTTTACGGAATTACCATAAGTACTTGTTCAATGGGCTTCATCCCAATTCCCGCCCTGCCCGATATCCACCACCAGCGGTACGGATATTTCTGCCACCTCGCTCATCGCGCGGCGCACGTATTCCCGAGCTGACTCCACCTCCTTTTCTGCCACCTCGAAAACCAGTTCATCATGCACCTGCATAATCATGCGGATATCCGATTTTGAATTTGAAATCCAGCGGTCCACCGTGATCATCGCGAGCTTGATCAGATCCGCGGCCGTACCCTGCATCGGCGCATTGATGGCGGCGCGTTCGGCGGCCTGGCGCCGGTTCATGTTGGCGGCGTTGATTTCGGACGTGTGCAGCCGCCGGCCGAACAGCGTCTCGACGTAACCCTGGCGGCGCGCGGTCTCGCGCGTGCGATCCATAAACTCGCGCACGCCGGGGTAGCGCGTGAAATACCGCTCGACATATTCCTGCGCTGCCACGCGCTCGATGCGCAATTGCTTGGCCAGCCCGAAAGCCGACATGCCGTAGATGAGTCCGAAGTTGATGGCCTTGGCAGCGCGGCGCATGTCATCCGTCACGCGCTGTGGATCGACACCGAACACCTCCGACGCCGTGGCGCGGTGCACGTCACGCTTCTCGGCGAAGGCCTGGATCAATCCCTTGTCACCGGAGAGATGTGCCATGATGCGCAGCTCTATCTGTGAATAGTCCGCGGACATAATCTGATAACCGGGCGCAGCGATAAACGCCTGGCGAATGCGCCTTCCTTCCGCGGTGCGCACCGGGATGTTCTGAAGATTCGGATCGGTCGAGGACAGGCGCCCAGTCGCCGCGACCGCCTGGTGATACGAGGTGTGCACGCGCCCGGTTTCAGGATTAATCATTTCCGGCAGCTTGTCGGTGTAAGTGGATTTGAGCTTCGAGAGGCTGCGGAATTCGAGGATGAGCTGCGGCAGCGGGTAATCCAACGCCAGTTCCTGGAGCACCTCCTCCGCCGTGGACGGCTGGCCGGTGGGAGTTTTTTTGAGCACCGGCAGCTTGTGCTTGTCGTACAGCACCTCCTGAATCTGCTTGGGCGAGCCCATGTTGAATGGCTGGCCCGCGAGCTTGTGTGCCTCGTGCTCGATCTCGAGCACGCGCTTGCCGAGTTCATGGCTCTGCTTCCGAAGCATATCGATGTCGATCAGCACGCCGTGGCGCTCCATGCGCGCCAGCACCGGCACCAGCGGCATTTCGATGTCATTGAACAGCTTCACCAGAGACGGTGTTTCATTCAACCGTGGCCACAGGTGCTGGTGCAAGCGGAAAGTGATGTCAGCATCCTCGGCGGCGTAGGCCGTGGCGCGGTCGAGCGGCACCTCGCTGAAATTAATCTGGTGCTTGCCCTTGCCGGCGACATCTTCGTATTTCAGGGTCTTGTAGCCGAGGTACTTAAGCGCGAGCGAATCCATGTCGTGGCGCGAGGCGGTTGAATCCAGCACGTAGGATTCGAGCATGGTGTCGTAACGCATGCCGGAAAGTGTGACACCGTAATTTGCCAGCACGTTAAAATCGTACTTAAAGTTCTGACCAACTTTGGGAAGCTTGGAATCCTCCAGCAGGGGTTTCAGCTTTTTCAACACGGCGTCACGGTCAAGCTGCGCCGGCATGCCGGGATAGTCGTGCGCGAGCGGCACGTACGCGCCCTCCCCGTCACGGTCGGTAAACGACACCCCCACGATCTCGGCCCGGACGGCCTCGAGGCTGGTGGTCTCGGTGTCAAAAGCGATCAGCTCGGCCTTACGCAAGCGGTCGAGCCATGCATCCAGGGCCTGGTTATCGGTAATCATCTGATACTTCGCGCTCAAGGCCACGGGCGTGGACTCATCAGTGGGAGCGTTCGCGCCACCCAGATCGGCCAGCCAGGTCTTGAATTCCAGACGCGCAAACAGCTCACGCAGTTGCGCGCTGTCCGGTTCCGTTCGTATGAGGTCGGCAGGGTTTAGTTTCAGATCCACGTCGCACTTGATGGTGGCGAGCTGGCGCGACAATGGCAGGTGGCCCATGGCCCCGCGCAGGCTCTCGCCCGCGCGGCCGCTGATGTCGTTTGCGTGTGCGACGATCTGATCGAGCGATTCGTATTCCTGCAACCACTTGGCCGCCGTCTTAGGCCCCACCCCAGGCACGCCCGGGATGTTATCCGAGGTGTCGCCGACCAGTGCCAGGTAATCCACCATCTGCTCCGGGGTCACGCCGAACTTCGCCGCGACCGCGTCACGGTCGTAGACTGCGTCCTGCATGGTGTCGATCAATTGCACGTGCTCGTCCACGAGCTGGGCCATGTCTTTGTCGCCGGTGGAAATCACGGCCTCACGCCCCTCGGCGGCGGCGGCGCGCGCCAGCGTCCCGATCACGTCGTCGGCTTCGACACCCTCGATCTGGATCAGTGGCAAGCCGAGCGCGCGCACGATGGCGTGGATCGGCTCGATCTGGCGCGACAGATCGTCCGGCATCGGCGGGCGGTTGGCCTTGTACTCAGGATAGAGGTCGTCGCGAAAAGTCTTGCCCTTGGCGTCGAACACCACCGCAATGTGGTCGCTGTCGTATTCTGCGAGCAGGCGCCGCAGCATGTTGGTCACGCCGTACACCGCCCCTGTCGGCTCGCCACGCGAATTCGCGAGCGCCGGCATGGCGTGGAACGCGCGGTAGAGATAGGATGAGCCATCCACCAGGATCAGTGGGCTCAGTTTTTTGCCGCGTGCCGGCCCCTTCCGGGCAGGCTTTTTCTTGTTTCCGTTCTTAGGACTCATGGCGGCACAGGGTTTTTGGCTGGCGGTCGATGATAGGCATCCATGGCTCCGTAACCGGCACATCTGTGTGCCACTTCTGTGCTAAAAATCATATATATGATCAAGACGAACGAAGTAGGGCGACATTATATGGCAAGACGAGTGGAGCAAAGCGGAACAGGGCTGCCGATATGAATGATGGAAATCCCCACGATAAACAACCGCCGTATCCCAAACCCAACGGAGCCGACTCTCAGTTTCGTATCGAGGTGGCGCCCTCGGGCACCATGTCGCGCGAATCCTGGAAGATTTTCCAAATCATGGCCGAGTTCGTGGCGGGTTTCGAGCGGCTGACGCAGATCCAGCCTTCGGTCAGCATCTTCGGCTCGGCACGCACGTCGCCAGATCATCCTTATTATGCCCTGACCGAAGAGATCGCGCGCAAACTTTCCGATGCCGGATTTTCCGTGGTGAGCGGCGGTGGACCGGGACTGATGGAAGCGGCCAACAAGGGCGCCTACGCCGGAAAATCCCCGAGCGTGGGTCTCAACATCCGCCTGCCGCACGAGCAGCACGCCAACCGGTTTCAGAACATCACGCTCACCTTCCAGCACTTCTTCGCACGCAAGGTGATGTTCGTGAAATACGCCAAGGCCTATGTCTGCATGCCCGGCGGCTTCGGCACGCTCGACGAGCTGGTCGAGGCGCTCACCCTGATCCAAACCGGCAAGAGCACGCGCATGCCCATCATCCTGGTGCACGCGCCGTTCTGGTCCGGGATGCTGGACTGGTTCAAGGAGACACTGATCCGCGAAGGCGTCATCGACAAGAACGACCTGGACCTGCTGAGCGTGGTCAACAGCGCCGAGGAGGTGCTGGACGTGATCTTCCGGTATTATGAGGCAAGCGGCTTCGAGGCTTCGGAAGCGGAACAAGAAATCAAACTCAATCTCTGAAATCACTGACCATGCGCCTTGTCTACTTTCTCATCCTGGCCTTGCTGAGCGCGCCGGTCCACTCGGCCGAGCCGTCCATGAACGCGGCCAAGACTAAGCCTCCCACTGCCGTGCCGAGCCCTCCGGCGCCGCCGGAGAACTACAATCCGCCCGCCATGCCTGACCTCCCCAGCGGCGAACCGGAACCGGAAGTCACGATCACCACCAAAGGCACTGAGATTCACGAAGAGTACCGGCTCAACGGGCGGCTCTACATGATCAAAGTGATCCCGAAAAAGGGAAAGCCTTATTACCTTATCGACCAGGAGGGCAGCGGCCAGTTCAGTCGTAGCGATTTCGATTCGCGCATTGCCATCCCCAACTGGGTGATCAAGCGCTTCTGAACGTCGTGCCCACTCCCGGGACAAAGACGCTTTCCGCTGTGCACTCCGCCAGGACGAAAGCATGAACGACCCTTTCTCACCGGTCGAAGAACCCCGCCGCGCAAATTCCGTCCTGCGCCAGGCGCAATCATGGATCGCGTGCGGATCTCGCATGGTATTGGCGCAAAAGTCACTCTGGTTCGGCATGAACCTGGTTTATTTTATCCTTGGGTTTCTGCTGACGCTGATTCCCTTCATGGGTCACCTGCTGCTGATTCTCATATCGCCCATGCTGGTCGCCAGCGTGTATTGGGGTCGCGTGCAGGAGCCACAGGGCCCCCCGGCGCCGGCGACGATTCAGCCCGTATCCTTCCAGTCCGTGCTCCAAGCGTGGATTGTCCAGCCGGCCCAGGAACTGATGCGCATATTCACCCATGAGGACAAGATGTTCGGTGCGGTGCTGCTCGGCATCGTCACCCTTGGGCTGGTCGTCTTGGTGAAGATTATCGGCTACCTGTTTATCGGCGGCTCGATGGTCTCGGGACTGACGGCGGCCCAGAGCGGGTTTACGCAGGTCACCACGCTGCTCGGCATGGTGCTGGTCGCGGCGTTGTCCGTGCTGTTGGCCATGGGGTTGCTCTACAGCGTCCCGCTCACGGTGCTGGGAAACCGTCAGCCGCTGGATGCGATTACTGAAAGCTTCACCACCTGCCGGGAAAACGCCAAGACGCTACTGGCCCTGGTCCTGCCGTTTTTCCTTGTCTACCTGGTGATCATGATGGCGTTTGCGAAATCTGTCTGGCTGGGTTACCTGCTGCTGATCAGTGTGGGCTTCCTGGCGTTGCCGCTGTTTATCGCAGCAATCTATTGCAGCTACCACACGCTCTACCCTCCTGAAATATCCTCATCTTCTCCCGTATTTCCCGCGCCCCACGAGTGACTCGTCAACGCGCGTGAGACGCGCGACGTCCGGGATTTATAATCCGCGTTATGCCGATGCTGACCTATTATGGTGAAGCTCTAGCGAGCTACGGTTTCGGTCGCGGCCATCCTTTCGGGCCGGACCGCCTGGAGGCGTTCTGGCGCGAAATGACAAGGCAGGGTCTCGATCGGAAGACCGGCCTCGGCACACCGGTCGCTTGCACGGAACAAGAACTTGCCCTGTTCCACACCGGCGAATACATCGCGCGCGTCCAACACCAGTCCAAGACCGGCGAAGGCTATCTCGACTACGGCGACACGCCCGCCTTTCCCGGCGTGTACGAGGCGGGCGCGGTGGTGGTGGGATCTGTGTTGAATGGACTGAAAAAAATTATCGCCGGTGCATGTCAGCGGGTGTTCGTGCCGATCGCGGGGCTGCATCACGCGCGCCGTGACAGCGCCTCTGGTTTTTGCGTGTTTAACGATATCGGCGTGCTGATCGAAGCGCTGCGCAAACATGGCATAGCGCGCGTGGCCTACGTGGACATCGACGCGCATCATGGCGACGGCGTGTTTTATTCCTTCGAGGACGATCCCGACCTGATCTTCGCCGACATTCACGAGGACGGGCGATATCTCTACCCCGGTACGGGGGCGGCCACCGAAACCGGCACGGGCAAGGCCCTGGGCACCAAGCTCAATCTCCCGATGGAACCCGGTGCGGACGATGCCGCATTTCACCGCGTGTGGCCGCGGGTCGAGGAATTCGTGCGCGCCGGCAAACCAGAGTTCATCATCCTGCAGGCCGGGGCCGACAGCATCGCAGGTGATCCCATCACGCACATGCAGTTCACCCCCGCGGTGCACGCCCACGCCACGACACGTCTGTGTGCGCTGGCAGATGAATTCTGCCAGGGACGGATCATCGCCACGGGCGGCGGGGGCTATAACCGTGCCAACCTTGCGCGCGCTTGGACCGGGGTCGTGGAGGCCATGCTGGCCGCGTGAACCACGGCTTCAGCCTTTGTTCCAATCCCGGTAGTCTTGGCCGTTATTTCAAAGAATAACGATGCATGAAATTCCTTAATGCCATCGCCCGGGCTATTGACGCTGTCAATGAATTCATCGGTCGCGCGGTGCAGTGGCTCGTGGGCGTGGCAACCCTTATCTCGGCGCTGAATGCGCTGGCGCGCTATGGGCTCGGGCGCTCCTCCAACGCTTGGCTCGAAATCCAGTGGTACTTATTCGCTGCCATCATTCTGCTCGCCGCCGGTTACACCCTGAAGCACAACGGCCATGTGCGCATCGACGTCATCTTCGGGCGTTTCTCGGCACGCGCGCAGGCGTGGATTGATCTTTTCGGGACGTTGCTGTTCCTGCTGCCGCTGTGCGGGCTCATGGTGTGGTTCGCCGTCCCGGGTTTCTTGGATTC
Source organism: Gammaproteobacteria bacterium (assembly GCA_029863005.1). Taxonomy (GTDB): domain Bacteria; phylum Pseudomonadota; class Gammaproteobacteria; order Acidiferrobacterales; family Sulfurifustaceae; genus Sulfuricaulis. The sequence continues at coordinate 30,879 of JAOTWF010000004.1, read as the reverse complement.
GTTTCAAAGTGGCGAGGTATCGCCCGATGCCGGCGGTCTCATCCGTTGGCCGGTGCGCCTGCTCATTCCGCTCGGCTTTACCCTGCTCGCGCTTCAGGGCGTGGCTGAAATTATTAGACGCATCGCCTTCTTGCGCGGTGAAATTAAACTCTCGCATGAGTCGCCGCGGGAGGAAGTATGAGTTTCGCCGTCATGGCGCCGCTCATGTTTGCCGGATTGGCGATTTTCCTGTTGCTCGGTTATCCGGTCGCATTCGCACTCGCGGCGAATGGATTATTGTTTGCCATTATCGGTATCCAATCGGGATTCTTCGATTTAACTCTGATGCAGGCATTGCCCGAGCGGGTCTACGGCATCGTCACCAATCCGACGTTGCTCGCGATTCCCTTTTTCACCTTCATGGGGCTGGTGCTGGAGCGCAGTGGCATGGCCGAGGAACTCCTCGACACCGTCGGCCAGCTTTTCGGCCGCGTGCGCGGCGGGCTCGCCTTTGCCGTCGTGCTTGTCGGTGCGCTGCTGGCCGCCACCACCGGCGTGATGGCGGCGACCGTGATCGCCATGGGCCTGATCTCGCTGCCCATCATGCTGCGTTACGGCTACGACAAGCGCCTCGCGAGCGGCGTGATCACTGCCTCCGGCACACTGGCGCAGATCGTGCCGCCCTCGATCGTGCTGATCGTGCTCGCCGACCAGCTCGGCGCCTCGGTCGGCGACATGTACGCCGGCGCCTTGGCCCCGGCGCTGGTGCTGGCCGGGATGTATTTGTGTTACGTTTTTGGCGTCACGCTAGTCAAGCCAGCGGCGGCTCCGGCCCTGCCGGAGAAGGCCCGCACCCTGCGCGGCACGGCATTGGCCCGACGCGTGGTGGTGTCGCTGATCCCACCGCTGGTGCTGATATTCCTGGTGCTGGGGACGATTTTTCTCGGCATTGCCACACCCACCGAAGGAGGAGCGTTGGGCGCGGCCGGGGCGCTGGTGCTGGCGGCATTGCGCCGGTGCCTGACGCTGGATGTAGCAAAGCAGGCCATGGACTCGACCGCACGGTTGACCTCCTTCGTGATTTTCATTCTCATTGGGTCGACCGTATTCAGCCTTGTGTTCCGCGGTGTGGACGGCGATCTCTGGGTCGAGGGCCTGTTAACCCAATTGCCGGGGGGGGCGATCGGCTTTCTGATCGTCGTGAACTTGCTGGTGTTCGCACTCGCCTTCTTTCTCGACTTCTTCGAGATCGCCTTCATTGTGGTGCCGCTGCTGGCGCCGGCGGCCGTAGCACTCGGCATCGACCCAATCTGGTTCGGGGTGCTGCTCGGCATCAATATGCAGACCTCCTTCCTGCACCCGCCGTTTGGCTTCGCCTTGTTTTATCTGCGCAGTGTCGCGCCAAAAAGCATCGCTACCTCCGACATCTACTGGGGTGCGGTACCGTTCGTGGGATTACAAGTGTTGATGGTGGCGATGGTGATTATCTTTCCGGAGATCGTGGGGCATGCGTCAATTACTACCGAGAGCGGGATCGTGGAAGTACCGGTGGAATCCGACCCCGGGGCTGGCTACCTGCTGCCGCCGGAGTGGCGGTAACGCTTGCATCAAGCGGCGCCGACTCACAACTGACTTGAATGACGGGGCGTGTGTTCTAATACGATCCTTTGTTATTTCATCACGCAGACACGCTGCCCAAAGGCTTCCACTTCCTCCCAGTTGGTAAATTCCGCCACTGTATTCGGATCGGTAGGTCCCTTAGTAATCCACATGATGAATCTTATTATCTGCCGATCCCAGAAGCGGTAATTCTGATAGTCGATCTTGCCCGCGAAGACTGCCAATTCCTTGGGTTGCCAGGCTGACTTTTCCCGGAACTTCTTCATATAGGGATTGGTTTCCGGTCGGCTTTTTTCCGGTTTGCGTGCCACGACGTTGACCGTGAAAAAGGCATTGGGTTTGCTATCCAGGACTAGCCTGTTCCTTTCGGCGAATTCGAAAACTTCCGGGCGATGTTTGCCATAGCGGATGCTGGCGCCAATCACGATCTTGTCGAACGATTTCAGATCCGCCTCGGCAGCCTCAATCACGGAAGCCAGTTTGACCCGATGGGCCTGCTGCTCGATGACCTGCTGCAGCCGCTGACAGATTTTCCGGGTATGGCCATCCACGGTTGAATAGAGAATAAGGATGTTTGCCATTTTTCAATAAACGGGATCAGTACCCTGTTACGCAAAATTGGAATGTATCAGAAAAGGATACTGACCCCTTATTATGGTTCTCCGTCCCCTTTTATCCAGTCGTCTGCCCGGGAGTCACTTCACATAGTGCATGAAATTAGCATACGGCGACTCGGCCACCTTGAACCACTGGTCGCCGGCGGCGGCAAATTTTTTCCATTCGACATAGATGCGCCGGAACACGGCGTTCTTACGCGCCTCTTCCTCGTACATCTCGAAGGCCAGCTTGCGCGCTGCGAGCATGACGTCCTTGGGGAAGGCATGCAGCTTTACACCCTGCTTGAGCAGGCGCTGTAATGCCGCGGGGTTCTTGGCATCGTATTCCGCAAGCATGTAAAGATTCGCCTCCACAGTAGCGGCCTCGAAAGCGGCGCGGTAGGCCGGCGGTAGTTCCTGCCATTTCTTGAGATTGACGTAAAACGAAATCTGCGGCCCCGGCTCCCACCAGCCGGGGTAGTAATAGTGTTTTGCGACCTTGTGAAAGCCTAACTTCTCATCATCGTACGGCCCGACCCACTCGGTGGCATCGAGCGCCCCGCTTTCGAGCGCAGGATAAATATCCCCGCCGGCCAGTGTCTGCGGCACCGCGCCTAAGCGCGCCATGATCTGCCCGCCAAGCCCGGGGATGCGCATCTTGAGGCCCTTAAGATCGGCAATGGACTTGATCGGGCGACGGAACCAGCCACCCATCTGCACCCCGGTGTTGCCGCCCGGGAACATCTGCACCCCGTGGCTCTTGTAGAGGTCGCGCATCAGCTCCCGCCCTGGGCCTGCATACATCCAGGCGATCTGCTGGCGTGCATTGAGACCAAAGGGCAACGTAGTCTCGAAAGCAAAGGCCATGTTCTTGCCGACGTAGTAGTAGCCGGCGGTCTGGCCGCACTCGACCGTGCCCGCCCCTACCGCGTCCAGCACCTGCAGGCCCGGCACGATCTCGCCGCCGGCGAACACGCGGATCTGGAACCGGCCGTCCGTGATCTCGCCCACGCGCCGCGCCATGCGCTCGGCGGCACCGTAGATGGCATCCACGCTCTTGGGGAAGCTTGAAGCCAGGCGCCAGCGGATGCCTGGGGAATCGTCGGCACGGACCGCGGCGGCGGCGCCTAAGAGCCCCAGTCCGGCACCCCGGAGGACATCGCGTCGTTTCATGTCGATTGTTATCCGTGAAACACGAACTGGAATTGTGCGTGGCGCCAACAAGCGGCGCAAGCCCGAAGACTGCGGCTACAAGGGAAACAACGGGAGAAAATTAACACTTCTCGGTGGCGACGACGCGGTTGCGCCCGGCCTGCATACGAGCGAAAGCTTTTATTCGTGCGCGCTTAATGTGCGATACCCGGCAACGGAACACCAAATAACTGCTGGTAATGTTTCGACGCTTCACGCAGCAGCGTGTCGACCCGGGCGGGTTCTGGCTTGTAGTAGGACAACTCGCCCAAGACCGCATGGCCGATGGGGTCCGTAATCCCGAAACGGCGCATGGCTCGGGAAGCCGCGTAACGGTATTTGAGATACTCCTCGTAACCGCAATCGGTCTCATTCCGCGATTTGGCGGCCACTGTCAGAGCGGACTCCACGACAGACCCGTTATCGGCCAGCTCAGGAAACCTTTGCATGGCAGCCGTCATCGCTGTACAGCTATAGTGATCCGGATCGCCCACGAGCAGGGACATCCCCCGGATATCGGTCAGGGTGTTGGCGTAGTTGGTGTCAGCCCCGTACTTGAACGCATGCATGATCAGACCATATACGTCCGCCCCCTTTTCGCTGCGCCATTGCATGTAGCTCGCCCAATATTCACGCTTGGACATGGGAATCGGCTCGCCACGGTGCGCGACAAGACAATGATGGATCTCGTGATCGATCACGAATTCAAGGTGCTGGTCGGCATCGAGATACCGCTTTGCTGGTAAATGCGCGAATACCTGCTCAGGCACATCCAACAAGTGACGGGTGGCATGATAATTGTCCTTGGCTATTCCGCAGCTATCCAGGGTCAGGACGCACAGCTGCTGGCGGCGCGCCTGGCCGCTTTCTCCCACACGAAACAGTGCGGATGATGAAAAATTGTTATGCAAGAGTATCTCCACGCGATCGAGAGAAACCTCGAGCAGGTCCGCACGCAAACGCGGTGGGTGTTCGTAATCGAGGTTGGCCGCGTCCTGACCAAGCAGACGGAGCAGCTCTGCCATGCGATGAGCGCGATGCGTATCGTTCATCAGCAGGAAAATCTGGATATCCGGAAACTGGACTTCATAGAACTCCAGTTTGCGCTGGACGATGGTGTCGAGCGCCTGTTGGCGCTCCTTCGAGCATTGTGCGCGTCCTGCCGGCGAAGCGAGATGATCGGCATGCACCAGCCCTGTCCCCATCAGAAGACAAATCGCCGCAACACCCAAAGCGGATTTATTGAATAACGGCTTCATTCCTCCCCGCCCATTTATCTTTCTGCGATCGCCAGCGTAGACGTTCACGTTGGCGCATTGCCAGTTAGCCTAAGCTAATCCGAAATGGTTTGTAACAATCGCTTTCGTTGGGCCCCAATTCCCCGGCACCCCGGAGGACATCGCGTCGTTTCATGTCGATTGTTGTCCGTGAAACACGAACTGGAATTGTGCGTGGCGCCAACAAGCGGCACAAGCCCGAAGGCTACAACAATTGGGGGGGAACGGAAGGAAAGTCCTAACGTTTTTTGGTGGCGACGACGCGGTTGCGACCAGCCTGCTTTGCTTCCTGCAGGGCCCGGCTCGCATGTGACATGAGCTGCTCGAGGTCCTCGCCCATCTTGTACTGCGTTACGCCGATGCTGATGGTCAGACGGATCTTCTTCGAGCCCACGTCAAAATCCCATTTGCTCACCGAGCTTCGGATGCGCTCGACAATCTTCTTCCCTTGGGTCAGGGACGTGTGCGGTAGCACTATCAGGAATTCCTCGCCGCCGTAGCGCCCGACCTTGTCGGGCATGCGCAAGGCGTCGGCCAGTACGCTGGCCAGGTCCTTGAGCACGCGATCGCCACCACCGCGGCCGTAGCTGGCGTTGATTTCTTTCAGCAGGTCGACGTCGGCCATGGCCACTGTCAGCGGGGTGCGGTAACGCTCGGCCTGAGCCATGGCATCGAGCAGGCCGACGGTGATGCCACGCCGGTTCATGATGCGCGTGAGCGGATCGATGATGGCCGCCTGACTCAGGTCACCGTCATCGCCCTCGCCTCGCAGGAGTCGGAAGTATTGCTGACGGATCGGGCCGAGAACCAGCCAGTAGATCGGAGGCGCCGTGACGAGGGCGGTGAATATCCCGACAAGGAGGATGAAATTGGTGTTGTTCTGTGTGCCCAAATAGAGCAGGCCATACATGATCAATACCGCGGCGGCGAAGATGATCACCACGATCGCCAGCATGGCCTTGAACGTCGTACCGCCCTCGCTCCTCGTTTCCTTCAAGCGAATCCCCGTTGTTATCTCTACCCGGTTGTACCGGTGTTTCTTGGGTTTTTCTTACTTTTAACTATAGTTCATCTGCCGGGGATGCAAGGGACGGCGGGGGTCAAAGGGATTGGAGTTTGGCGTAGCCGATCACCAGCCATTTGGTGCCGGCAGCCTCGAAATTGACCTGCACCCGGGCGTGCGGCCCCTGGCCTTCGTAGCGCAGGACCACGCCATCGCCGAAGGTCCCGTGGCGCACCCGGCTGCCCAGGCGCATGCCGCCGGCCGGGGGATTATCCGCCGGCAGGCCTCTGGCCAGGCCAGAGGAGGGATAGGCCGAAACCACAGGCTTGGCGCGAATTTCCTGGATTAATTCTTCCGGGATTTCCCCCAAAAAGCGCGAAGGGCTGGTGTAGTGCTCATTGCCGTGCAGCCGGCGCTGCTCGGCCTGGGTCAGCACCAGGTGCTTTCGCGCCCGGGTCATGCCGACGTAACACAGGCGGCGTTCCTCCTCGAGCCGGGTCGGGTCGTCGAGCGAGTGCTGGTGCGGGAACAGGCCCTCTTCCAGGCCGGTGAGGAACACCAGCGGGAATTCCAGCCCCTTGGCCGAATGCAGGCTCATGAGCTGCACACAGTCCTCCCAGGCCTCAGCCTGGCCCTCGCCGGCCTCCAGGGCCGCATGCGCCAGGAACGAGGACAAGGGATCAAGGCCTTCGGCCTCATCGTGTTCGTAGCCACGCGCGGCGTTGATGAGCTCCTCCAGGTTTTCCACGCGCGATTCGGCCTTCTCGCCCTTTTCCTTTTTGTAATGCTCGATCAGGCCGCTGCCGGCGAGCATGTGTTCCACGGTATCGCCGAGCACCAAGTCCGCGGTCTCGGCCGCCATGCGCTCAATCAATTGCAGAAAGCCGTTTAACGCCTCGCGCGCGCGTGCCGGCAAAACCGGTTCAGGGAGCAGCTTTTGGGCCGACTGCCACAGGGAAATCTTTTCCCCGCGGGCGTGGCTGCGCACCGCGTCCACGGTCTTGGCGCCGATCCCGCGCGTGGGCAAGTTCACCACGCGCTCAAACGAAGAATCGTCATGGCGGCTGGCTATGAGCCGCAAATAAGCGAGCGCATCCTTGATCTCGGCACGCTCGAAGAAGCGCAGGCCGCCATAAACCCGATAGGGAATGCCCTCGTTGATCAGGCGCTCCTCGAACAACCGCGACTGGGCATTCGAGCGATACAACACCGCGCACTCGGCACGCGCGTGTCCACGCGCGACCCAATCCTGGATGCGGTCGATCACAAAGCGCGCCTCGTCGAAATCGGTGTAGCCGGTGTAGAGCTCGATCGGTTCACCCTCTTCGCCCGCGGTCCAAAGGTTCTTGCCAAGGCGCCCGGTGTTGTGGCCGATAACGGCATTGGCGGCCTTCAGGATAGTACCGGTGGAGCGATAGTTCTGCTCCAAGCGAATGACACGCGTGTCCGGATAGTCGGCATCGAACTTCAGAATATTTTCCACCTTGGCGCCGCGCCAGCCGTAGATCGACTGGTCGTCATCGCCGACCACAAACAGGTTGCGCTCGGGGCCGACGAACATTTGCAGCCAGGCGTACTGAATCCGGTTGGTGTCCTGGAACTCATCCACCAACACATGCCGGAACCGCGCCTGATAATGCGCGCGCATCGTGGCATTGTTGCGCAGGAGCTCAAAGGCGCGCAGCAACAGCTCGGCGAAATCGACAAGCCCCGAACGCTGACAAGTCTCCTCATAGGCCACGTACACGCGCCGCAACTCGCGATGGGTCGGGTCATTGGCCTCTCCGATGTCCTTCGGCCGGCGGCCCTCTTCCTTGTGGCCGTTGATGAACCACATTGCCTGCTTGGGCGGCCAATAGGCCTCGTCCATGTTGAGGCCCTTCATGATCCGCTTGATGACCCTCAGTTGGTCTTCACTATCAAGAATCGTGAAGGTTTGCGGGAGATTTGCCTCTTTCCAGTGTAAACGCAACAGACGGTGGGACAGCCCATGAAAGGTCCCGATCCACATGCCGCCGACCGGTGACTGCAACATGGATTCGATACGCCCGCGCATCTCGTGGGCGGCCTTGTTGGTAAAGGTCACCGCCAGAATGGAATGAGGAGATATGCCTTCCACACCCACCAGCCAAGCCACGCGGTGGGTCAGCACGCGCGTCTTGCCGCTGCCGGCACCGGCGAGGATCAGCAGCGGCCCCGGGGGGGCGCCCACGGCCTCACGCTGCACGTCGTTGAGATCGTCCATCAGAGGGGAAACATCCATCGCCGGATTTTACCAGAGATGGCGCGCAATTCGCGGATAATCACCCCCGGCGGGAGCATTCAACACGGGCTCGGATTCAAACCCGCTGAGGAATTCCGCCGCCCCGGGACATACGCCCAGAGAATTGGTGTCGTTGCGGCGGACAACGGAAACAGAACTTTAGTAAAAAACAGACGAGTGATTAAATTTTCACCCATCCATCCCCTTTTTGAATAGTCAAACTAACTCGGTTTCGAGTTCGATCGTATTGGCCGCAGTTTTGGGTTGCGCGGGGCGAGAGTCTGTTATTGAACCGGCGGGAGTGGGAGTAAAAGGAGTGAGGCCGAGCGTCCCGGTTCCGATGATCAGGCGGATGAGCTCGCAGTGATCCCGGATGTGCATGATTTCTGATGGCAGAATCAGGTTATTGTGCGAAGCGAGATGACGGATGGAATTGAGATATTCGATTTTTTGCAGTAGGACCAAGCGAATCTGATTGTCCGCCACAAACTCCTCGTTGGCGTCAATGATCCGCTTCAGATCGCTCAAGTAAACGTACGCCAGTTCGCCGCGAAGGGGATCAATGACGTAAGGGCGCTCGCGCAACTTCTCGAATTCGATGCGATCCCGGACTTTTTTCGGCAAGTGAAGGACGAAATTCGCGCCGTATTTCGTCAATAACTTCTGATGGAGAAAAAAACGCAAACGGCTTTCCGCATCGTATATCTGGGCGTAGACATCGAGCATGGCCGGCAACTCCGAGCGGATGCGATCGTCGATGGTGAAACTGAACGAGAGGGAAGTTTGATGGGAACCTATCTCGAAATAATCAGGTATCAAAACCTTGAAAACCGTGCCAGTTAAACGTCCCACCTCCAGGTGATGAAAATATTCAAACGCCTCTTGAATCGGCCAGGTTGCGGTGTACGTGGGGGCGTTAGCGCCGGGGATTTGTCCGAAGGTTTCAAGATCTACACTATCAGACGAGAAAACTTCGCAATGCAGCTTGACGTGCTGTTGAATTTTCGTAAGCAGTGTTTTTGACAGAGGAAGCTTGCGTACAGCTGCCATGGAGTCGTTCTCCTGATCCTGGGCCGAATACTACGCAACCACAACGTCACCACTTCGTAGACAGCTCTTTCAGCTCGCAACTTACATTTTCTTTTCGATTTTGTACAGCACGATTTCACGGGCAGGTGTCGCGGATCACTGTCGGACCGTTTCCCCGGCACGACTTGAATCCTGATGGATGAAATATTGTCCTCAAGCGAGGGGTGCTGTAAGAAATACATGCGGCCGCAGGCCGAACCAACCTATTCCACCGTCACGGATTTCGCCAGGTTCCTGGGCTGATCGACATCGGTGCCCTTGGCGAGCGCGACGTAATACGCCAGCAGCTGCAGCGGCACGGTATAGAGAATGGGCGAGGTGGTCTCGCCCACCTCGGGCATGCGGATCTTGATGGTGTTGCCGGCGCGCACCCCGGTGCCCTTGACCGAGAACACGTACAGCTCGCCGCCGCGGGCGCGGACTTCCTGAAGGTTCGATTTCAACTTCTCCAACAGATCGTCGTTCGGTGCGACGGCCACGACCGGCATGCTGGCGTCCACCAGCGCCAAGGGCCCATGCTTTAATTCCCCGGCGGCGTAGGATTCGGCGTGAATGTAGGAGATTTCCTTCAGTTTCAGCGCGCCTTCCATGGCGATGGGGTAGTGCACGCCGCGCCCGAGGAACAGGGCGTGCTGCTTATCGACGAAGCGCTGCGAAAGCTGATGAATTTCCTCGTTCAGCTCCAGCACCTTCTGGATGCGTCCCGGCAGTTGCTCCAGTTCCTCTACCAGCTGCTTTTCCTTCTCCGGCGTTAATCCGTGCCGACGCGCGAGCGCGATGGTCAGAAGCAGCAGGGCGGTGAGCTGGGTGGTGAAGGCCTTGGTGGAGGCCACCCCGATCTCCGGCCCGGCGCGGGTGAGGAGCGTCAATTCGGACTCCCGCACCAGGGAGGATTCCGGCACGTTGCAAATGGCAAGCGAATGTCCGTAACCGAGCTTCTTCGTCAGTTGCAGGGCCGCGAGCGTGTCGGCCGTCTCGCCCGACTGCGAGATCGCCACCACCAGCGTGCCCGGGAGGACCACGTGCTTGCGGTAGCGGTATTCGCTGGCGATCTCAACATTACAGGGCAGGCCGGCGAGGCTCTCGATCCAGTAGCGCGCCACGGAGCCGGCGTGAAAGCTGGTGCCGCAGGCGATGATCTGCACCGCCTGGGTTTCGTTGAAGATCTGCCCGGCGGTGACGCCAAAGGCCTCTTCCAGGATGCGGTGCTTGCCAAGGCGTCCTTCGAGCGTGTCGGCCACGGCCTTGGGCTGCTCGAAAATCTCCTTCTCGGTGAAGTTGCGGTACTGGCCACGGTCAACCGCATCGGCCGAGGCCTCGGAGACGTGCACCGGCCGTTCGACCTTTTTCCCGTCGGAATTGTAAATCGTGTAGTCGGCCCGGCGCAGATCGGCCACGTCGCCGTCCTCAAGATAAATCACGTTGCGCGTCACCGGGGCCAGCGCCAGCACGTCCGAGCCGATGAAATGCTCCTCGATCCCAACACCGACCACGAGTGGGCTGCCCTTGCGTGCCGCGATCAGGCGATGCGGCTCGGCACGGCTGATGATCCCGAGCGCATACGCTCCCTCCAGTTCATGAATCGTGGCGATGGCCGCCCGGCACAGGTCTTTTTCTTTCTTCAGATGATGATGCACCAGGTGCGCGACCACCTCGGTGTCGGTCTGGGAGTTGAATTCATAACCCTCCTGCTGCAACTTTTTCCGAAGCGCTTCGTGGTTTTCGATAATGCCGTTATGCACCACGGCAATGACGCCGTGACTCACGTGCGGGTGCGCGTTGTCCTCGCTCGGGATGCCGTGGGTGGCCCAGCGGGTGTGGGCGATGCCGGTCTGGCCCTCGGTTTGCAGTTGCTGCAGGGATTCCTCCAGCACCTTGACCTTGCCGACCGCGCGCACGCGATCGAGGCGCTCGGAACCACCGTCGCCAAGGACGGCCAGCCCCGCGGAATCGTAGCCTCGGTACTCCAGGCGCTTTAGCCCCTCGACCAGAATCGGGACCACGTTTCGCTGCGCCACCGCGCCGACAATGCCACACATGGGGAAAACCTCGGGTTATTTTTTCGCTTTTTTGACCGGCCGCTTCCAGCCCGGCTTGGTCGTCTGCGGGGCGCGCGTGAGCGTGAGCTCGCCGGCCGGGGCGTCTTTCGATATCACCGAGCCGGCGCCGATGGTGGCGTCTTCGCCCACGGTCACCGGGGCCACCAGGGCCGTGTTCGAGCCGACGAAAACGTTGTCGCCGATAATTGTTCGATGTTTGTTCGCGCCGTCATAATTGCAGGTGATGGTGCCGGCGCCGATGTTGACGTTGCGCCCGATGCTGGTGTCGCCGATGTAGCTTAAGTGATTCATCTTGCTGCCTTCGGCCACGTCGGATTTCTTCACCTCGACAAAGTTGCCGACATGGACGTGCGCCGCCAAATGGGTCTCGGGGCGCAGCCGCGCGAACGGGCCGATGCGGCAATCGGCACCGATGTCGGTCTCCTCGATCACGCAGTTCGGGAGAATGACGGTGCCACTGCCCACGGTGCTGTCGCGGATGACGTTGTTCGGCCCGACCTGCACGCGGTCGCCAAGCCGGACCTTGCCCTCGAAAATGACATTGACATCAATCACCACGTCGCGCCCGCAGGTGAGTTCGCCACGCACGTCGAGGCGCGCGGGATCACGCAGGGTCACGCCCTGCTGCATGAGCTTTTCGGTCTGCTGTTTCTGATACATGCGCTCCACTTGGGCAAGCTCCGCTTTGCTGTTGACCCCGAGGATTTCAGCGATGTCGCCGGGGAGGCGGGTAATGATCGTCACTTTTTCCGCCACCGCTATGGAAATTATATCAGTCAGATAGTACTCGCCCTGGGCGTTGTGATTCTTAAGGCGCGAGAGCCATTTCTTGAGTTTTCCCGCCGGGACGGCAAGAAACCCGGTATTGACCTCGCGCACCTTAGCCTCATCCGGCGTGGCATCCTTGCTTTCCACAATGCGGGTCACCTGCCCGGCAGCATTGCGCAGGATGCGCCCGTAAGGCCCGGGATGGGGGAGTTCCGTGGTGAGCAGGGCGAGCCCGGTGCCGGCGGCGGAAAGCAATTTCTTCAGGGTCTGCGGGCGGATCAAGGGGACATCGCCGTAAAGCACCAGCACCGTGGACTCATTGGCGACCCCAGGCATGGCCTGGGCCACGGCATGGCCGGTGCCTTGCTGCTCAGCCTGATGCACCCACGTTATGCCAAGCTCCGGATTGGCCGCGCGTACCGCCTCGCCGCCGTGCCCGTACACCACATGGATGGCGGCCGGCTTTAAGGCGCGCGCGGTAGCGAGCACATGCGCCAGCAGCGGCCGGCCCGCGAGCTCGTGCAGCACCTTGGGGCGGTCGGAATACATGCGCTTGCCTTGGCCGGCGGCGAGGATAACGATTTCGAGGGGGACGGCCATGGTCAGGACGTAGCCTTCATCATATCCGTTAACTATAGGAAATTATCGACGCCGAGGTTATTGCAATGTTGGAATGTCGCTCGCGGGGCGGCCGTTGCGGATTTCCTCGGGGGTGGCATCGCGAATGTCCTTTACCGTCACCTCGAAGTTGATGGTCTGGCCGGCCAGCGGGTGGTTGGCGTCCACTGTGATCTTGTCATCTTCGATGCGCGTCACGGTAAGCATGATGCTTTCGCCCTTGGCGTTTTGTGCCTCGAACTCGGCGCCGATGCGGCGCAGTTCGGGCGGCGCATTCTCGATATCGTCGGTGAAGGTGAGCTTGGGGTCGCGCTCGCCGAAGGCTTCGCCCGGCGACAGCTGCACCGACACCCGGTCACCGACGGCGTGTCCCTCGAGCGACTGCTCGATCTTGGGAAAGAGATCCGCGCCGGAACCGTGCACGTACGATACCGGCAGGTCGCGGTACTCAAAAATGTCGCCCTTCTCGTTACGCACCACGTAAATGAGAGAAACAACCTTGTTTTTGGTGACGACGGTAGTCATGAAATGAAAATAAGATTAACGGATACTGCTTACTTGTGGGCGCGTTCGCGAAGTTTCTTGATAGCGCGCAGTTGTGCGATAGCCTCGGCCAGCTCGGCCTGGGCCTTGGCGTAGTCGATGTCGGCCTTGCGGTTCTTGAGCGCTTCCTCGGCGCTTTCCTTGGCCTTGAGCGCGGCGGCCTCGTCAATGTCCTTGGCGCGCAGCGCGGTGTCGGCCAGTACCGTGACCACGTGCGGCTGCACCTCGAGCATGCCACCCGAGACATAGAACGTGAGTTCCTCGGTGGGCGTCTTCACGCGCACCTCGCCCGGCTTCATGCGCGCCAGCAGCGGCGTGTGGTGCGGTAGAATACCAACCTCGCCCGTTACCAAGGTCGCTACCAGCATCTCCGCCAGACCGGAGAAAATCTCCTTCTCGGCGGAAACAATGTCGACGTGCATGGTCAAGGCATCCATGGTTCTGTTCCCTTGCATTTGTGCGTCAGAGGGTCTTCGCCTTCTCGGCCACTTCGTCGATGGAACCGACCATGTAGAAGGCCTGCTCCGGATAGCTGTCGTATTCGCCGTCAACGATGCCACGGAATCCGCGGATGGTCTCCTTGAGCGGGACATACTTGCCGGCGCTGCCGGTAAACACCTCGGCCACGAAGAATGGCTGTGACAGGAAGCGCTGAATCTTGCGTGCGCGGCTCACCGTCTGCTTGTCGTCCTCGGACAGCTCGTCCATGCCCAGGATGGCGATAATGTCCTGCAATTCCTTATAACGTTGCAGAGTGGATTGCACGTCGCGCGTGGTGCGGTAATGTTCCTCGCCAATGATGTTTGGGTCGACCTGGCGGCTGGTGGAATCAAGCGGGTCCACGGCCGGATAAATGCCGAGTTCGGCGACCTGGCGCGACAGCACCACGGTCGCATCCAGATGCGAGAAGGTCGTCGCCGGGGAGGGGTCGGTCAGGTCGTCGGCCGGTACGTACACCGCTTGCACCGAGGTGATCGAACCCTTCTTGGTCGAGGTGATGCGTTCCTGGAGGATGCCCATTTCGTAGGCCAGTGTCGGTTGGTAACCCACGGCCGAGGGCATGCGGCCCAAGAGCGCTGAGACTTCGGTACCGGCCAGGGTATAACGGTAGATGTTGTCGATGAACAGCAGCACGTCGCGACCTTCGTCGCGGAAGTTCTCGGCGATGGTCAGCCCGGTGAGTCCCACGCGCAGGCGGTTGCCCGGGGGCTCGTTCATCTGGCCGTATACCAGCGCTACCTTGTCGAGTACGCCGCCTTCCTTCATTTCGTGGTAGAAGTCGTTGCCTTCGCGGGTACGCTCGCCGACGCCGGCAAACACCGAATAGCCGGAGTGTTCGACGGCAATATTACGGATCAGCTCCATCATGTTCACGGTCTTGCCCACGCCGGCGCCGCCGAACAGGCCGATCTTGCCGCCCTTGGCGAACGGACAGATAAGGTCGATCACCTTGATACCGGTCTCGAGCAGCTCCGCGCTCGCGGCCTGGTCTTCATAGGACGGGGCCAAACGGTGGATCGGCATGCTGGTCTCGGCACCGATGGGGCCTTTCTCGTCGATCGGGTTGCCGAGCACATCCATGATACGCCCTAGCGTCTGGGTGCCGACGGGCACCTGGATCGGCGCGCCGGTATTGGTCACGTCCACTCCCCGTTGCAGGCCGTCGGTCGAACCCATGGCGATGCAGCGCACGACACCGTCGCCAAGCTGTTGTTGCACCTCCAGCGTGAGCCCACCATCCACCTTGAGCGCGTGATACACCTTCGGCAGATGCTCACGCGGGAATTCCGCATCGACCACGGCCCCGATAATTTGCACGACCTTTCCGTTGCTCATTGTTCAATACCTTGAATGATAAATTCGTTACACCGCCGCCGCCCCGCCGACGATCTCCGAGATTTCTTGCGTGATCGCGGCCTGGCGCGCCTTGTTGTACACGAGCTGGAGATCGTCGATGAGCGCGCTGGCGTTGTCGCTCGCGGCCTTCATCGCCACCATGCGCGCCGACTGTTCGCAGGCGAGATTCTCGATCACCGCATGATAGATCTGCGACTCGATGTAGCGGGTAATAAGGTCATCCAGCAGTTCGGGGGCATTCTCGGGTTCGTACAGATAGTCCCAGTAGTGCTTCAATTCTTTGGCTTCCTGCTCCGGCACCGGTGGCAACGGCAGCAGCTGTTCCAGTAGCGGCTTTTGCGTCATGGTGTTGACGAAACGGTTGTACACGACAAACAGGCGATCAAGCCGGCCCCCCGTGTAAGCATCGAGCATGACCTTGACTGTACCGATCAGGTCTTCGAGCCGCGGCGTGTCCCCGAGGTGCGACACATGCGAAACAATCGGAAAACCGAAGCGCTTGCAGAAGACGAAACCCTTGGTGCCGATGTTGCAGACCTCCATCTCGAGGCCCCGGTCTCGCCAACCCTTCATTTCCTGCAGCGCACTGCGCAACAGATTGGTATTCAGACCGCCACACAGACCGCGGTCGGAGGTGACCACGATCACCCCCACGCGTTTGGCCTCGCGCTCGACCGTAAACGGATGGCGATATTCCGTGTGCCCCTCGTGCACATGCTGGATCACGTGACGGATCCGGGTCGCGTACGGGCGTGCGGCCTGCATGCGCTCCTGGGCGCGGCGCATCTTGCTGGCCGAGACCATTTCCATCGCACTCGTGATTTTCTGAGTGTTCTGGACTGACTTGATCTTCTTGCGTATTTCTTTGCCGACGGCCATGGCTTATCCGATGTAGTTGGCCTTGAAGGTCTTCACCGCCTCGCGCAGCTCGGTGGCCACCGCGTCGGAATACTCCGGCGTGGCGTTGATCTTCTCGAGCAGGGCCGGATGCTGCTGCCGCATGTAAGCCTGCAATCCGTCCTCGAAGGCGCGCACCTTGGCGACGGCGATATCGTCGAGAAAACCCTCGTTCACGGCGAACAGCGTGAGCGCCATCTCGGCCACCGACATCGGCGAGTATTGAGGCTGTTTCATCACTTCCATGATGCGGCTGCCGCGCTCGAGCTGCTTGCGCGTGGCCGCATCGAGGTCGGAGGCAAACTGGGAAAAGGCGGCGAGCTCGCGGTATTGCGCCAGCGCCAGGCGCACGCCACCGCCCAGTTTCTTCACGATCTTGGTCTGGGCCGCACCGCCGACGCGTGATACCGAGAGTCCCGCATTGATCGCCGGGCGCATGCCGGCGTTGAACAGGTCGGAGTCAAGGTAGATCTGGCCGTCGGTGATCGAAATCACGTTGGTCGGCACGAATGCCGAGACGTCGCCGGCTTGGGTCTCGATGATCGGCAAGGCAGTGAGCGAACCGGTTTGGCCGGTGATCTTGCCGTCGGTGATCTTGGCCACATGATCAGCGTTGACGCGCGCGGCGCGCTCGAGCAGGCGCGAGTGCAGGTAGAACACATCGCCCGGATAGGCCTCGCGCCCCGGCGGACGGCGCAGCAGCAGCGAGATCTGACGATAGGCCCAGGCCTGCTTGGTCAGATCGTCGTACACGATCAGCGCATCGCGCCCACTGTCACGGAAGTACTCACCCATGGTGCAACCCGAATACGGGGCGATGTATTGCATCGCGGCCGACTCGGACGCGGACGCGGCGACCACGATGGTGTGTTCCATCGCGCCGTGTTCTTCGAGCTTGCGCACCACCCCCGCCACCGACGAGGACTTCTGGCCGATGGCAACGTAGATGCAGATAATCCCCGTGCCCTTCTGATTGATAATGGTGTCGATGGCGAGCGCGGATTTGCCGGTCTGGCGGTCGCCGATGATGAGTTCACGCTGGCCGCGACCGATCGGCACCATGGAGTCGATCGATTTGAGGCCGGTCTGCACCGGCTGGCTCACGGATTGACGCGCAATCACGCCCGGGGCGATTTTTTCGATCGGCGAGTGTTCCTCGGTCTTGATCGGGCCGCGCCCGTCGATCGCATTGCCGAGGGCATCGACCACGCGCCCGATCAGCGCCTCACCCACCGGCACTTCCAGGATGCGCCCGGTACATTTGACGGTGTTGCCCTCGGTGATGTGCGTGTATTCACCGAGAATCACCGCGCCCACGGAATCGCGCTCGAGGTTGAGTGCCACCCCGAAAGTGTTGTTCGGAAATTCGATCATCTCGCCTTGCATCACGTCGGTCAGGCCGTGGACACGGCAGATGCCGTCGGTGAGAGCGACCACGGTGCCTTCGGTGCGGGCTTCGGCCTTGGCCTCGTATTTCTCGATGCGGGCACGGATCAGTTCACTGATTTCAGAAGGATTGAGTTGCATCATCGGATATCCCAATATTTCAATAATTCAGATGTGTCGCCAGCGCCGCGATGCGCCCGCGCACGGAACCGTCGATCACGAGATCGCCCGCCCGGATAACTATGCCGCCCAGCAGTGACGCGTCAACGTGCGCGGTGATGCGCACTTCACGTCCCAGTCGGCGCTTAAGTGCCTCGCCAATCTTTCGCTGTTCGGCGTCGGACAGGGCGTAGGCCGAGGTCACGTCCGCGTCAACGATCGCCTCAGCCTCGGCCCGCCGCATTTCGTAGAGCGCCACGATTTCGGGCAGCAGTCCCAGGCGGCGATTCTCCGCCAGCAGGCGCACAAAGTTTTGCGCCGCGACATCGAGATGCTTGCCGCCGATTTCAATGATAAGCGCCGCGACACGCTCGCGCGGCAGGCGCGGGTCATCGAGCAGGCGCTGCATACTGGCATCGCCCACGACAATGGCGAGCAGGGCGAGCATCTCGGACCAGGGCTTGAGCCGCCGGGCATCGCGCGCGAGCGCGAAAGCGGCTTCGGCGTAGGGACGAGCCGTGGTGCGACGTTCCGCCATCGCTAGAGTTTCGCCACGACGGAGTCGAGCAGCTTCGCATGCGCGTTGCGGTCGATCTCCTTTTCGAGGATGCGCGTGGCCCCGGCCACGGCCAGCTCCGCCACGGCCGTACGCAAATGCTCGCGCGCACGGTTGGCCTCGAGGTCGATCTCGGCGCGGGTGGCCAGGAACTGACGCTCGCCTTCGGCGCGCGCCTGGGACTTGGCCTCGTCCATGATCCCGGAAGCGCGCTTGGCGGCTTCCATGAGTACGTCCGCGGCCTGCTCGCGTGCCTCGTGCAACAGTTCGCCGGCCTTTTTCTGCGCCAGCTCAAGATCGAGCTTGCTGCGTTCGGCGGCCGCCAACCCGTCGGCAATGGTCTGCCGGCGCCGCTCCATGGCCCGCATCAGCGGCGGCCAGATAAATTTCATCGTCAACCAGACGAACAGCGCAAAGCTGAGCATTTGTCCGATTAAAGTAATGCCTATGTTCATGCGCAGGCTCCTGACTGTAATAAAGACCGTTCGGTTAATGCGGCGGTTATTGGCCGGCAGCGGCCTTGAGTGCCGCGACGAACGGGTTGGCAGTGGTGAACCACAACGCCAGGCCGACGCCGATCATGGTCACGGCATCGAGCAGACCGGCGACGATGAACATTTTCACCTGCAGCATCGGCACCATCTCCGGCTGTCGTGCCGCGCCTTCGAGGAACTTGCCGCCAAGCAGACCGAAGCCGATGGCCGTGCCGAGCGCGCCCATGCCGAGGATGACGCCCACCGCGATCGCGGTCATGCCGTACAGAGTTTCCATTGCTTGCCTCCGAAAAATAATAGAATGTTGAATAAGGACAAAATCGAATCAGTGACTCTCCTCGTGCGCCATGGACAGGTACACGATCGTCAGCACCATGAAAATGAACGCCTGCAGCGTAATCACGAGCAGGTGAAAAATCGCCCAGCCCAACTGCAGGACCCCGGCGAATGGTCCGAGCAGCCAGCCGGCGCCGTACATGAGCGCGATCAGGATGAAAATCATTTCACCCGCATACAGATTCCCGAACAGACGCAGCGCCAGCGATATCGGTTTGGCGACCAGCTCGACCACGTTGAGCAGCAGGTTGGCCGGGAACAGGTACGGGCCAAACGGATGCGTCAGGAGTTCCTTGGCGTATCCCACGGGTCCCTTGACCTTGAAACTATAGAAAATGATGAGCAGGAACACCGTGAGCGAAAGACCGAAGGTGGCATTCAAGTCGGTCGAGGGCACAACGCGCATATAATGCACACCCAGCAGCTTGCCGAACTCCGGCAGGAGATCCACCGGCACCAGGTCCATCAGGTTCCACAGGAACACCCAGCAAAAGACCGTCAGCGCCAGTGGTGCGATTACGGGGTTACGCCCGTGGAAGGTATCTTTCACCTGCTTGTCGACGAACTCCACAAGAATCTCGGCGAAATTCTGCAAACCGCCGGGAACGCCGCTGGAGGCCCGGTGCGCGGCAAAGCCCATGATGGCGAGAAACACGCCGCCGAGAATCAAAGAGAAAAACAGCGTATCGATATTGATCTGCCATATACCCTCACCCTGAGTAAGGTTAGTCAGATGATGAATAATGTAGTCGGTCGACGTCACCGCGCCGGTGCTGGTATTCATGCCTTGATCCACCGTTGTGCCGGACCGGCCGGTAGCAGCGCCAGCCAGTAACCCGCGAGCGTCACGGAAAAACCGAGAAGCAGCGGCAGGGGTGCCAGTTTCAAAACCCCGAGCGCCAAGGCAAACAACGCGGCGGTCAGCAGCAGTTTAACCACCTCCGCCAGATAAAAACCGCGCAAAACCGATGGCGCCGGTCGCACACCGCCACGAAAGACATGAAGCGCGAAGTAGAGGTTGGCAATGACATTGATCAGCCCGCCGGCAAAAACGGCAACGGCCATGGCAGAACCCTTCGCGCCCCAGGCAACAATCCCGGCCACCAGCGCCAAGACGAGCTGGGCCAGAACGATTTTGTATGCGGTTATTATTCTGGTCATCGTAAGCGAAAGAGAGTGAAGTCCTGAGCCCCAAATGAACCCGCACAAACTATATGTTAACTTCTAGAAAAATACAGCGAAAGTATTCGTTATTGCTGTATATAACAAACACGATCACTCGTGGTTACCCGACTGCCGTACGCGGGCATCATGTCACCGCGCAGCATAAACACGGCTCCTTCCAGATCCAACAAAAGTAATGCGCCGATAAAAACGAATTATTGCGAGCTCAATCGAGCTTCGTCAGGTTTTGCTTGAAGATGGCCTTGTGTACATCACCGATGCTGATAATCCCGACGAGCCTGCCATCCTCCTGCACCGGGACACGACGGATGCGGTGGCGAAACATGATGGAGGCGGCCTTCAGCACCGGCATTTCCGGATCCACTTTGATGATCTTCTGGCTCATGACATCGCGCACCTTGAGGTTCACCACGTCCTGATACTCGCGCTCGAGCGCCTCAAAATCCACCAGGCCCGAGCTGGTGACGAGGTCCTCGAATTTGGGAAACATCCCATGCAATATATCCTTTTCCGAAATTACCCCCACAATCTTGCCAGCGGCATCCACCACTGGAAGGCCGGCGAATTTGTGCAAGCACATGGTTGCGGCAATTTCTCGGATCGGGTCTTCCGGGCGTGCGGAACGAACAGCGGTGGTCATAATGTCTTTGACAAGCATTGGTTCACTCCACTATTGAGGGTGCCCATTGCCAATCGACACCCTTTAGTTTTTATGTACGCCGCACGGCGGCGGGCAGCGGGGAGGTATGTTACCCGCTGGCACTGGTCCCTGACCAGAGCGAGGAGAGGGCGACCTGACGTCAGGGTGACAACGAATCAGGGAGAGGAGGGCGGTTTTTCTCCGGCGGCATTGGGAGCGGCTGGCTTCTCCCCTGCCGGTTCGGAAGGAGGCGGTGTGCCAACGGTATCCGGTGGCTTGTCGGCAGCCGGAGAGGC
This sequence comes from Gammaproteobacteria bacterium, assembly GCA_029863005.1. Lineage (GTDB taxonomy): Bacteria > Pseudomonadota > Gammaproteobacteria > Acidiferrobacterales > Sulfurifustaceae > Sulfuricaulis. Next base: position 10,066 of record JAOTWF010000004.1, on the reverse strand, counting down.
TTCTGCTGCGTTTCCGGTTTTCCCGGAAACCAGTTCGCGCGCCAGCTTGTTGGCGGCCTCGATATCTTCCGGCTTCATCTTCGCTTTCAGAAGATCACGGCGTTTGGCCGCGAGAGCATTGCCCCGTTCGGCGGATACTTGATACCAGGCGAGCGCGTTGATTTCATTTTTCGGCATGTTGTAGCCGAACTCATACAGGATGCCCATTTCCAGTTGTGCGGCATCGCTGCCGCGCGCGGCCGCCTGACGCATCTGCTCAAGCGATGCCGTATCCTGCGCTCCCGCAAAGAGGGGGGCGATTAATCCGAGAATCAGAAGAATGGTTGCGGGTTTCATTAGCCTTGTTTTCCCTGTCTGAAATGTGTCCCTGCTCTTGATAGTTATAGACGCGATTTCACGGAGACAGCAAGTGTATCAACGGATATGGGCCAAAATGCCGTCCAGCTCCTCCAAGGTGTTGTATTCGATCAGCAGCCGGCCTTTGCCCTTGGCATTGTGCTGGAAACGCACCTTGGTCCCCAGTTTTTCCGAAAGCTGCTGCGCCAGGGCGCGGGTGTCAGGGTCCATACGCGGCCCGCGCGTCCGGTGACCGGCGGGGTGGGCCAAGAGACGGCGCACGAGATTTTCGGTCTCGCGGACCGACAGGCCCTTGTTCACGACTTGGTGCGCCGCCCGGCTCTGGTGGCTCCCTTCGAGCGCAAGCAAGGCGCGAGCATGGCCCATGTCCATCTTGCCGGTTTCAAGCAGTTCACGCACATCGCTATTAAGCGTGAGGAGTCGCAACAGGTTGGTGACGGCTGCACGGGAACGGCCCACGGCCTCGGCCACTTGCTGGTGCGTCATGTGGAATTCATCGATCAGGCGCGTGAAGGCGTTGGCTTCCTCGACCGGGCTTAAGTTCTCGCGCTGAATATTCTCGATCAGCGCGATGGCAATCGCCGCCTCGTCGGGGATCTTGCGCACCACCGCCGGCACCGATTCGAGACCAGCCAGTTGGGCCGCGCGCCAGCGGCGTTCGCCGGCAACGATTTCATAGCTCCCGGCGGACAGCAGGCGCACCACGATCGGCTGCACCACGCCCTGGACCTTGATCGAGGCGGCCAGCTCCTCGAGCGCCTCGGGGTTCATGTGCGTGCGTGGCTGGTACTTGCCGCGCTGCAACTGGTCGATGGGGATCTGGCGCAGCTCGTCCTTTTCGGCCGGCGTCTCGTAGGCGTTCAACAAGGCATCGAGCCCGCGTCCGAGGCGCTGGGGTTTTCGGGTGGTGGTCACGCTCATCGTCTTGTTATCCCCTCCTGTAATTACTTCTAAAGCTACTCTTTATGCCGCCACAACTTCCTCTTCGCGCCGGAGCATTTCACCCGCGAGTGCCAGGTAAGCTTGCGCTCCCTTGGACTGCATGTCGTAGGCAATGACCGGCTTGCCGTGCGACGGTGCCTCCGCCAGGCGGATGTTGCGTGGAATGACGGTGCGGTAAAGCTTGTCGCCAAAATGCTGTTTCAATTGCGCCGAGACCTCGTTATCCAGATTGTTACGCGGGTCGTACATGGTGCGCAACAGCCCTTCGATCTCCAGTTCCGGATTCAGGGTTTCACGAATCTTTCGTATCGTGTTGAGCAACGCCGTGAGCCCTTCGAGCGCATAATATTCGCACTGCATCGGAATCATCACCGATTGCGCCGCCACCAGCGCATTGACCGTGAGCAGGTTCAGTGCCGGCGGACAGTCGATCAAAATATAATCGTACTGCGTGCGCACGTTCTCGAGGGCATCGCGTAAGCGCCGTTCGCGATGTTCAAGTTCGATGAGCTCGATCTCGGCGCCGGACAGCTGGCTGTTGGACGGCACCAGATCAAAGCCGCCTTCGACCGTGACCCGCGCCGCCTCGATCGGTTCGAGCCCGATTAGTACCTCGTAGGTCGTCACGCGATTGGCTTGCTTGTTGACACCGCTGCCCATGGTGGCATTGCCCTGCGGGTCGTTGTCGATCAGCATCACGCGCCGGCGCGTTCGGGCGAGCGAGGCGGCGAGGTTGATGCTGGTCGTGGTCTTGCCGACCCCGCCTTTCTGGTTCGTGATGGCTACGACTTTGCCCATCGGGCATTCCCCTTCAATTCACCGGCGCCAGCATGACCATGTGCCGCGCGGCATCGAGGCCCGGTACCGTCAGAACTTTCACTTCGGCGCGGTATCCGTCCGTGACCGCCGCCAGCTCTTCCTGGGGGAATACACCCTTCATGACCAGGAACCGGCCGTCCGGCGCGCACAAATGACGGCTCGCGGCCAGCATATCAGGAATGGACGCGAACGCGCGAGCAATCAGCGTATCGAATTTTTCCGGTGGATGGAATTTCTCCACGCGCTCCTGCACGATGCGGGTGTTTTTCAGGCCCAGGTCGTGCACGGCTTGCGTGGCAAACCGGGTTTTCTTGGCGTTGCTGTCGAGCAGCGTGAATTCCATGTCGGGGCGAGCCAGCGCCAGCGGAATTCCGGGAAGCCCGGCTCCGGTGCCGATGTCGAGCACGCGCGCGCCGCGCAAATACGGCAACACCGACAGGCTGTCGAGCAAGTGCCGCGGCACCATTTGCTCGGGATCGCGCACGGCCGTGAGGTTATAGGACTGGTTCCACTTTTCGAGAAGTTCCAGGAAATTCAGGAGCTTTTCCGGAACCGGGGGCGGTAGATCGAGCCCCATATCACGCAGGCCCTGCCTAAGGTTTTTTTCTAGCGTCATGTGACTCCCCGTCCCCCCGGTTTTTCCCGTTTAGCGTTTCTTATCGTGCAATTTAAGCTTTGTGTCCTGTTTTGGCTATCCACTCCCCGAACCCTGCACTAAGCTCGTAAGTAACGGAGTCGAAATGGAGTTCAGCATGAAGGCATTGTTCCTGACAATCATGGTGATGGGTCTTGGCGGGGCTGGATTAGCGCAGGCCACTGACACGGCCGAGGCACCCGTCGCCGCCAATCCGGAGAAGCTCTTTCCCACCTCGCGGGCGGCGATACCGATACCCGGGGTCGTCACCCGCGCGCAGCTCACGCACGACATTAAAGATCTCGAGCCAGTAGATAGTATCTCGGCACTCACGAACGATGAAACACGCATCGTCTACTTCACTGAAATCCATGACATGGCCGGTCGGACGGTAAAACACCGGTGGGAATACAACGGTCAGATCATCTTGGAAGTGCCGATTCAAGTCGCCACGTCACGCTGGCGCGCCTACTCGAGCAAAACCCTGCTCCCGTCCTGGACCGGAGAATGGAAGGTGTCAGTGGTGGATGCCGCCGGCGGCACACTCAGCGTCAATACCTTCACGTATTTGGGAAAACCAGGCGAAACCGCCACCCCGTCATCCGTGGCGTCCAGTCCGAATCCGTGATCGGAGCGCTCGGTTCAAACGCCGAGCACGAACACCCACAGCACGAGGACGGAAAAAAGAGCGAGCGCGGAGATCAATCCGCCCCACACGCGGGGCTGGGCTTTAATCATCTCGTCCAGTTGATAATGCGGGGTGTCGAGTGGCTTGGTGACCTGGCGCGTGGACACCCAGCGATTCATGCTATCGAGCCAATGCCTGAGCTTGGCGAGCTTGAACAGTGACATCAGGCCGACCACGATGGCCATCACCGTCCCCACGATGATAAAAGCGACGAGGCTGATCCACATCACCTCCCAGGTGCCGCGGGTGATATCGGCACCGGCGTAAAAGCCCGCCAGCAGACGTCCCCCATCGGCAGCACTCATGCCGGTGATGAAGATCGCGCCCTTGATCAGGATCAGCGCCGCGCTGGCCAACAGGATGGCGCCGAGCAGCCGCGGGTAACGAAGCATGGCGCCTTCGGTCGGGCGCGGTTTTTCCAGCGGCTTGGTCATGCGGCGCATGGAAATCCAGCGGTTGGATAATTTGAAAAGGGCGCCCATCCACGTTGGCGCGGCCAGCATCAGCACACCGATCACCAGCGCAAAAATATTTCCGAAAATCAGCAACACCACCACGTAATACAGCATACTGTCCGGGGAGATCTGCATCGTGCTGCCTCCTGGTCGCGGGTCATTCCCTCAGGTCCGTGTTCTCCTCGAGTGTAGCCGCTAATAAATAACCGCGTGGCATGCGCTGATAATCCGGAGGGGGTTTCTTACGGATTCGGTGCTTAAGCCCGCTTTCGGCGCAGATGAATCAGTAATAAGGATATGGCCGCGGGGGTGATGCCCGAAAGCCGCCCGGCCTGGCCGAGGGTGGCAGGTCGGTGTGCCGCCAGTTTCTGGCGTACCTCGACCGACAGCCCGTGGACGTTGTGGTAATCGATGTCCGGTGGCAGCGCGGTTTCCTCGTGGCGACGGTGCTGGGCGATCTCCTCTGACTGGCGCTCGATATAACCGGCGTACTTGGCCTGGATCTCGAGCTGCTGCGTGACGTCGAGATCGGACAGCGCGGTCCCGGCACCGGGGAGGGACAGGAGCGCTTCATAGGAAACGCCTGGGCGGCGCATCAACTCCATGAGCGTGGCCTCACGCGTGAGTGGCTGGCCGATGACACGCGTGGCGTCCTCCGCCGGGCAGGTTTCCGGTCGCAGCCAGGTTTTTCTCAGGCGTGCTTGTTCACGCACGATGTTCTCGCGCTTGTCGCTGAAGCGCCGCCAGCGCGCCGCGTCAATCAGGCCGAGTTCATGACCGATTTCGGTGAGACGCAGGTCGGCATTGTCCTCGCGTAGCTGCAGGCGGTATTCCGCGCGCGAGGTAAACATGCGATAGGGCTCGGTGACGCCGCGGGTGATGAGATCGTCGAGCATGACGCCGAGGTAGGCCTCATCGCGCCGCGGCCACCATGGGTCCTTTCCCTGCACCCGGCGTGCGGCATTGAGGCCGGCAAGGAGTCCCTGCGCCGCGGCTTCTTCGTAACCGGTGGTGCCGTTGATCTGGCCGGCGAAGTACAGTCCCGCCAAAGATTTGGTTTCGAGCGTCGGCTGCAAGTCACGTGGATCAAAATAATCGTATTCAATGGCATAGCCCGGCCGAGTGATCACGGCATTTTCAAAACCCCTGATCGTGCGCACCAGGTTCCACTGCACATCGAAAGGCAGACTGGTGGAAATGCCGTTGGGATAAACCTCATGGGTATTGAGCCCCTCGGGCTCGATGAAGATCTGGTGCCGGTCCTTGTCGGCGAAGCGCATGATCTTGTCCTCGACCGAAGGGCAATAACGCGGGCCCACGCTTTCGATCACACCGGTGTACATCGGCGAACGGTCAAGCCCGGTACGGATGATCGCGTGCGTCGATTCATTTGTATACGTGATGTAACAGCTCACCTGGCGTGGATGTTCCATGCGCGAACCCATGAAAGAGAATACCGGCGTCGGCTCATCGCCCGGCTGCGGCTCCAATATTGAGTAGTCAATCGTTCGGCCATCAAGGCGCGGCGGCGTGCCGGTCTTCAGGCGTCCAACGCGAAAGGGCAGTTCACGCAAGCGCGCGGCCAATGCGTTCGACGGGGGATCGCCGGCGCGCCCGCCCTGGTAATTCGAAAGACCGATATGGATCTTGCCGCCGAGAAAAGTGCCAGTCGTGAGCACCACGGCGCGCGCGCGGAATTTCACGCCCATGGCTGCCACCACCCCGGTGACGCGATTGTTCTCGACGATCAGGTCCTCGACCGTCTGCTGGAACAGCGTGAGGTTATCTTGATTTTCTAGGGCCGCGCGCACCGCGGCTTTGTACAGGGCACGGTCGGCCTGGGCGCGCGTGGCGCGCACCGCCGGGCCCTTGCGCGCATTCAGAATCCGGAACTGGATCCCGGCGCGGTCGGTCGCACGCGCCATCACGCCGCCGAGCGCGTCGATTTCCTTCACCAGATGACCCTTGCCGATCCCGCCGATCGCGGGGTTGCAAGACATCTGTCCGAGAGTCTCGATGTTCTGAGTCAGCAGCAGGGTTCGAGCACCGAGGCGCGCGCACGCGCCAGCAGCCTCGGTACCAGCATGACCGCCGCCAATGACGATGACATCAAATATATCCGGGTGCCACATCTTTTCAGAAAATACGGTTCAGCCAGTCACGCCGTCGACCCGAATTAGGTTGGTGTATTGGAGGGCTTGGTATTGAAAATGGTCCAGTAGTAATCCAGTTCCTGCACCACCTGGCGGAACTTGTCGAAATCCACCGGCTTGGCGATGTAGCTGTTGACGTAGTGGCGATAGGCCTCGTGCACGTCGCGCTGGTCGGTTGAACTCGTGAGCACGACGACGGGGATGGATTTGAGTATTTCGTCTTTCTTGATGGTCTTCAGCACCTCGATACCGTCGATCTTGGGCAGCTTCAAATCGAGCAAGATCATGTCTGGACGCGGACTCTTCGAGGCGTCATTGTATTTACCGCGCCGATACAGATAATCCAGCGCTTCTTCCCCATCGTGCACACAGTCGACCGGGTTGGCCAAGCGGTCCTCCTGCATGGCGCGCAGGATCAGCTTGGTGTGCGCGTCGTTGTCTTCCACAAGCAGGATGCGGATCGGCGTGGCGGTCTTAGTGTTCGAAGATGAAACCATTTCTCTTAACCTCGTTTACCTCGGCAACTGGGTTTCTCCCGCGGAAACCTGATCACCTACCTTTTAACATAACGGATTCCGGTAAAGCTATCCAGAAGGTGCTTCCCTGCCCGGGTTCCGATTCCACGCTGAGACGGCCGCCGAAAGACTCGATAATCCGGCGAGAAATCGTCAAACCGACGCCCGTTCCTTCGATTTGGCTGTTGAGGCGCTGGAACAGTCTGAAAATGCGCTCTTGGTATTCCTTTTCAATGCCGATCCCATTGTCACGCACGTACAGCCGTAGCCACCCCCCCTCGTGACGCCAGCCGATTTCGATCTCCGGCGGTACCCCGGGACAGTGGAACTTGAGGGCGTTGTCGATCAAGTTTTGCAATACCTCACTCAAGCGCACCGGGTCTAGGTAAACCCAAGGGATGTCGGGAGCAATCCGCACCGTGGCGTGCTCCTGTTCGAAGTGCCAGGCGCATCGCGTCCGCAGTTCATTCAGCAGCGCATTGACATCCACCTCCCGGGGTTCGCCGGCAACGTGTCCCAGGCGCGCGAGTTCCAGCAGGTTCTCGATCAGGACTTTCATGTTTGCCACGGCCTTTTGTATTTCCAGAATCGAATCGGCGACTGCCGCATCTTTACGCTTGGCGATGTCTTTTTTCAGCAGGCTAACGTAGCCGCCAATGGTGATGAGCGGGCTCTTGAGGTCGTGCGAGATGGTGTAGACGAAATTCTCCATCTCGATATTGGTCTTGGTGAACTCGGCCAGCAGGCGCTCGCGCTCGGCCTCGGCACGTTTGCGCTCGGTTATGTCATACAGAGCCATTAAGTGGGAGCCGACAAATGACTGGCCGATGGGAGCGGTGCTCGCCAGAACGGTTTTCACCGTTCCGTCCTTGGCCTGCACATTCATCTCCAAGGGCGGGAACACTGCGCCATTCCACTGGCACTTGTCTAACGTGGCTTGCCAGGTCTTCGCCACCAGCTGCCGGTACTCAGGATCCGGGATGGCCTTGAGCCACCATTCGGTGAGCGTCGGGATATCCTTCTGGGTATAACCTAAAATCTCAGTAAAGGCCGGATTCAGGAAGGTGATGTTCTGATGCTCGTCGCTCAAGGCTTTCGGAACCGGCGAGGCATTAATGATCGCGCGCATTTGCGCCTCGCTTGCTGCTCTCAATGCCTCCACCCGCTGACGCTCGGTGATGTCCTGAATGACGGCGACGAACACCGGCGGCGACACTTGGCGCGCCAACTGCAAGTGCACCTCGATGGGATAGAGGCTTCCGTCCTTGCGCCGATGCACGGTATTGAAGACCAGCATGTCAAGCGCGCCATGCCTAAGCGGCGCGATCAACGCCTCGAAGCTGTCCCGCGTGAATTCGGGTTTCAGATCGAGCGGGGTTAAATTCAGCAGTTCATGCTGGCTGTAGCCAAGGTTATTCCTCGCGCCTGAATTCACTTGAATGAAGTGCAGGGTGTTGGCGTCGAAGACATAGATCTCATTGGTGGACTCATCGAGTATGCGCCCAAAGAACAGGTTCTTTTCCTGTGCCATCTTGCGTTCGGTGATGTCAATCTGGATCCCGTACATTGACTTGGGCTTGCCGCTTGCGTCATACACCAGACGACCGACATCGTTGATCCACCGGACCTCGCCGTTGGGCCAAATGACCCGGAATTCCAGATTCAGATCGACGCCGGCATCGAGCGCCTGCCGGATCTCGCGCGTGCAGCGTTCCCGTTCCTCCGGATGCACCCGGGAAAGCCAGTTGTCAAAGCTTGCCTGGTGGGTGTGCGGATCCAGCCCCATGACGAGGAAATTTTCCTCGGACCAGGTGACCCCGTTGGTGCTGATGTTCCACTCCCAGGCGCCGGCGCGCGCCGCGCGCAGCGCCTGGCGCAAGCGATCGGAGGCGTCCGCCAGCGCCTCCTCGACACGTTTGCGCTCGGTGATGTCGATGAACGACACCACGGTGCCGACGATCCGGCCTTCGCGCACAATCGGCCACGACCAGTACTCGACCGGGAACGAGCTGCCGTTGGCGCGCCAGTGCACCTCGTTGTCGGCATGCGCGGCTTCGCCGGCGAGCGTCGCGAGCCGCACGCGACACTGCTCCTTCGGGTAAGGCCGACCGTCCGGGAAAGAGTGGTGAATGAGCTCGTGCAAGTTCTGCCCCAAAAGTTCACTGGGGTCGCGGTAGCCCAACATGCGCACCGCCGCGCGGTTGATGAAGGTGCACACGCCATTGGTGTCCGCGCCATAGATTCCTTCCTCGGTGGCATCCATGAGCATGCGCACATGCTCGGCCTGCTCCAGGTGCTCGGCCGCGGCACGCTCGCGCGCTCGGCGCAGTTGCTGGGTCTGGACGACGAGCGCGGTTTCGCGCGCCACGCCTTCGATCAGCGCGCGGTCGCGGTCGTCGTAGTCCCGGCGGCTGGCCGTGTGCGCAACCATCAGGACGCCGAGCTTGTCATCGCCGACCTTGAGCGGCGTGGCCATCGCCGAGCGAATGCCGAAGTGCCTGCTGAGCTCCGGGCTGACGCGCGGATCGCTGGGCGCGTCCGCGGCCACCGCGGTCTGCCCCTGCACAAAGGCCCAGACCGCGAGCGACTGCTCGTCGAGCGTCAGCCGATAATGACCCTCCGGGCGATACTCGGCATCGGTCAGGGCGACGCCCAGCAGGGTGCCGGACGCCGGGTCGTGCTCGATCAGGAACGACAGGTCGGCGCCCGTCGCCTGACGACACAGATCCACCACCGCCGCGAATATCTCGGCCGTGCCGGTCTCACCCCCTACATGGCGCAGCAACCGGTTGTTGAGCTCGAGAATTTCGTTGCGCCGCTGTAGTTCGGCGAGCAGCAGCCGGTAGTCGGTGGTGAGCAGTCCGAGTTCGTCGGTCGAGCGTGCCGTGAGCGCGGCCACATCCGCCGCCGGCAAGGGGCGCGGCGAATCGAGCAGCATCCGCAGTGGGCCGAGCGACTGGCCGAAGCTGTTGGCGAAGATCAGGCTACCGCCGATCGCAAGCAGTTCGAGCATCAGCCACACGCCAAAGGTTTCAAAGGTGAAGAAGCCAGTACGGGTCCAGTAGTACTGCACCAGCATGGTGTCGATTAGCAGCGGCACCAGCGCGCCGATCAGGAACACCTTGGCCCTGATCGTGACAATCGGGCGCTTGAGCTCAATCCCGCCGAGCGCCTGGCCGAACAGATCGAAGATCAGGAAGAAGATCGGCAGGCCGACGATGATCGAGACGATCAGCGCGACCAGCTCGATGCGAAACAGCGCATACGGCGTGGCGACGAAGTCGGTATAGATATGCGCCGCCGCGACCACCGACACGGGAGCAATCACCAGGTATACAAGGAACGTCGCCCAGTAGATCAGCGGAAAACGTTTCACCGCGCGCGCCGCGGCCTCCGGGTCGGCGTTGGGCTGCCTCTCGAGAAAATCGGTCAGTGGACGAATCTGGCGCGGGAAGTACCACAGCGTGAAGACGATCCAGCCCAGGATATAGGCCGGCTCAAGT
>JAOTWF010000032.1 GCA_029863005.1 Gammaproteobacteria bacterium | reverse complement strand
CATGAGCACACCATCGAAAGTCAGAAAACTTGGCTGGAAAAACATGCCCAGACGATTGAACAACAAACGGGATTCATTGAACAGCTGAAGAAAGACAAGCTGTTGTTGGAAGAAGCGCAAAATAATCAGCGCCACGAATTTGAGCAGACCCTCGAAGAACAGAGGAGACTCATTGAACAACTGAAGAAAGACAAGCTGTTGTTGGAAGAAGAGCGCAGTAACTTGCGCAACGAACTCGGAGAGAAAATCAATCTGCTCTCGGCTGAGCGCGATAGGCTTTTACATTCTTCAGAACGCCGACTCGGCGACATTCTTCTCAACCGGCTGCGCCTCCGTGCACCGCTGAAGATTCTACGTGCACCGCTAAAGATAGTTGAGCGGCTCTTTGTCACTTTCCGGCAGCAACTGACAGTTGTGAGACTCGCTATTGAAAGCCGGTACTTCGCTGGCCGTGGCCTGCACCGCAGGATGCTAGCTACGGTCTGTACCAGCTTCCCCATCTACTCTCAGACTTTTGTGTATCAGGAACTGACTCAGCTTGCCCGCCAAGGGTTTGACGTGCGGCTTATTTACTCCACACTCGATCGTCGTGATTATCTTCACACCCAGTTCGCGCATCTGTGGAAAGCCAAGCGCTGTCTGCACTTGAATTCGAGTGTTCACGAACTAGACTTCGCTCGTTACCGTCTCCGCATGCCTGAGAAAATTGAGCGACTGATCCAGAGGCTGTGCGACGCCTCCGGCCTCAACCGGAATGACTTGATTAATCACGGTAACTTCCTGCAGGCTTTTTCTTTCACGCGGATGGTGGAAGCCTACCGCCCACAATACCTGCACTCATACTTCTTCTACGACCGTTCCCTGATGTCCCTGGTAGCTGGCTACCTTCTCGATATTCCGCGAGGAATCAGCTGCTACGCCGATCATCTTCTCAAAGACTACGAACTCAAGGTTGTTCCGCTCCACCTGGAGCTTTGCGACGTGGTCATCGCAACCTCGGAGCGTATCAAGCAGGAACTGCTCGCGATCGCGCCACAAGCCAACCCAGAACGTATCCTTGTCAAACCCAATGCAATTGATGCCGAGCGCTTGGCGCTTTTCGAGCGTCCTGTGCCGGAGGCGAATTCTACGTTGCGGCTCGTCTGCGTCAGCCGCATCGAGCCAAAAAAAGGGCTGCTATATCTCGTGGAGGCGGTGCACCTGCTGCGACAGCGCGGGTTGCAGGTAGAAGCGCACTTGATAGGGTCCGTTGACGAGTGGAGCGAGGCAAGTTTGGATTACAAGCGCAAGTTGGACCAGCGCATCTCCGAGCTGAACCTGTGGGGCACGGTGCATCTGGAGGGGCGTCAGGATGCAGAAGGCGTGCTTCGCTTCCTTCGTCTCGCGCATTTGTTCGTGGCCCCATTCGTCGAGACCGAGACCGGCGACAAGGACGGCATTCCCACCGCCATGCTTGAGGGAATGGCAACAGGTTTGCCGGCAGTCGCTACCGATGCTGGCTCGATCACTGAGGTGATCGACGACGGTCAAGACGGTGTTCTAGTGCCACAGCGAGATGCTAACGCACTGGCGAACGCCATTGAGGACCTACTGGGCGATCCGGATCGGCGTCAACAGCTGGGCAGGCAGGCTGCCGACAAGGTCCGGCGGTGCTTTGACGTGAAGGTTTGCGAGCATGCCTTTCATGATCGGGTGCGAGCAGTAATCGAGTCTCGCCAGGGAAATGTTCGTCCCTTGCCTGGAAGGGCATAGTCCTGAGGGGCCAATGGCGATGAACGAAAGCTCTCCCTGCACTCCTCGGTTAGGAGCGAACCTATGATTTCCTCCCCTAAGCCATGGAAAGCCTTGACCCTACCTTCAGAAATTACCCGGATGAGGTCGATGCTCTACCATGAGGAGAAACAGTACCTTGTCTGGTTGACGGCCGAGAAGTTCGAGGGCTGGGGCGCCATTGTAGATCTGGGACCCTGGCTTGGGAGCAGCAGTGCGGCGCTCGCGGAGGGACTTAAGAGACGAAGCAGGCCAGATAAGGTCCACAGCTTTGACCTTTTCAAATGGGCACTCAGCTACATGGAAGAATCAGCGCACGTGGATTTGAACGATGGTGAGGATTTTCTCCCCCTCTTCATCCGTGAAATCGGCGATTACGCCGAGAGGATCGAGCCACGGCGAGAGGATCTGATGCGCTACCGTTGGGACAGCGGCCCCATCGAGATCCTGTTTGTGGACGCGGCAAAAACGTGGGAGCTCACCAATGCAATCCTGAGAGGGTTCGGCGATAACTTGATTCCCGGCCAGTCGCGTGTCGTGCTCCAGGATTTTCGCTTCCACCGCACACACTGGCTTCCCTTGATTTTCGACAGCCGTCCAGATCTTTGGCAGGAGATCGAGAGCGTCGAGGATGGAACGACCGTGACATTCATGCCTCTTAAGCCACTCCATGAGCTGGTCGGCATGAACCCGGAGTATTCGGAGGAGACATTTCCGCTCAGGTCCGCCGAGCATCTCTTGAGGAGCAGGATGGCCAAGGAAACGCCTTGGAACCGTCATTTGTTTTTGCGGACGCTTTATAAAAAGTGCTTGATTGAAGGGGCCGTAGACAAGACGCAAGCAGTGAGTGAAGAGCTTTTAGCGGATGGCGTCAGATCCCTCACAAAGGACGAGATCGCTATTATTGAGGACATCGAAATGATTCTCGTCCCGCAGGGTTGGAAGGCACACCTCCGAGAGGACTACGTTACCGCACGAACGCTTGCGGAACGCTGCTTTACCGCGAGTGGAAAACGGCCCGTCTATGCCGTAGCCCTCCTGGGGATTTCGTTGCTGCGGCTAGGGGATCTTAAAGGCGCAAAGAGCTGTATTGACGAGGTTTTCATTCGCCTGCCCGGTTTCCTCCACGCAAAGCTCTATCGCGCCGAGCTGGCGCTTGCCGAGGGTCGGCACCATGAAGCTGAAGAGGAGGCGCTTCAGGTCCTCAACGACAGCCGGGGAGACGAACCCACAATCGAGTATTCTCTGATGGTCTTGGAGAATGCATGGGACACTGACGGTCGTGTGGAACACGCCGTGGAGGTTTTGACTAACCTGGTAGAAATCCTGGGAGAAAGCCCCACCTTTCTAGCACACCTGGCCCGGGAGCAGTTCAAGCTCGGCTTGCGAGCGGAAGCTACCCGAAACATCGCGAAGGCCTTGAATCTCGCTCCCGGCCATAAACTTGCCGAGAAGCTCCGCGCCGAGTGGAGTATAGATTTTTTAACCCCAACGACAAACATGCCTGTCTGCGAAAAATGATCATGAAATGTTTTCCCTGACTTGGCAGGCTATTTGGGTTCGTCTGGGTTTTCGATTGGGCATCATGAGCCAAGCTCATGTTGATAGCATTAAAGAAAAACAGCAAAAGAATGAATCAACACCCCGGAATTGAATGAAAACTCAGCTATGAACAGCCATAAGAGCCCTGAATTGCTGGACAGCCGCCTCTCAAACGAGTTTCTGCGAAGATTAGATCGTTACATGGGTGACTACGACCCTTCGAGCACCTTTGCAAACAAGTACCTTAACTGGTACGAGGATCATTCGGGCCGGCGATCTGACTGGTTCCGCACGGATCTAATCTGGCGATTGGAGCTGACTCGCCCTTTGGCGGGAAGGAAAGTGCTCGATTTCGGATGTGGTACGGGCAGCAGCTCTGTAGTTCTGGCCGACAGAGGTGCGGAGGTCGTCGGCGTTGAGACCGAGCAAATAAGCATAGATGTTGCAACGCAGCGTGCCAAAGATCTGAGAGTGGAGGAACGTTGCTCTTTTGTGCGCATCCCCTATATCAACGGTCAAAGCGGTGCGCTTCCGTTTCGAGACGAATCCTTCGATCTGTGCATTCTCATCGGAGTGCTGGAACACATGAAGCCGAGTGAACGAATAGCCTGTGCCGCAGAAATCAACCGCGTCCTGAAGGCGGAAGGAGATGTCTTCATCTTTGACACTCCCAACCGAGCGCACCCAAAAGATCACCACACAACGCAACTCTGGTTCGTCGGCTGGATGCCGGAGTCCGTCGCGCGGAGGTACGCTATTCTGCGCCAGCGGTTTGAGCAGAACCAGGACTTTCGACGCTACGGGGGAAATGGGGTATCAAGAAGCCAGATCGATCATTTGTTCCCGCCAAGAGCATGGCGGGTCACGTACGAAAAATCAGCAGAAGAAGTCACCGGCGAGTTCGAGCGGCTGTTAAATCAATCGACGATCCTTCCCACACCCTTTAGAAAGACTGCCAACTGGTGGGCAAAAGTCGCAACCCGACAGTTCCTAAAGGTGGTTAAGTTCCTCGGTTGCCGTCCGACCTACTGGACTGCGAGCCACACTATCTGCTTTACCAAGCTGCCCGACATCGACACGGCGAGTGGTGCAAACTGCAAACAAGAACTGGATAGACGGTCAATGACCGCAGGGAAGAAAAACTAGAAAAAGATGCGACGCGTGACAGGAATGCTACTGAAAACTAATTTGTATTCTTGTGAACTGAGAACTATTAGCGGAAATGAGTTTAAAAATTTCAATACACTGCCTAAAGCTTTATGCACACTATTTAGTCGCGACTTGGAATATTACCTTTTAATAATGTCAAACTCCGGAATATCCTGAAGATGAAACGTCTTCGAGAAAAAATAATCTTCCTCCTCGGACTGTTTTTTGTCTTGGAAGGTACACTGATATTAGTGCTCCCAAACAGCGCGGGATGGTGGGCGCCGGAATGGATTCCGATCCATCAAGATTTCTATGTCGCAATCGCGCTTGCGGAGATTCTGGGTGGCGCGGGGTTGCTCCATTCCAAATTACGACGCGCGTCAGGCATGTTCCTTTCGCTTGTGCTCTTTCTCTCTTGGTGTACGTCAATATATCTGACTACGGAAAAAGATCCGCTTCCGCAGTGGACTTTAACTCTTCAGGGAAAGTGGGAGGATTTGACAAATTTCCCACGCCTTGAGTTTCCGCCAGGGGCACTCAATACGATGCGCGTTCAGATAAACAGGATTACCAACGTCCGTGCACCATGGGACATTCAGTTGAACGGGTTTGGTGTAGCGGTCATCAAAGGTCGGCAATATCAGCTGCGTTTCCGTGCCAGAGCGACCGGCGAGCGACCTGTGATCGTGGGGGTGGGGCGGGCACACGGCGATTTTGGCAGCCTGGGACTTTACCAGGACGTCAAGCTTACTTCGGACTGGCAGCAGTTTTCTTTTGGCATTACGGCGACCGATAGCGACACGAATGCCAGAATTTTTTTCGATCTGGGACAGGACTCCCACGATGTCGAACTGGCGTCAGTTGTATTGGAGCGTCACAACCCCGGCTTTGCCCCACCGTTGTCGACGCTTTGGCAGTTGAACGTGCATGGAGCTGTGAGTGATCGTGCCGTACAGGCACAATTGGAATTTCCTGTTTCCCCGTCCAACACCATGCGGGTGAAAATATTCAAGATCTCTAAGAAACGCGTGCCATGGCATATTCAGTTAAACCGCCCGGGAGTGTCGCTTCAAAAGGATGATCCCTACGAGTTGCGTTTCCGCGCCCGAGCGACTGGCGAGCGACCTATGGTCGTGGCCGTAGGACGGACACACGGCGATTTTGGCAGCCTGGGACTATACCAGGGGGTCACTCTTACGACAGACTGGCAGGAGTTATTTTTCGCCTTCAAGTCAACGGACACCGACGCAACCGCTCGAATCTTTTTCGACCTGGGACAGGACTCCCATCAGGTCGAGATTGCAGATGTGGTGTTGTTGCCTCGATCGGGAAAAGTTGCGGCTGCCGTTACTTACATTGTCGGAAATACTACCCCATCCTGGATGACCGTTTGGTGGCCGCCAGTTTGGATCTTCCTCCTTCTTTGGTGCTTGAGTTCATTACCCGGTGTACGGGTTTCTGCCTTGCAGGTAAATTGGTCATTCGCCGGGCAATCAATCGGCTGGTTTACCGGCATGGTCGCAGGTTGGGTCATCGCCAGTTCATGGGTGTCAGAGCGCTCGTTGGTCGATGCGACTTTGCTCAGCGTCGAAGGCGCACTGATAGGTAGCATCGTCCTCGGTGGTTTGGCCAAGGCCATAGAGAAATGGACCGCAGCACTGCAAGATGGGCCACGGCTAGGGTTTATAAAGAGCAGCTCTACTGTGACCTTACTCGGTGCAGCCGCTGTCCTTACGGAATGGCGCCCTCCGGGAGCAGCAGAATTTGTCTTGTGGCTGCAAATTCTGGCCCTCGCTGTTTTGCTCACACTCCATGTGAAGCGCGAGATGTTGGCTCTTATTGCCGATGAATTAAGCTCACTTCCTCGGAGGATGGATCGCACGCTGCAGCGTACTTGTGAGATCAACTGGGTCTTCTGGGGTGCGTGCATCATCGTCATTTCGTGCGGCAACGCGTGGCTTGTATCTCGAGAGACACAGATTGGCGCCGTGGAGTTTCTACTTATTGTTGTGAATCGCTCGCTGATTTATACCGTGTTGATTGGTACACAACTATATCTCCTGCAAATCGCACGACATATTACACCGAAACTTGCATCCCACGCCTATACGGTGCTTTTGGGAATCTTACCGCTTATTTGGACCGTCGATTATTTTGTAACCAGTCAAATCGGTAAGCCGCTGCTGGTCATGATTGATACTCTGTTCGCAGAAGAGAGCCTGCAAACGGCAGCGTTACAAGTCCGGGACATATTGCAATGGGCCGATTTTCCCATCATATACGTCGTCGCACTGCTATTTGGAGCTATTCTGACCACTCTGCTCCTGATGCGGTTAACTGCACGGCTCTCACAGCGCGTTTGTCGGAACTGGACAGATAGGCGAGTCGTTGCCGCTCTCGGTCTATGCGTGGGTCTTGGCGTAACATCCGATTTTTTTAACTCTAGTCTTCTGTCAACCGATACGTGGCGGCAAGCGAGCCAGAAATCCTACTTTTGGTTTATCTCACCTCAACAATTCGAGGAAATCGCAGGCAACCAATCATTGATCGAAATACAATTCAAGTTGCCGCCGACAGAGAAGGAGCTGGAAGGATTACTCGAGGCGGTTGCTCCCCTGGCACATAAGCCCGACATATTTTTAATAATCCTCGAGTCAATGCGACTGGACGCAGTGACTCCTGAAGTTGCCCCTCGACTTAACGCCTTCAGAAAAGAGTCTCATTCGGCGGATAGGATGTTCGCAGGCTCGCATGGTTCCGAATTATCTTGGTTTAGTATTCTTCACGGGTATCATGCACTCCGTTGGCAACAATTGCCACGAGATGCCGGCAAAGGTGCATATCCGCTGCGTCTTCTTAAACGTCTTGGATATGATATTCAGGTTCGACTGGCCGGTGATTTTCGATGGAAAGCACTTGGTGAAATAGTATTTGGTGCGGAAAATAATCTCACTGACATTTTTATTGATTCGCGTGGGACGTTAGGAAATATGACGGTTGATAAACGTGATCGCATCCTTATGAGTAACCTATCCCAGGAAATATCCAATACAGCCCCCGGTGGCCGTCTGTACATTCAAGATTTTGAATCGCCTCACTGGAACTACAGCTGGCCACCGAATTTCGAGGTCCCCTATCGTGAATATGCCCCTTACGTAAATTTCACTAAGTCGAACTATACATCCGATGAAGTCCGGCTCGTCAAAAACCGGTATCTCAACGCGGTGTCCTGGGTTGACCACCTTTTTGGAAAATTCGTCGATCACCTTAAGCGCACGGGGAGATTCGATAATAGCATCGTGATCGTGGTTGGAGATCATGGGGAAGAATTCTATGAAAACCGTCGATGGGCGCACGGCACAAGGTTATCTCGGCAGCAGACGGAAACCCCTATTTTTATTAAACTCCCGCGTCGACTCGGTTCCTACCGAGATCGGCGTTTCATCGGTCATGTAGACGTTATGCCAACGATTTTTATGGCCCTTGGTGTTCCCCGGCGGTTTTACGACTTTCTTGATGGCATCAGCATCGACATGCCACGCGAAACGCTTCTTCTTTCAAGCAGAAGCGATAATGCCGAGCCCGGTCTGGTTTTTGCCAACCCCGAAAGGAAGGCTCGTATTAGCTACTGGAGTAAACGCGGTGGCAAAAAGGCAGATCGGGCGCTCGTGCGGGATTATGTCGACTTTACGGATAGAGAAATTGTGTCACCGAAGCCTGCGTCCCAAACAGACGCTCGTTTTCTGAGGGAGCAGTTTCCGGAACTAATCGAACAGTTGTTTATGACTTTCACTTCCCTTGCGTCCGACCGCACGAACAAATAGTCCCATAGCTGCTGCGGATGAAACTGGATATCCGATTCCCCCCGGGAGAGCAAGCCGAGCCATGGTTACAGGCTAGGATTGAACCGTTGCATTTTTTGCGATCTCGTCACGCGCTACATTTTGGAAAATGGTAGTGGCGACGCCTCCAGTACAAGATGAAAAATAGTACAGGAACTCGATTGCCAAGCCCGTCGGGGATTATTAACTGCTACCATACACGTAAGACAGTTTGCAGAGTATATCCATGAAACATGAGCGTTATGAATCGATCAGGAGAGTGATCTCGCGGTTCCCCACGCTGATCGCTCAATTCCTTGAAAAACCGGACTACCAGAACGAAATCGACTTCTGGCAAGAAACTCTGGCTAGTCGGCCAGCATCAATATCGGATCCGGCACACAGAGAAGCAGCTTTTCCCGAATATCTTAAGTTATATATCCACGAATTAAAAAAAATCCGCGATACCTCATTAAAGTTGCTCGAAATTGGTCCCGGGCCGGTGTCTCTTTTGTCTGCAGGGGTGGATCAAGGCTTATTTGAAATTACTGCGATCGACCCATTGGCGGATATCTATAAAAAAATAATGCAGCAAAACAATCTAACGTATCCCGTCAAGCCTGTGAAGGGATATGGAGAAAGACTCCTGAAGTATTTCGAGAAAGACAGTTTTGATATTGTCTATTCGAGTAATGCGTTAGATCATACTATTTCACCCAGGGAGTGTATGGTCCAAATGTCACAAGTCGTGACTCAGGGCGGAGTAATATTCTTGGAGGGATTCTTACGCGAGGGAAGTAATGCGGCGTGGAACGGTCTACATCAGCATGATTTATTTCCCGAGAATGGCCACTTGATTCATTGTAACCGAGCGGGGAAAAGAGCAGACTTGGCAAGCAGTCTTCCGCTTCAGTGCATATATGAAAAAATAATGCTCTTCAAGGACAGATCAATCAACGCTTTCGGCTACGAAGTGCCGCTAGGACTCGATCCCCGTGATAACTGGCAATTTCGGGATTGGTATGTGATCGTTTTCAGAAAGACATAGACCAGCGAATGCGCAATCGAACTGGTAAAAATATTGCTCAAATGGTTAAGCAATGGCTACGCGGCCGGCGGCCAGATAAATACAACTCAACGGTTGGCGAGGTTCACTTCGGCAGCTTACGACGTGTAACTCCCATCAGTCGGGAATGGGGCTTCGATCGTGGTCTTCCCATAGACCGATACTATATCGAGAACTTTCTCGAACGTTACACCGCCGATGTTCAGGGACGCGTGTTGGAGATTGGAGACAACTCGTACACTCGGAGGTTCGGTGGCACTCGCGTTATCATGAGTGATGTGCTTCACGTGACGGAAGGCAACCCGAAAGCGACCATAATTGCAGATCTCTCGTCTGCTGATTCAATCTCATCTAATACCTTTGACTGCGTTATCCTGGTACAGACACTCCAATTGATTTACGATGTTCGCGAAGCAGTAAAGACAATCTACCGCATTTTAAAACCTGGCGGCGTCCTGCTTGCAACCTTTCCGGGGATCAGTCAAACCTACGATCAGGAATGGAGTGATAGTTGGTGTTGGAGTTTTACTACCGTCTCGGCGCGGCGGTTGTTTGAGGAAGTCTTTTCGACACCTAATGTCAAAATTGAAGCATTCGGGAACGTGCTGACGGCAATATCATTTCTGCATGGTTTGGCAGTGCAAGAGCTTAGCCGGGAAGAGCTCGACTATTATGAACCCGGGTACGAAGTCACTATCACGGTAAAAACAGTAAAGCCTCACGTTTCCTTATGAGAGAACGAAGCATTGGAAAGCTATGGCGTGACGCTCGCTTAGATGTATCAGAATCCTCTCGCAAGGGTATTATCCTGATGTATCATCGCGTGAACGACGTAGGCTCGGACCCATGGTCACTATGCGTAACTCCGCAGCACTTTGCAGAGCACCTCGTTGTCCTGCAAAAAAACGTGTACCCACTACGACTCCAGCAATTAAACAAGTGGATGCAGACTCGAGGTGCTCCATACCAATCAGTGGTAATCACGTTCGATGATGGCTATGTCGATAATCTCCACTACGCCAAACCATTACTGGAACGCTATGAAATTCCTGCAACCATATTTCTGGCTACTGGATACATCAGGGACAAGCGTGAATTCTGGTGGGATAAACTGGAAAGATTGCTATTACAGCCAGGTACTTTGCCGGAGACGCTTCGTCTGAGCGTCAATGGGATCGTCCACGAGTGGGAGTTAGGCGAAGTCACTCATTACAGTGAAGATGCTTACCAGCGCCACCGCCACTGGAGAGCTTGGGAGGAGGCTCCAAGCCCGCGCCACTCACTCTATTTTTCTCTCTGGAAACTAATGCACCCGCTGTTGGAATCGGACCGGAAAATATTGCTCGACGAATTATTGGAGTGGGCTGATATCGAGCCCGTGAGCCGAGCAAGTCACCGCGTTGTTTCGTCACTTGAGGTGTTGGACTTGGCGCAAGGAGATCTGATCGATATCGGTTCGCACACGGTGACACACGCATCGCTTGCCAAACTTCCGGCTGATTTGCAGCGGGATGAAATTCGACACAGCAAATCTTACCTAGAGGAAATTTTGAACCGCCCGGTGACTAGTTTCGCATATCCATATGGATCAAAACAGGATTACACAGCGGAGACAATCAGCATTGTTCGCGATGTTGGATTTGCTTGCGCTTGTTCAACTAATGCAGGGATTGTCGGGCGGCAAAGTGACTATTTCCAACTACCTCGAATGCACGTCCAGGATTGGGACGGAGATGAGTTTTCCAGACAGCTGTCCAAGTGGTTGGATAGTGGAGTGGTTATGTAAATTTCTAATCTTGGTCCTTGGGGTGAGTATTATAGGCTATTCTTACCATAAAATTCGTCTATGATTCATTTAACCAATCAGCAATCATTAATTTACCTTCTCATGTCATGAAAAATCTTGTCAGAAAAACTGTCTTGGTCACGGGCGGCGCCGGTTTTCTCGGTTCCCATTTGTGCGAACGTCTGCTCGTCAACGGCCATGATGTTTTGTGTGTAGATAATTTTTTTACCAGCAGAAGGGAGAATATTGCCCATCTTTTGAAAAACCCATATTTCGAAGTGTTGCGGCACGATATTACGATTCCGCTTTATGTGGAGGTTGACGAGATATTCAACCTTGCCTGTCCAGCTTCACCGATTCACTATCAATACGATCCGGTGCAGACAACCAAAACCAGTGTCCACGGGTCCATAAATATGCTCGGGCTCGCGAAACGAAACAAAGCGAAGATTTTTCAAGCATCGACCAGCGAGATTTATGGTAATCCGAAAGTGCACCCACAGCGAGAAGACTATTGGGGAGACGTGAACCCGATTGGTCCACGATCCTGTTATGATGAAGGTAAACGATGTGCCGAAACGCTTTTTTTCGATTACCGCCGCCAGCACAATCTACGGATCAAGGTGGCGCGCATATTCAATACCTATGGCCCGCGTATGCACCCAAGTGACGGCCGTGTAGTCTCCAATTTCATTGTGCAAGCGCTCAAAGGCGAGCCCATCACAGTCTACGGCGATGGCAAACAGAGCCGCTCATTCTGTTATGTGGATGATCTCATCGAGGGTTTTATCCGACTCATGAATACTTCGGATGATTTCACAGGACCGGTCAATCTCGGTAACCCAGATGAATTTACTATTTTGGAATTAGCGCAAGAAGTTATTTCGTTAACCGGGTCTAAATCCAAAATCGTTTTCAAGCCTTTGCCAACCGATGATCCCATCCAGCGTTGCCCTGACATTTCGTTGTCAAAAAAAACCTTGGATTGGGTACCTACTGTTAAGCTGGGAGAGGGACTGAAAAAGACCATTACCTATTTTGATTCGCTTCTTCTGAGGAACGAAAAGTCCTAATCAGCCAGGAAGTAGGTAAGCTTTTTTACGCTATAAATGTATCGGTGAATGGGGGAGTGTAGTTTCATGTAGTGCATCAGAGGAAAGCAGTAACTCAGTATCAATCAAAAACTCGATCCAACCAAAGTGACGAGAAAAAATTAAAAAAACTCATAAAGCGAGAGATGAATGAGACATCTCAATAGAATCTGGTCTCTCTGGGGGTCGGATCAACCTAATAGAAGGGCGGATCGCCTGCCTGCCGTCCTGACGTACAAAGAAATGACGGGATCGAGCGCGCATCGGTCGCATGACATAAAAGCCGAGTTCAGGGTCGGCTTTTGAGCGCATCAGGGTTATCTGCTTTTTATAGCAGGGCATGTTTTTTTCGGATCCTGGCTCAGAGCTATCTTGCCGCCAATTTCTGCGGGCCCTTCGAGGGTCTTTATTGTTTATTTGGCGCTTTTTTCTTCCTGGGCGGTGGGCCTTTCCGATTGCCTAAGAAGTGCTTATAATTCAGCCGGGTTTCAGCCGTTCCAAGAGTCAGTATAATCAGTATAAGAAGTGGGCCGCGCGCCCACTTTTGTTTTATGGGGTATGGAGTTATGCAGGCCACGCGGACCGAATTGCGCAAGCTGCTCGAGCCCGGTGTCAGCGCCATGGGTTTTGAGCTCGTGGACGTTGAAGTGGCCGGCAGCCGCCACAATCCCACGCTACGGGTGTATATAGACAGCCCTGGAGGCGTGAACGTGGACGACTGTGCCAGCGTCAGCCGCCAGTTGTCGGCCCTGCTGGATGTCGAGGACCCGCTGCCGGGGCATTACACCTTGGAGGTGTCATCCCCCGGTTTGGACCGGCCCCTGGTAAAGCCGGAAGATTTCAGGCGCTTCGTCGGTGAGACGATCAAGGTGAAGCTGCAAGCGCCCTTGTTAGGGCGGCGAAATTTCTCCGGCCGGCTAGTAAACGTGGCCGCGGACCACGTCGTGATGGAAGTGGACAAAGAGATTTTCAACCTGGCGTTTGATGCCATGGAACGGGCGCGGTTGGTGCCCCGGCTCTGAACGGCAGGTGTAACGGGAGAAAGTAATTATGATGGGCAACGAAGTGCTGATTATTGTGGATGCGGTGTCGCGCGAAAAAGGCGTCGGCAAGGAAATCATTTTCCAGGCACTCGAGGCGGCGCTGGCCACGGCCACGCGCAAGCGCCACAAGGGTGATATCGACGCGCGCGTTGCGATTCATCGCGACACTGGCACCTACGATACCTTTCGCCGCTGGGAAGTCATTCCGGACGAAGCCGAATTGGTTGAGTTTCCCGACCGCCAGTACAAGCTGACTGAGGCCCAGGCCATCAAGCCCGGTATTCAGGTCGGGGAATTCATCGAGGAACCGCTTGAGCCGGTTGAGTTTGGCCGCATTGCGGCACAGGCGGCTAAGCAGGTCATCATGCAAAAGGTGCGCGAGGCCGAGCGCGAACAAATTGTTAACCTCTACAAAGACCGCCAGGGTGAGATGGTGACCGGCGTGGTCAAGCGCCTCGAGCGCGGCGATGCCATTGTAGATCTTGGCAACGCCGAAGCGCTCCTTTCCAAGAGCACCATGATCCCGCGTGAGGGCCTGCGTCCGGGTGACCGCATCCGTGCGCTGCTGGAAGAAGTGAAATCCGTTCCCCGCGGCCCGCAGCTATTTCTGTCACGCGTGGCGCCCAAGCTTCTGGTTGAATTGTTCAAGCTCGAGGTCCCGGAGGCTGGCGAAGGGCTGATTACTATTCACGGGGCGGCCCGCGATCCGGGGCTGCGCGCCAAGATTGCCGTCAGTTCTTCCGATCCGCGTATTGATCCCATCGGGGCGTGCGTGGGCATGCGCGGCTCGCGCGTGCAGAGTGTGTCGAACGAACTCGCTGGCGAACGCGTGGATATCATTCACTGGTCGGAGAATCCAGCGCAATACGTGATCAATTCGCTCGCGCCCGCCGAAGTGCAATCCATCGTGGTGGACGAGGAAATGCACAGCATGGATGTGATTGTGGATGAGAAGCAGCTGTCCCAATCGATCGGACGCAGTGGCCAGAATGTCCGGCTTGCATCCGAACTCACCACTTGGGAACTCAACATCATGACGGCTGAATCGGCGCAGGAAAAAGGCACTCAGGAGGCGGCCAACGCCATCAAACTGTTTATGGAACAGCTGGACATGGATGAAAATGTGGCCACGGTGCTGGTCCAGGAAGGCTTCACCAATCTCGACGAAGTCGCCTACGTGCCGAAGCAGGAGCTGCTCGCGATCGAGGAGTTCGACGAAGACCTGGTAGATGCCATCCGCGACCGCGCGCGCGACTTGTTGTTGACGCGCGCCATTGCCCAGGAAGAAAAGATCAGCCTGGCGGAACCGGCCAAAGATCTTCTGGAGATGCAGGGCATGGACGAAAACACGGCGCATTTGCTCGCGGCGCGTGGCATCAAAACCATGGAAGAACTGGCTGAGCAGGCGGTGGATGATTTGCTGGAAATTGAGGGTATGACTCAAGAGCGCGCGAGTGTACTGATCATGACGGCGCGCGCACCGTGGTTCGAGGACAAGCAGGCAGGTTGAATACTCTGCTTTCAGGAAAACTATGACTCAGATCACGATTAAAGGCTTTGCAGACCAGATCGGAATCCCACCCGAGACGCTAATGCGTCAGCTCGATGCTGCGGGTATTGCCGCCAAAAGCGAGGAAGACGAGCTGACCGAAGACGAAAAAGCAAAACTTTTTCATTACCTGCGCGCGAGTCACGGCGCTGACGACGAAGGTGCCGCCAAGAAAAAAATTACACTTAAGCGCAAATCCACCAGCCAGGTGGTGCAGAGTACTCGTACGGGTGCAACACGCACGGTGCAGGTCGAGGTGCGTAAGAAACGCACCTTCATCAAACGTAGTGTTGTCGAGGAAACACCCGCTCCGCCGGAAGAAATTCCGGTTGAAGAACCGGTCAAGGCACCCGCCAGCACCGCTCAAGCACCCGTCCGTGAGCCAGTGACGGCCGAAGCACCCGCCGCGACAGAGATTCCAGCTGCCATCAAACCTGCTCCGGTGGCCCCGGTAGCGAAACCGGCGGCCAAGCCCGCCCCGGCACCGGCCAAAGAGACAAAGAAGACGCACAAGAGCAAGAAAGACCGCCTCGAAAAACTCGAGGAACGCGAACGCGGCGAGCTGCATCTGGCGGCTGGAAAAAAAGCGCGCCGCAAAGTCAAACTGGTAGCCAACAAGCCGGTCGTTACCAGCGTAACCGGTCAGCACGGATTCGAGCGCCCGACCGCGCCGATCGTGCATGAAGTGGCACTGCCGGAAACCATCACGGTTGCCGAACTCGCTCAGAAGATGTCCATCAAGGCAGCAGAAGTTATTAAATCGCTGATGCAGATGGGTTCCATGGTCACGATTAATCAAGTGCTCGACCGTGACACGGCCACGCTCTTGGTCGAGGAAATGGGACACGTTGTGAAGGAAGCCAAGCCGAGTGACCCGGAGGCCTTGCTGGCTACGCCGTCGGCCGAAATGACTGTCGAGGCTGAGCCCCGCCCACCGGTGGTAACCGTTATGGGGCACGTGGACCATGGCAAGACCTCGCTGCTCGATCATATCCGTAAAGCCAAGGTGGCCTCGGGCGAAGCTGGCGGCATCACCCAGCATATCGGCGCGTACCACGTGGAAACGCCCAAGGGTGTCGTCACCTTCCTCGATACGCCCGGCCACGAGGCCTTCACCGCCATGCGTGCCCGCGGCGCCAAGGCCACCGACATCGTAATTCTGGTAGTGGCGGCCGACGACGGTGTCATGCCGCAGACGGTTGAGGCGGTGCACCACGCGCGCAACGCTAAGGTGCCACTCGTGATCGCGGTGAACAAAATCGACAAGCCCGAAGCACAACCGGAGCGCGTGCGCCAGGAGCTCACCAAGCATGAAGTCGTCCCGGAAGAGTGGGGCGGCAGCGAGATTTTCGTGAACGTCTCCGCCAAGTCCGGCGAAGGCATCGACAAGCTGCTCGAATCGGTGTTGCTGCAGGCTGAAGTGCTCGAACTGAAAGCGCCCAAAACCGGACCGGCTTTCGGTCTTGTAGTGGAAGCGCGTCTCGACAAGGGCCGTGGCCCGGTCGCCACGGTGCTGGTGCAGCGCGGCATGCTACACAAGGGCGACGTGATTCTGGCGGGGCGTGAATACGGACGCGTACGCGCCATGCTGGATGAAAAAGGAAAACCGATCAAAGAGGCGGGGCCTTCCATTCCAGTCGAAATTCAGGGCTTGTCCGGCGTGCCGAGCGCGGGCGAAGAAGTCATGGCAGTGGAATCTGAACGCAAGGCGCGCGAGATCGCCCTCTATCGCCAAGGCAAGTTCAAGGATGTGCAGCTTGCGCGCCAGCAGGCAGCAAAACTCTCGAATGTCTTTGAGCAGCTGAAAGAGGACGAGGAAGCCAAGACCCTGAATCTCATCATCAAGGCTGACGTGCAGGGTTCCATCGAGGCGCTCACCGTGGCGCTTGAGAAGCTTTCCACCAATGAAGTGAAGGTCAAGGTCGTACATGGCATGGTTGGCGGTATCACCGAATCGGACGTGAATCTGGCGGTGGCCTCGAACGCGGTCATCATCGGATTCAACGTGCGCGCCGATGCTGCCGCGCGCAAGCTGATCGAACACCAAGGCGTGGACGTGCACTACTACAACGTCATCTACGACGCGGTGGAAGAGGTCAAGACCGCCTTGAGCGGCATGCTCAAGCCGCAGATCAAGGAGCAGACGCTGGGGTTGGCCGAGGTGCGCGAAGTGTTCCGCTCGCCCAAGATGGGCGCGGTCGCCGGCTGTTACGTGGTTGAGGGGCTGGTAAAACGCAACCGCCCGATTCGCGTGTTGCGCGATAACGTGGTGGTCTACGAAGGCGAGCTTGAATCACTGCGCCGTTTCAAGGATGACGCCGGCGAAGTGAAGGCTGGGCTCGAATGCGGTATTGCCGTCAAGAATTACAACGACGTGAAGGTCGGTGACCAGATCGAGGTCTTCGAGCGGGTTGAGGTCGCCCGGACGCTGTAACCGGCGGTGTTTGCCGGGCCGCTTTACTCGCGGCGGGTTTATTGCCATGCACAAAGAATCCAATCGACCGCGGCGTGTCGCGGAACTCATTAGGCGTGAACTTGCCATGTTGATCCCGCGCGAGTTTGACGATCCTCGTGCGCACCAGATCACGCTGACGGGCGCGGAAGTGTCGCCCGATTTGAGCAGTTGCCGCGTGTATTTTTCCCTGCTCGCCGGTTCCGCCGGGGCGCAAGAAGCCGCCAAGGCGCTCAATCACGCCGCCAGTTTCCTGCGCCACGGGCTCAAGGACCGCGTAAGCCTCCGTCGCGGCGTGCCGCAATTGCGATTCGTGTTCGACGAGTCGCTCGAACGCGGTGCGCGTCTCGACAGCCTGATTGAGCAGGCCATTGAAGAAGACAAGACCCATAAGGATTGATTATGCGCGCACGCCGACACTGCACCCCGGTCAACGGGGTCATGCTGCTGGACA
Source organism: Gammaproteobacteria bacterium (assembly GCA_029863005.1). Lineage (GTDB taxonomy): Bacteria > Pseudomonadota > Gammaproteobacteria > Acidiferrobacterales > Sulfurifustaceae > Sulfuricaulis. Next base: position 5,757 of record JAOTWF010000032.1, on the reverse strand, counting down.
AGCCGGCGGGCCTGACGTCGAATCAGGCATTGCAGACGGTGAAGCGCCTGCTAAACGCCTGTAAAGCTGGTCACTCGGGCAGCCTAGATCCGATCGCGACCGGGCTGTTGCCGTTATTTTTCGGCGAAGCTACCAAGCTCACGCAGTTTCTGATCAATGCTGATAAACGCTACTGGACGGTGTTCCGGCTCGGCGTTTGTACCACGACCTACGACAGCGAAGGCGAGGTGACGGCCACCCGCCCAGTCAGCATTACGCGGCGCGACGTGGAACGCGCGCTGACACGGTTTTACGGGGAGATCATGCAGATCCCACCGATGTATTCGGCGATCAAGCATCAGGGCGAAGCACTCTACAAGTTGGCACGTGCAGGGGTCGAAATCGAGCGCAAGCCGCGCCCGGTGACGATCCACGAAATCAGGCTGGTGAACCTGGAAAAGGATTTATTGACGCTGGAGATCGCCTGCTCCAAGGGCACCTATGTCCGCAGTCTGGCGCATGATCTCGGCGAGGCTCTCGGGTGCGGAGCCCACGTGATGCAATTGCGCCGATTGGCCATTGGACATGTTGATATCGAAAAAGCGGTTTCGCTTGATCGTCTGCAGGCTCAGGCATCACCCGCGGAATGTGCACAATGGCTGGAGCCGGTAGACAGCGTGTTGCACGAATTGCCGGATGTGCATCTGACGTCACTCGCGGCTCACTATCTGAAACAGGGACAATCGGTTTCGGCGCAGCATGGCATCAAGCCTGGCTGGGTCAGGTTGTACGAGGGCGATACGCAATTTCTTGGCATGGGGGAAGTGCAGGATGACGGGCGCGTAGCGCCGCGGCGGCTGCTCGTACTGAGTGAAAATCCCTGAAACCTGCCAGAAACAGGTGGTCCGTGTGGCGCGTTCGGACCCGAAACCGGCGGTTGAGGCGGGGTCCCCCCGCAGGTAGAATACGCGCCCTTCCAAGCGAATAGACCGCAAACAGAGGTAAAGATTGATGACCGTCACCCGCGAGACCAAGTCCAAGGTCATGCAGGAATACCAGACTCACGAAGGAGACACCGGCTCGCCCGAGGTCCAGGTTGCCCTGCTGTCCACTCAAATCAACGAATTATCCAGTCATTTTCAGACGCACCCGAAGGATCATCATTCCCGCATCGGTCTGCTGAAAATGGTGAACAAGCGTCGCCAGCTGCTCGAATACCTGAAAAATACCGACAGCGACCGTTACCGCGCTCTCATTGAGAGACTCGGCCTACGCAAGTAACAAATCAAGTCACAAATAATTTCAGTAACGAAGTCATTCGAGGACAAGGTCTTGGCAAAAATCACAAAATCATTTCAGTACGGCAAACATTCCGTCACCCTGGAAACCGGGGAGATTGCACGCCAGGCCAGCGGTGCCTGCGTCGCCAGCATGGGCGATACCGTGGTGCTCGCCACCGCGGTGACCATGAAGGAGCCCATGCCGGGCAAGGACTTCTTCCCCATGACCGTGGACTATCAGGAAAAGACCTTCGCCGCCGGCCGCATCCCGGGCGGATTTTTCAAGCGCGAAGGTCGTCCCTCGGAAAAAGAAATTCTCACCTCGCGCCTCATTGACCGTCCCATCCGCCCGCTGTTCCCCGAAGGTTACACCAGCGAAGTCCAGATTATCGCCACCGTCATTTCGGTGGACCCGGATATCGATCCGGACATCGTCGCCATGCTCGGCGCCTCGGCGGCCCTGAAGCTTTCGGGCGCGCCGTTCAATGGCCCCATTGGCGCCGCGCGCATTGGCTACCAGGATGGCCAGTACCTGCTCAACCCGGGGAATAAGGAACTTGTCGACTCGCAACTTAACCTCGTGGTCGCCGGCACCGAGAAGGCGGTGCTGATGGTGGAATCCGAGGCCAAAGAATTATCGGAAGATGCCATGCTCGGCGCTGTCATGTTCGGTCACGAGCAGATGCAGACGGCGATCAAGGCGATAAATGAATTGGTCAAAGATGCCGGCGTGCAGCCCTGGGCCTGGCAACCGCCGCAGGAAGACAGCTCACTCAAGAATACGTTACAGGCAGAATTCGCCCCGCTTATTGCCGAGGCTTATCGCATCAAGGAAAAGACCGCACGCCAAGATCGCATGGCCGAGATCCACGAGATGGCGATCGGCAAGCACGCCGCCGAAGGCACGCCCTCGGGCACCAAGGAAAAAGTGCAGAAAATTATCGGTGACATCGAATACCGCACCGTGCGCGACAAGATTCTTTCTGGCGAACCACGCATCGACGGGCGCGATACACGCACAGTCCGTCCGATCACCATTCGTACCGGCGTTCTGCCGCGTACCCACGGCTCCGCGTTGTTCACTCGAGGCGAGACCCAGGCGCTGGTCGTCACCACGCTTGGCACCGGGCGCGACGCGCAGATCATTGACGCGTTGGAAGGCGAACGTAAAGATCCCTTCATGCTGCATTACAATTTCCCGCCGTACTCTGTGGGCGAGGCCGGCCGCGTTGGCAGCCCCAAGCGCCGCGAGATCGGTCACGGTCGACTGGCCAAGCGCTCCGTCGTGGCGGTATTGCCGGACATGGAAATCTATCCTTATATCCTGCGTGTGGTGTCCGAAATCACCGAATCCAACGGCTCCAGCTCCATGGCCACGGTCTGCGGTGCGTCACTCTCCATGATGGATGCCGGTGTGCCCATCAAGGCCCCGGTGGCGGGTGTCGCCATGGGCCTCATCAAGGAAGACAAGCGCTTCGCCGTGCTCACCGACATCATCGGCGATGAGGATCATCTCGGCGACATGGACTTCAAGGTGGCTGGCACCACGAATGGCGTGACCGCCCTCCAGATGGACATCAAGATCGAAGGCATCAACAAGGAAATCATGGATGTTGCGCTGAAGCAGGCCAGAGAAGGCCGACTGCATATCCTGGGTGAGATGAACAAGGCGATTTCAGCGCCGCGGGCTGAACTCTCCGAATACGCCCCGCGCATCATCGCCATCAAGATCAATCCGGAGCGCATCCGAGACGTGATTGGCAAAGGCGGCGCCACCATTCGTGCGCTCACCGAGGAAACCGGCTGCACCATCGACATCGAGGACGACGGCACGGTCAAGATCGCCTCGGCCGACAACAACGCCGCGCAGGAAGCGGTGCGCCGCGTGAAGCAACTCACCGCCGATGTTGAGGTCGGCATGGTCTACGAAGGCAAGGTCGCTAAACTCATGGACTTCGGCGCTTTCGTCACCATCCTGCCCGGCAAGGACGGCCTGGTGCACATCTCGCAGATCTCGCGCGAGCGTGTGGAGAATGTGGGTGACAAACTAAAAGAAGGCGAAGTTGTCAGGGTTAAAGTGCTGGAAGTGGACAAGCAGGGTCGCATCCGGCTGTCCATGAAAGCCTTGCAGGAAGAACAGGTCTCCTGAGTTTCACATTTCTTTTAAAAGAGGCTTCGGCCTCTTTTTTTTCGAGCAGAGGCTAGGCTGCCGGCTGTGCCTAACGCAATATCGCTTTTATTTCAGGGAGGCAGGAACCGCAATCCGTACCGGCCTTGAGGCATTGACCCACGGCTTCTACCGAAGCAAGACGCTGTTCGCGTATCGCATTTATAATTTTATTCTTGCCCACGCTGAAACAGGCACAGACGATGCCACCGCTTAAGGCTACGGCTTGGGATGGCAGTGTGCCGGCGAGCAGATGCAGGCGTTCCTCGCGCATCAGGGTTTCGCGGTTGAACAACGAGGACAGCCAGTTGCGCATCGGGGGTTTGGGCGTGTGGGCGATGAAGAGGCAGCTCTCCAGCCGGCCACCCAGCAGCCGCGCGCCGCGATACTAGCCCGCGCCACTGTCGAGGTAATCTATCCACAATTCTCGCGGTACAGTCAGCAATCCACGTGCCATGGAGAAATATCTGGAATTACAGACGTTTGCTGGACTAAGAGGAATACTTCAGCACCAACACGGACGATCCGGGAAGAGGCATGTACCAGTCTTGTGCACCGTCCGGGAAAGCATTACAACTGACTGCCAAGGAATCCATGCCATGCCACTGACACTGACATCCACGGCGTTCTGCCACAACGGTGAAATTCCGGTGCGTTCCACCTGCGAAGGCGATGATGTTTCGCCACCACTTTCCTGGTCGGGCGTGCCGGCCGGCGTCAAGAGTTTGGTGCTCATCGTGGACGATCCCGACGCACCGGACCCGAAGGCACCTAAAATGACCTGGGTCCATTGGGTGCTTTATAACATTCCACCGTCAGCCACCGGTTTGCCGGAAGCGGTGACGACGAAAAAACTTCCGCCGGGAACACTCGAAGGCATCAACGACTGGAAGCAGAGTGGATATCGCGGTCCCTGTCCCCCCATCGGCCGCCACCGCTATTTCCATAAACTGTATGCGTTAGATACGGTGTTGCCAGACATGAATCGACCATCCAAGGCCAAGATTAAGAGTGCCATGGAGGGGCATATCATTAGCCAGACAGAAATCGTGGGCACCTATCAAAAATCTCATTAATGTCTTTCCGGTTGATCAGCCTTTACAGGAAGTGATTCGTCAATTAGCCTGACCGCTAATCCATGCCAGCTCACGGCCACATCAAGAATAACAAGCAGTCTCCGGGTTTTCGGGTCCGTTTTCTCCATCTGTTAATCGCAGTCATCTTCCTGGGTGCCATGACGGCGTGCGGGACCATGAAATACCAATCCGATGAAGAGACGGTACGAGGGAATACCCCTAGTCAGACTGGTGCGGCACCTCAGGATCGGATCAAAGTCAAAGATCCGTTCGAGGGCTTCAACCGGGCGGTCTATAAATTTAACGAGAAGACAGATCAGTACGTCCTGAAGCCGCTGGCAAAAGGCTATCGTGCGGTTGTTCCCCAGCCGGTCAGCAAGAGCATCTCAAACTTTTTCAGTAACCTCTATGACCCGGCGAACATGCTCTACAACTTTCTGCAGGGTAAACCGAAAGCGGGTTTTTCCGACCTTGGCCGTTTCATCGTAAATTCCACGTTTGGCATAGCCGGGTTGTTCGATGTGGCGTCCAAAATGGGGCTATCGAAGCACGATGAAGATTTCGGTCAGACCCTGGCGGTATGGGGTGTGCGCGAGGGGCCCTACCTGGTGTTGCCATTCCTCGGACCGAGCAATATACGGGATGGGGTGTCCCTCCCCATCGATTGGTATACCTATCCGCCCAATCACATGGAAGAACACAGCACGCGAGACAAATTGTTTGTCGTGGAAGTGGTGGACAAACGCGCGCAACTGCTGGAAGCCAGCGATATTCTTGAACAAGCCGCGGGAGGGGACCCGTATGCATTCGTGCGCGAGGCCTATCGGCAGCGACGCCTCAGCCTAATTTACGACGGTAATCCTCCGCTACCCCCGCCGCCCCCGGGCCTGTTCGAAGAAGACGAACCGGCACCCCAAAAACCGCCCGATCTCGTACCGGGCGCACCTCAATCCAGATAATCGTAACCCAGCAGCGTCAGGAACGGCGGCAGCGGTTCCGTACCGATGAATTTCTCGAACAGCGTGGCGGCAAGTTCATATTGGCCTGCGGCGTAAACGCTCTCACCGAGCGATCGTCGAATACGCTTTAGTTCCTCCGGAACCATATTCCGCACCATTTCCAGCGTGATCCGGCGACCATCGGCAAGCACACCTTTCTGGCTGTGTATCCAGTGCCACGTCTGTGAGCAGGAAATTTCAGCGGTCGCGGCGTCTTCCATGAGGTGCTGGATCTGCACGCAGCCGGTCCCGGCCAG
>JAOTWF010000096.1 GCA_029863005.1 Gammaproteobacteria bacterium | reverse complement strand
GGTCGGCTCTGGCGTGGCAGGTGCTTGGCGGCGCATGAATTTCAAGGATTACTTCTCACGCCATGCCGGCGATTATGTCCGTTACCGCCCGGAATATCCCGATTCCCTCTTTGATTTTCTCGGCAAGGCGGTAAAGCATCATGAACTGGCATGGGACAGCGGTACCGGCAACGGGCAGGCGGCACGGGGGCTCGCGGAGTATTTTGACCGCGTGATTGCGACCGATCCTAGCGCAGAGCAAATTCACCACGCCGTTCCACATGAAAAAATTACGTACCTCGTGGCCGCGGCGGAACACTCGGAAATCCCCTCGCACGCGGTGGATCTCATCACGGTGGCGCAGGCGGTGCACTGGTTCGACCTCCCACGGTTCTATAAGGAGGCGCGGCGCGTTTTGAAGCCAGATGGCGCGCTGGCCGTGTGGTGTTACGGATTAACTCAAATCACTCCCGAGATCGATGCGGTTGTACAACATTATTACAATAATATCGTCGGGCCTTTCTGGCCGCCGCAGCGGAGATATATCGATGAACAATACAAAACCCTGTTGTTCCCTTTTGTTGAATTGCCAGCCCCGAAAATGCAAATGACAGCGCAGTGGGACTTGCATGAATTCTCGGGTTATCTTCAAACCTGGTCGGCCACGAAGCGATTCATTGAGAAACACAATCAGAACCCGCTGGATCTCGCGCACCCTCTTTTGGAGAAATCCTGGGGCGATTCCGGTAAACGGCAAACCGTGTGCTGGCCTATTCACTTGCGTCTCGGCAAAATGACAGCATAGAGAAATGTCCAGAACTGGAAAGCGTTCATGGGAAAAAAGATACTGGTGATACTTGGGCAACCGCAGCGGCACAGCTACGGCGCCGCGCTGGCGCAGGCCTATGCCGCGGGCGCAAAAGAAGCGGGAGCGGAAGTCCAGGAATTGTATCTCGGCGATCTCAAGTTCGATCCACTGGCGACCTCCAGTCTCGCGCACTTGGCAGAGCTTGAACCCGACCTTGTGTGTGCCCAGGAATCGATCAAATGGGCCGATCACCTGGTGTTTGTCTATCCCATCTGGTGGGGAACCATTCCGGCGTTACTGAAGGGTTTCATTGAGCGGGTGTTTCTCCCCGGCTTTGCCGTGAAGTTCCGAGAGAATTCCCCTTGGTGGGACAAGCTGCTCACCGGCCGCAGCGCGCGCCTGATCGTGACGCTCAACACGCCTTCCTTTTATTATCGCTGGGTATTCGGCCGCCCCGGTCACAACACCATGAAGAAAACGATTCTCGAATTCTGTGGCATCAAGCCGGTGCGGATCACCGAGGTCGGCCCGATAAAAAACTCCACAGATGCCAAGCGCAAGAAATGGTTGGCGCAGGTGCGTGCATTGGGTGCTGGGTGCGCGTAAGTCGTATTTCCGTTTACGCTTACTTTTTCACGTTTACTTCCCGATGGTCACGGTATTCCTCAATTATTTATGTCTCGCCCATGGGGCGCCATGGATTTCCCCTGCCCATGTATAATTTCGCATGGCGAAACCTGAATAAGGGGATTCGTGAAGAAGAAGTCGAAAATCATGTATTCATCAATGAGTTCTGTTCTGACTCGTCCACACGAATAACAAGGGAACCATTGTTTCCTGATAGAGAATCTTGTTAACCTTGCCGCACCAATTCAGTGCAGGCCAGAATTCCCTAATTACTAAGGGTGCGTGCGTGCAATTGAGTTCACGATCCGACAGCAATAATTCTGAACCGGCGTTGGCACGTGCTGCGCTGGCACCGGTTATGGAATTTTTAATCCGGCACGCGCCGTTCGATCGCATGGTTTCGGCGCACATCGAATTTCTCGCCAAGCATCTTCGTCTTGGATTTTACGCCAAGGGCGAGGTCGTCATGGAACCTGCTGACGGAGCGGCCAGCCGTTTTTACATCATCAAGCAAGGGCGCGTGCGCGGGGAGATGAGCGCCGTCCATGAAACAGAAACCATTTTGTCGAATACGACTGCCAGGGAAGACAGGAAGTCCGATCTGGCCAACGACGCTGCCTGGGAACTGCTCACCGGGGAATGTTTTCCCATTGGTGCTTTGCTGGCACGACGTCCGGTCCACACGGTGCACCGCGCCGTCGAGGACAGCTTCTGCTTCGAGCTCGACCGGGAGCATTTCGACTACCTCATCGATCAAAGCCCGGTATTTCATGATTTCTGCACGCGCCGCCTGGCCAACCTGCTGGATCAGGCCCTGGAAGGCGTGCAAGCGAGTCTCACGGCATCCGTTTCCAGTGGCGAGACCTCGCTGAATGCGCCGTTGTCGAGCCTGATACGCCGCGCCCCAGTCGCCTGTCTGCCACAGACGCCGATCCGAGAAGCGCTGCTGTCCATGAAAAACGAGCGCGTCGGCTCCATCGTCATCACCGACTCAAAACAAAAGCCCATGGGGGTTTTCACGCTGCACGATCTTCTCGATCGCGTGGCGACCGCCAGCATCAGCCTTGAATCTCCCATCGATCAGGTCATGACCCGGCTACCGCTTTCAATGCCGCCACAGGCGGCCGCACACGAGGCGGCGGCACTCATGGCACGCATGGGATTTGGCCACGTGTGCATAGTGAAGGACAACCGCCTGATCGGTGTGGTGTCCGAACGCGACCTGTTCTCATTGCAGCGCGTCGGGCTGGTGCAGTTGAGCCGTTCCATCACCCATGCCCCGAATATCGCGACGCTGGTCAGCCTCGGTAAGGACATCCATCGTGTCATCGACCTGATGCTGCTGCAGGGCGCCTCGGTGACCCAGCTCACACAGATCATTACGCTGCTCAATGATCATATCACCCGGCGTGTTATCACTCTGTGCCTCACCGAAACCGGCATGCCCTCGGTGTCGTTTACCTGGCTTTCATTTGGCAGCGAGGGACGTCAGGAGCAAACGCTCAAGACCGACCAGGACAATGGCATTCTTTTCCTCGCACCGGACGGCCGAAGTGCGGCGGACGTGCGTGCCGAACTGCTGCCGTTGGCGCAAAAAATTAACCAGGCGCTCGATGCCTGCGGATATCCTCTGTGTCCGGGCCATATCATGGCCAGCAACCCGGAATGCTGTCTTAGCCTCGAGGAGTGGAAAAACCGTTTTCGTGACTGGATTGAGCACGGCACCCCGGAACATCTTTTGAAAGCCAGTATCTTTTTCGATTTCCGATCCCTCTACGGAGATCGTGCGCCGGTGGAAGAACTGCAACGCTGGGTGGCGAAGCGCGTCAAGGCGAACACCCGATTCCTGCGGCTGATGGCGGAAAACGCCCTGCGCAACTGGCCTCCCCTGGGACTGGTGCGTGACTTCGTCGTCGAAAGCGGCGGTGAACATCCTCACACGATTGATCTGAAACTGCGCGGGACCACGCCGTTCGTGGACGGTGCGCGGTTGCTGGCACTGGCAAACGGTATCTCCGACACCAACAGCGTGGCGCGGTTGCGCGCCACTGCCGCCGCGAAGGCGATTCTTACCGATGAGGCGGAAGCCTGGTGCGATGCCTTGGCCTTTATCCAGTTATTGCGGATGCGCCGCCATCAGCAGCAGGAACGCGCGGGACGTCCCTTGGACAATCACATCGATCCGGATTCGCTGAATGAGCTGGACCGGCGCATCCTTCGAGAGTCCTTTCGTCAGGCGCGCAAACTGCAGACGCGCCTGGCGCTGGATTATCAGCTATGAGCTGGCTCGCACGCCTTTTCCGACCGTACGTGGAGCTGCCCCCCGGGTACGCCGACCGCGTGGAGTCCTGGAAAAACCTCTCCGCCATCAGCGAAAAGGTGCCGTTGGATCAGGCGCGCTTCCTGGTTGTGGACGTCGAGACATCGGGACTCGACGTGCGCAAGGACCGGCTGCTCTCCATCGGCGCCGTGGCCGTGGAGGCACGGCGGTTGCGCGCGGGTGAAAATTTCGAATCGATCCTGCGCCGCGAGGAAGTGAGCGAGCGCGAAAATATTTTGATTCACGGCATCGGCCCCCAGGTGCAGGCGGCTGGCAAGCCGCCGGAGGAATCCCTCATGAAATTCCTCGAATTCATTGGCAAAATTCCGCTGGTGGCGTTCCATGCCGGTTTCGACCAAGCCATGCTGGACCGTAATTTGCGCGAAACGCTCGGCGTGCGGTTACCGAATGCCTGGATCGATCTCGCGCATCTGGCCCCGGCGTTGCTTCCCGAAGCGCAGCTGCCGCGCGCGGGACTGGATGACTGGTTGAGTTATTTCGGTTTACGGGCGCACGCGCGCCATCGGGCGGTGGACGATGCGATGGCCACCGGTGAATTGTTTTTGATTCTGCTCCAACGCGCGCTGGCGGATGGTCTCGATACCGTCAGTTCGTTGCATATTGTGGCCCAGGCGCATGAGCGCAAGGTGCTGGGCAATGGCATGGGAGGGGCCTAGCGACAAGAATGGCATAACACTTGAGACATTCGTTTTGACCCTGCCAATCCAAAGCAGCGTTAAGGATTAACAGGGTTTCGACGGGCAACAACAAAAGACATCTTTAATTAGTTTGTCACTACATGAGAATGGAGGAAGAGCAATGGCTACAATATCTGCTGCTAATCGGGAAGCGCACTGGTCGAAAACGCGCAACCTGATGATCATTCATTTGGTCATATGGTTCGTATTTTCGTACCTGGTTCACTGGTTTGCGCCCCAGCTCAACAATTTCACTTTTTTACAGTTTCCTGTCGGTTTCTACTTGGCGGCACAAGGTTCACTCGCTGTTTTTGTAATCCAGCTGTTCGTGTTCGCCAAACAGCAGGACAGGATCGATCGCCAATTTGGCGTTGCTGAAGCAGACTAAGGGGAGATAAAAAATGCCTATCTTAAAGAAAGGAACAACGTTTATTGAAAACCTCCCCCGGATCTATGGTCTCTACACTGGGGGTTTCCTGCTGTTCTTCGCGCTGATGGCGTGGTTCGAGAAACTCGGCATGAAGGCGGACACCATTGGGATTTTGTTCGTGTCCTTCACCGTCGTCATCTACGCCGTGATCGGATGGCTGTCGCGCACCATGCAGGTCGACGCCTACTACGTCGCCGGCCGCCAAGTGCCACCGGTATTCAACGGCATGGCGACAGCGGCCGACTGGATGTCCGGCGCCTCGTTCGTTGCCATGGCCGGCGGCATCTTCCTCGGGGGTCATGCTTATCTGGCCTTCGTGGTCGGCTGGACCGGCGGCTACGTGCTGGTCGCGACGCTGATGGCACCGTACCTGCGCAAGTTCGGCTGCTATACCGTGCCGGACTTCATCGGCACGCGCTACGGCGGCAATGTCACGCGCTTCTGCGCCGTGATCGTGCTGGTGGTGGCCTCGTTCACCTACGTAACGGCGCAGATCAACGCCACCGGCACCATCGCCGCGCGGGCGCTGCACATCCCGTTTGAAGTGGGTGTGTGGTTCGGCCTGGTGGGTATCCTGCTCTGCTCGATGTTGGGCGGCATGCGTGCGGTGACCTGGACACAGGTGGCGCAGTACATCGTGCTGATCATTGCCTACCTCATCCCGATCTTTTGGATGTCGGCGAAGCAGGGGTTCGGCGCGTTTCCGCACTTCGAGTATGGTGCGGCGGTACAGCGAATCATGGAGCTTGAGCCGTTGGTCGGCGTTGGCGTCCTGAAACCGGCTAGCGACTTTGCCGGGCAGTTCCCGGGGCTCAAGGCGCTCACCGTGCTGCACGTGGCACCGGGCACGGGGCCTTACGATGCCTGGCGCTTTGTGACGCTGGTGGCGTGCATGATGATCGGCACGGCCTCCCTG
>JAOTWF010000003.1 GCA_029863005.1 Gammaproteobacteria bacterium | reverse complement strand
ACTAGGCTGGCCAATCCGCCCATCTTTTCCATCTGCAATAACTGGTCACGGAAATCGACGAGATCGAAGCCCTTGCCCTTGGAAAGTTTCTGGGAAAATTCCTTCGCCTTATCCCGGTCGGCAGCCAGGCTCGCCTGCTCCACCAAACCCAGCACGTCGCCCATACCGAGGATACGTGCGGCCACACGATCCGGATAGAACGCTTCCAGCGCATCCGGCTTCTCTCCCACTCCCAGGAACTTGACAGGCTTGCCGGTCACCTGGCGGATCGACAGCGCCGCCCCACCGCGCGCATCGCCATCGGTCTTTGTGAGGATGACACCGGTCAGTGGCAGCGCGTCGTTGAAAGCCTTGGCCGTATTCACCGCATCCTGCCCGGTCATGCTGTCCACCACAAACAGCGTTTCCACTGGCTGCAGGGCGGCATGCACAGCACGGATTTCCAGCATCATGGGTTCGTCCACGTGCAGTCGTCCAGCGCTGTCGACAATCAGTACGTCTATTAGACGCTTGCGCGCCTCTTCCATGGCTAATCGCGCAATGTCCACCGGTTTCTGCTCGGGACGGGTGGGAAAAAACTCCGCGTGCACAGCCGTGGCCAGTTTTTGCAACTGTTCAATGGCTGCCGGACGATAAACGTCGGCGCTTGTCACCATGACGGTTTTATTCTCGCGTTCGCGCAGAAAACGCGCGAGCTTGGCGACGGTAGTGGTTTTTCCAGAACCTTGGAGGCCTGCCACGAGCATGACCACGGGCGGGCGGGCGGCGAGGTCAAGTTTCTCGTTGGCCACGCCCATGAGCGCCACCAATTCATCATAAACAATCTTGATCAGCGCCTGACCGGGCGTCAGGCTCGTAATGACTTCGCGGCCGGTGGCCTTGGCCTGTACATGTCCGATGAAGTCCTTTACCACCGGTAAGGCCACATCGGCCTCGAGCAGCGCCATGCGTACTTCACGCAGGGCTTCGCGCGTGTTTTCCTCGGTAAGCCGCCCTTGTCCACGCAGGCGCTTGAGGGTAATTTGCAATCTTTCGCTCAGGTTATCAAACATAACGATTACTTAATATTACAGCCCAAATACTTGCCCGCCATGGTCAGGTGATCGAGGGTCGAATAGCTCAGGAACACGTGATAGATGGCGCGCAACTCCGGCAGCGTCATCTCACCCGCCCGGATGTCGGCATCGATCAGAATGTCTCGATCTTCCAGTAAAGACATCGTTTGTGCTTGAGCGCCGATACCGCCACAGGCTCCCAGAATGTTGATGTTCATTAGTGTAGCGTCCGCTGGCCGTATACGCTCATGGAAATCTGTTTCGCTCTTCAAAGGCAGGACAAGCTGTGCCATCATGCGCCCACATCATGGTCGGACAAACGAAGCAGGCGAAATGTATGATGGCCAGACGAATGATTTAGAGCTGTGTTAATTATGACCAATCCCGTCATGAATTTCCTCGTCTCGGCGCTTTATTTTGTCGCCGGTTTTCTGCTGGCGCTTCGTCTTTTGCGCGGCCAGTTCGTTACGGGGGGCATCAAAATCGGTATTCTCAGCCTCGTACTCGGAGCGGTCGTACTGCATGCTGCACTGCTCTATGTCGTGCTGTGGACCGGAACGGGAGTCAATCTGGCGCTGACTTCGGCATTTTCGCTCGTGGCCTGGGTCGTCGCCTGTTTGTATCTCATCACCTCGCTCATTCGCCCGGTGGACAATCTCGGCGTCCTGGTGATGCCCATAGCCGGTTTGACGATCCTGGTCGAATGGCTGTGGCCTGGCCAGATGTCCTTGCCCCTGACCTCAAGCGTCTCGGCTGCGCATATCATTATTTCAGTACTGGCTTACAGCTTGCTGTGCCTAGCGGCAATTCAGAGCCTGATGCTGCTCATGCAGGAACGCCACCTCCGAGCCAGGCACCCGGGCGGGTTCATTCGCGCCCTGCCGCCCATGCAGACCATGGAAAGCGTGATGTTCCAGATGATCGGATTAGGTTTTATTCTGCTCACGCTCACACTGATCAGCGGCTTCTTCTTTTCCGAAGTGATTTTTGGCAAGCCGTTCAAGTTCACCCATCACATGGTACTGGCGGTGCTCGCCTGGTTCGTGTATGCGATTCTTCTCCTGGGCCGGTGGCGCCTCGGTTGGCGCGGTCGTCCCGCGATTCACTGGACCTTGGGAGGTTTTGCACTCCTTCTGCTCGCCTACTTTGGCAGCAAGTTTGTACTTGAAGTCATTCTGAACCGGTGAATTCATTGCTCGACCTGCTTATCAGGCGGCGGTAAAGAGAATATAATATTTATTCACAGGTATGCTGAGACAATACGGCATCACTTTCACCAATAAATAATTATATTTATATTTTCGTATACATACCAACGACATGGCCAGTGTAATTAGTCCCGCTCTAATTGGTACACGGCTCCGTCGATTGCTTCCTTTTATTAGCTGGTTCGGCGAGATAAAAAACTCCCAAGTATTGCGCGCCGATCTCATTGCCGGGATCACCGTGGCCTTGGTGCTGGTACCGCAATCCATGGCCTACGCGCAACTTGCCGGATTACCGGCCTACTACGGTCTTTATGCCGCGTTCATGCCACCGCTGGTCGCTGCGCTTTTTGGCTCATCGCGCCAGCTGGCCACCGGGCCGGTGGCGGTGGTTTCTTTGCTAACTGCAGCGGCTCTCGAACCGATTGCCGCGAGCGGATCCTCCGGGTATATAGCCTATGCCATCACGCTTTCACTTCTGGTGGGGATTTTTCAACTGGCGCTCGGCCTGTTGCGACTCGGCGTGGTGGTCAATTTTCTTTCGCACCCGGTAATCATCGGTTTCACGAACGCGGCGGCGATCATCATCGCCACCTCCCAGCTGGACAAGATTTTCGGCGTGCGCATCGACAAGGCGGAGCATCATTACGAAACCGTATGGAATACCTTTGTCGCGATCGGCCACCAGCTACATTGGCCAACACTGCTGTTCGGCATCGGCGCCTTCGCCATCATGATCGCCCTGCGCCGGATCAATCCACGCATCCCGAATGTCCTCGTGGCTGTCGCGATAACCACTGTTATCTCCTATTTCATCGGTTTTGAGCATTTGCGAACGGTTACTGTCGGCCAATTCGAGAGCGAAAGCGTGCCTGAGGTCATCAATGACCAGGCCAAGCTGAAACAGGTAATCCCTGCACTCGATCGGGCCGTCACGGCGGCGGAGAAGAATTATCAGGATGCTATTTCTAAATACGGCATCGACAATTCACGCACGCTGGCGGCCCTGCACAATCTCGATACGCTCAAGCTCAGGCGGGATCGTCGCGTCAAGTCAGCCATGGCAGATCTGGACGAGATCAAGAAGCAACGTTTCCGTTACGTGCCGGGGCAAAATGGCGCCGAAGGCCGCTTTTACCACGTGGGGCAGGCCCCCGACGACGCAGTGACCGACAAGCGCCTGTGGCGCGTGCGCAGCATCGATGGCGATAAGCTGCTCATGAACGGCGGAGGAAACGTTGTGGGAAATATCCCTGAGGGGTTGCCGACCTTCGCGCTGCCAACGTTCGACTCGGTCGCCTTGCTTCAGCTGCTCTCCGCGGCCATCGCCATATCGCTCATTGGTTTCATGGAGGCGATTTCCATCGCCAAAGCCATGGCCACCAAAACGCGGCACAGGCTCGATGCCAACCAGGAGCTGATCGGGCAGGGGCTTGGCAATATTGTCGGCAGCTTCACGATGAGCTATCCCACCTCGGGATCGTTCTCGCGCTCGGCGGTCAATATCAATGCCGGTGCCATCACGGGGTTTTCCTCGGTCGTTACCAGCGCCATCGTCATTGTGACACTGCTGTGGCTGACGCCGTTGCTGTATCACCTGCCGCAGGCGACCCTGGCGGCGGTCATCATGATGGCCGTGATCGGCCTAATAAATATCAAAGCCATCCAGCATGCTTGGAAGGCGCACCGCCAGGATGGTCTCGTCGCCATCATCACATTCGTGCTGACGCTGGCGTTTGCACCGCATCTCGACAAGGGTATCTTGATCGGCGCCGGCTTGGCGCTGATCCTATACCTTTACCGCACCATGCAGCCGCGCGTGGCAGTGCTGGCGCGCCACCCGGACGGGACGCTACGCGATGCCGAATTGTTTGGACTGGACACTTGCAAGAATATCACCATGATCCGTTTTGACGGATCCCTGTATTTCGCCAATACCAGCTATTTCGAAGACAAACTTCAGGAGCGCATCGTCGCTAAGCCCGACCTGAAATACGTGATCGTGCTCGCAGATGGCATCAATCAAGTTGACGCCACGGGCGAGGAAATGCTCACGTACCTGAGCGAGCGCCTGAAAGCGGGTGGCATCGAAGTCATGTTCGTCGGCGCGAAAAGACAGGTGCTGGACGTTTTCGAACGCACCGGCCTGTACGAGAAAATTGGCGCCGAAAATTTCTTCCGCACGGAGGAACAAGTGCTGGAGCATGTCTGGAAGAAGCTCGGGAATAACCACGAAGTGGATTGCCCACTCAACATAGTCTGCGCGCTCACTCCGGCGAAATAGACGCCAATATCGCTTGGCTGGCGCCAAATTGGGGCCGTCGCAGCAATGGTGCTAAAATCAAAATCCCGTATCCTGAAGAGGCTTGCAGCCCTTGGCTGACATTTCCCTCGGCGTCTTGACGGGCGCCTTGATTTTTCTCATCCTGTTGTCCGGTTTTTTCTCCGCCGCCGAAATCGGTCTGATGACCCTCAATCGTTACCGCCTGCGCGGTATGGCGGATTCGGGGCATCGTGGTGCGCGCATCGCGCGCAAACTGCTGGAACGGCCGGATCGCCTCCTGGGCGTGATTCTGATCGGCAACAACTTTGCCAACATCGCGGCTTCCTCGGTGGCCACCGTCATGGCACTGGAGCTCTATGGCGAAAAGGCGATAGCCATCGCTGCGGGTATTTTGACTTTTCTGATACTCGTCTTTTCGGAAGTGGCACCCAAAACCTTCGCCGCCCTCAATCCGGAGCGAGTCGCCTTCCCGGCGGCGTACGTGCTCCAGCCGTTGCTGTGGCTTTTCTACCCGATCGTGTGGCTGGTGAATGCGATCGCCAATCGGACACTTCGAATCTTCGGCGTATCGATCCAGAAAAAGCATGCCACCGAAGTCACGGCGGAAGAATTACGCACACTGGTGCGCGAAGCAGACGTGCTTATTCCGGAATCGCATCAGGACATGCTCTTGGCCATTCTCGATCTGGAAAAGATTACTGTCGACGACGTCATGGTGCCGCGCGGCAAAATCGAAGGGGTGAATCTTGATGCGGAATGGGACGACATCGTGGCGCAAATCACGGGCAGCCGATACACGCGCATGCCGGTCTTCCGCGGCAGCCTCGACAATGTCACCGGCATGGTGCACGTGCGCCGGGTTCTAAATCTGATGCGCGAAGGCAAGCTGGACCGGCTATCGCTGGAGCAGGCGATCATCGAGCCTTATTTCATTCCTTCGGGAACGACGCTCACCACACAGCTGCTCAACTTCAGGCAGGTCAAGCGCCGCGTCGGGCTGGTGGTGGACGAATACGGAGACATTCAGGGACTGGTGGCGCTGGATGAAATCCTCGAGGAGATCGTAGGCGATTTCTCCGCCAAAACCATGGGCACCATCGAGAACGTCCACCCGCAAAGTGACGGAAGCTACCTTATCCGCGGGACCGTCAACCTGCGTGATCTCAACCGTCAGCTCGATTGGAAATTGCCCACTGACGATTCCCGCACGTTGAATGGTCTAATCGTTGAATACCTGGAGGACATCCCGGAACCCGGCACCAGTCTCATGATCCACGGCTATACGGTGGAAATTCTGCGCACCCGCGGCACCGCCATCGAGATTGCACGTGTGCGTCCAGCCGCCGAGCCATTATCCGAGGCTCCTTACTCCTCCTCTTCCTGACTGAACTATTGCATGGAACGCATCGTCTTTCTTGATCGTGACAGCGTAAAGGCCGACATCCGCCGGCCTACCTTTCCGCATGAATGGCAGGATTATTCCGCCACGTCCACCGCGGAAGTTACCGAGCGCCTGAAAGACGCAACGATTGCCATTAGCAATAAGGTGCCGCTCAAGGCGAAAAAGCTTGCACCACTACATAATCTCAAGATGATTGCCGTGTGCGCGACGGGAACAGACAACGTCGATCTGGAATACTGCCGGGCACACAAGATCACCGTATCCAATATCCGGAACTATGCCGTTTACGCCGTTCCTGAGCATGTCTTTACATTGATTCTGGCCCTGAGACGCAATCTGCCCGGTTACCACGAGGACGTGCATAATGGGCTGTGGCAAAAAGCAGAGCAGTTCTGCCTGTACACCCGCCCTATCCTTGACCTGCACGGCAGTGCGCTGGGTATCGTGGGTCATGGCGCGCTGGGTAAGGCCGTTGCCAAACTGGGCGAGGCTTTCGGCATGCGTGTGTTGGTGGCCGAACATAAAGGCGCCACTTCGGTGCGGACCGGTCGCACCGCATTCGATGAAATGCTGGCAGAAAGTGACGTCATTACGCTTCACTGCCCGCTCACCGCCGAGACGCAGCACCTGATCGGGGCGCCGGAACTTGAGAAAATGCGGCGCCATGCCCTGCTCATCAACACCGCCCGCGGAGGGTTGGTGGATGAAGCCGCACTCGCCGCGGTCCTGAAAGAAGGCAAAATCGGCGGTGCCGGGTTCGATGTTCTAACCACGGAACCTCCGCGGGAAGGGAACCCCCTGCTTGACCTGTGCCTGTCGAACTTCATCTTGACGCCGCACGTTGCCTGGGCCAGTGGTAATGCTATGCAGATCATGGTGGATCAATTGATCGAAAATATCGAGGCCTTTGTGCGCGGGACACCTCAGAATCGCGTTGTTTGACGTTACGATTCGGCTAACATGACACCGGCATGACATCCGACAAGGCTCAACGCACCGTAATTTTCGTCTCCGACCGCACCGGCATAACTGCCGAATTGCTCGGAAAGACTCTGCTCACCCAGTTTCCCGGGATCGAATTCCGCAAGCGTACCTATCCGTTCGTGGATACCGTAGAAAAAGCGCGGGCCACACTCACCCGGATCGATGAAACCGCCCGGGAAGAAGGACAGAAACCGATCGTCTTCAGTACGTTGATCGACAAAGACGTGCGCGCGTCGTTGACATCCGAAAACGCCTTTGTCATCGATTTGTTTGCCGATTTTATCCGTCTTCTGGAAGCGGAACTGGGTCTTGAGTCATCACATGCGCTCGGGCTTAGCCACGGAATAGGCGATGAGCTGGCTTATCAGAAACGCATGGAATCGCTGAATTACGCGCTGTCACATGATGATGGTGTTCATACGGCCAACTATGACCGGGCGGAAGTGATACTGGTCGGCGTCTCTCGCACGGGCAAGACGCCCACTTGTTTGTACTTAGCAATGCAATATGGAATTTACGGCGCCAACTATCCTTTGACACCCGATGATTTCACGGCACAGGCTCTGCCCAAACCGCTGCTAACTCACCGAGACAAGCTTTACGGGCTGACGATCTCGGCGGAGCGGCTGGCTAAAATTCGCCACGAACGCAAACCCGACAGTCGCTACGCCTCGTTGGAAAACTGCCAGAGCGAAATCCGTCACGCTGAAGCCCTGCTCCGCCAAGCACATGTTCCCCTGCTCGACACCACATCGATGTCGGTGGAAGAAATAGCCATCTCCATTTTGTACGGCACGGGCCTGGTCAAACATCTCAAGAGCTGAACACGACCAGTATTTTGCTGATTGTTTAATCTTTTGCTCATTCTTTACGGACCTAACAGTTTATTGTCATCCATTTGGGGCTGATGCTCCGTTGTGGCGACCGTGTCAGTCTCTTCTTTTGTACCGGTACTATCCTCATCGAGTCGATCAATGGTTACGTTTGTTCCCATTCTAATTGCTATGTAGCGTGGATAGTTGTAACCCGCTCCCGTGTTGTGGTCGATAATAGCGCCCACTCCAGCGAATACAAGAATATTGCCCCACATACCAGGAGCGGCGCGTGAAATAGCCTTCGCGAAACCATCCGCATGTCCTTCCTTCTTGCATGTAACCAAGAGGTCATTCGCGGAGCGTTCAACAGACACCTCGGCTGGGGTGGTGATTCGCCAATTTCCTGAATCGTTGCTCAGCACGCAATCCACTTTATCCAATGGATCACCATCGCTTGCTTTCGTTGTCACGGTTATGGGTTGTGTCACTGTCGAAGTAATCGTGGCACACCCGGGAGCAAAAACAACAATCCCGAGAATCGAAAAAAAATATACGCACCTAAAATGGCAATACATTGTTCCCTTCCTTCTAGTCATGGTAATTTATTAATATTGCTGTTGCCAGCGTACTTCATCTCCCTTTACGTTATGAGCAGAACCAACTCTCTGATTCTGACGCAAGTATAAATGCGCCCGACAGACAGGGAAAGCAATTCATCGAATATTTATTCATAAACTAAAGAAGATCGATCGTACATCGCAGCTCGATCATGACATATTCTGTTTTTTAACCGCTACCTCGTCGCGCAGGTATACCGGCAGCGCCAGCTCCGCGGCAACCGATCGATGCCCCCGGTGCGCCGCCGCGCCAAGCCGGCCGACGTCGCGGGCATGGGGATAGCGCAGCGCGTGCCACGTCTCGATGCATTTTCCGAGATGCTTAAGCAGCGCGTTATGGTATCGGTCCCATCCGCTCCCGGCCCCGCACCAGTCTTTTCCCGCGGGTAACGGAACCCCGTTCGGAGCCGTCACGGATTCCATCCCGATGAGCGTGACAAGACCCTGAGCGTTTCTTTCGTAAGCACCGCTGTAAACCTGCATCATGCGCGCATCGAAGGCTGCCAACACACGGGGCACCTCGATGCCTTGCGCCAATGCCGCAAGCGAAGAGATTGGCGTGACCGGAAGGTCCACACCGAAGGCCAGGCCCTGTGCCACAGCGGCGCCGATGCGGAGCCCCGTGAACGACCCCGGGCCACGGCCGAAGGCGATGGCATCGAACCCCGAGAGGGAGAATCCTGATTCCGTCAGCAGTTCATCGACCATGGAGAGAATGCGGTCGGAGTGCTGGCTCCCCAGCTCAAAGCGCTCCAGAACTGCCGTGTCCGTCCAAATCGCGGCGGAACAGGCTTCGGTTGAGGTATCGAGCGCGAGGATTTTCAAACAGGTGGGGAAGCGGCGGTGGCGTACATCGGCTTGCCGTCGTACAAGTTAAGTCCGCCCTTGAGGATGCGGTAAATCAACCAAAGATAAGTGACGGCGATAATGACCCAGCCCACAATGAAAACATACGTCAACGCGCCCAGCACGAACCACGGGAGACTGAACCAGAAGGTGCGGATCTGCCAGCGGAAATGCGAATCCAGCCATGTTCCGCGAACATCATCGCGCTTGATGTAATTTAGCATTACAGCGATGACATAAGTGATCACGAAAGGTGGAAGCAAAGTCACGGCCTGCAAAACATAAACAACTGTCGTAATCGTTTTCAGACGGCTGAGATCTGCGAGACGGTTGTTATCGGTCGTCGTGGGCTGGTTCATTCCGTTCCCCGGGGTTGTCATGGCGCGGCATGGAGCGATCGTCCGGGGGAAGACAGGCGCGGCATCCCGGCCGGAGGATTGAATAATAGCGAAAATACACGAACAACCAAACCGGCAATAATCCGATCCACAACCATTCCCACGGTCCGGTATTGAGCTCACCCCGCCACCAGGACACGGTGATCCTGACCGACTGCGACAGACTCAACACGAATGCCATTCCAAGAAGGAAGAAGACAAGCAGTTTAATCCCGATGCGCTGCAAGAATTGCCTCATTCCATCTGATCGTTCAGTTGGCCCGTCAGTTCCCTGGCCAGCGTCGTGCTGTCGAGCGTGGTCGGGGACGACTCGCGCCGGCGATCCGACCAAACCGGATCGGGAAAATGGGCGTCATCGGTAAACCGCGGGATCACATGCCAGTGCAGATGCGGGATCTGGTTGCCAAGCGAAGCCAGATTGATTTTGGCTGGATGCAGCTGCTTGCGCAGCACCCTTTCCGTAGCGAATACCACCGCGAGAAAGTGTGCCTGTTCTGGCTCATTGAGATCAGTCATTTCCTTTACGTGTTCATTCCAGATAACACGGCAAAAACCGGGATAATCGGGATCGCCCACCAGAATCACGCGACACCGTTTGCCCTGCCACAGGACAATCTCATTAACCGGTTTACAAAGCGTGCATGTCAGCATGGAGGGCTAGTCTCAAACCTTGATGGGCCTGATTTTCGACGCGACGAGCTTGGCCCGCTCGCGCGCCTCGTTGGTCGTGGCGCCGTTGGCGAGTGCCACACCCATACGCCGGCGAGTGAAAGCCTCTGGCTTACCGAACAGGCGTAAATCAGACTGCGGCACACGCAGGGCTTCGTCCACGCCCTCGTAAGCAATGCCCTTGGCATCTACGCCGCCGTAAATCACCGCGCTCGCCCCCGTTGCGCGCAACGCAACTGAAACAGGCAGGCCCAGAATCGCGCGCGCGTGCAATTCAAACTCGTTCTGATTCTGGGTGATCAAGGTCACCATGCCGGTGTCATGGGGACGTGGGCTGACCTCGCTAAACCAGACCTGATCACTTTTAACGAACAGCTCGACACCGAAAATGCCACGGCCCCCGAGGTTATCCGTGATACTTTTGGCGATCTCACGTGAGCGGTTAAGCGCCTTCTGGCTCATGGTCTGAGGCTGCCATGACTCGACATAATCTCCCTTGACCTGCACGTGGCCAATCGGCTCACAGAAAAAAGTTTCTACTTTTCCCGAATCACCCACGGCTCGTACCGTTAGTTGCGTGATTTCGTAATCGAAATTAATCATTTCCTCGACGATGATTCGCGCTTGGTTGACGCGCGCGCCACTCATGGCATATTCCCACGCCTGGGCGACATCGTCTGGTCCGATCACCATGGACTGGCCCTTGCCGGACGATGACATCACCGGCTTGATGAGACAGGGATAACCGATTCCGCCGTCGATGGCTTCCTTGAGTTCGATCAGATTGGTGGCAAAGGCGTAGCGCGAGGTTGGCAATTCCAGGGTTTCTGCCGCAAGCCGGCGAATGCCCTCGCGATTCATGGTGAGCTGTGTCGCCCGAGCTACTGGAATCACCTCGGCCAGCTTGTCGCGCTCAATATCGGCCAGCATGTCGGTGGCAATTGCCTCGATCTCGGGAACGAGAATGTGCGGTCGCTCCTTCTCCACGAGCGCACGCAGGGCGGCACCGTCCGCCATATTGATCACGTGCGCGCGGTGCGCCACCTGGTGTCCTGGCGCGTCGGGATAGCGATCGACCGCAATCACTTCGACCCCCAAGCGCTGCAATGAGATTATGACCTCCTTCCCCAGCTCCCCCGCGCCTAACAACATCACGCGTGTGGCGCCAGAACTCAATGGCGTTCCAATTCTCATGTGGTTTTCTTAGCTATTATTGAAAAGTGATCATGGCCGGATTGTTGTGGATAGTATGGTTTTCCGGCCTCATCCAGGATGCGCACCCCAGGCTTTGCCTCAATCACACCGATCCAGTGGAATCCACTGTTCGATCGGAGCTTTTCCAATGCCGTAATATTTTTTACCGGCACGCTAAAGCACAATTCATAGTCATCGCCCGAGGCAAGTATCGTGTCCCAGCCCGTTTCACGGATATGCAGACGGCATAGCGGGGAAACAGGAATTTTCTCAAGTTGGAGCTGCGCGCCTACATGGCTCATTTCCAGGATATGCCCGAGATCCGCCACCAGGCCGTCGGATATATCGATCGCGCTGCTGGCGATATCCCGCAACATCATTCCTTCCCGTACACGAGGCGCAGGACGGTCAAGGCGCTCTGACAATACTGAGAGTTCGTTTTCCGCCAGGCGAATTCCTCCAAGTCGATGATCTAGTGCCATAGCCGCATCGCCCAGCGTCCCGGTAACATAAACGCGGTCACCCTCTCTTGCGCCCGAACGCCGCAGTGCCTTGCCTTCAGGAACGAAACCATGGGCCTCGATGGCGATGGAGAGCGGCCCACGTGAGGTATCTCCGCCCACGAGTTGCACCCTGTATTCCCGTGCCAGCTCAAACATCCCCCGGGAAAATGCCTCCAGCCAGCGGGCATCGACCTTGGGCAGTGTCAGATTCAACATGAACCAGGCCGGTTCCGCGCCCATTGCCGCGAGATCGCTCAAATTGACTGCTAAGGCCTTATGTCCAAGGGAGAATGGATCGGCATCGAGAGAAAAATGCACGCCGGACACCATCAGATCGGAAGTCACCGCCAGTTCCTGGCCGGGGCGCAGTCGCAGTAACGCGGCGTCATCCCCTATGCCGGCCACGACATCGGGCCGCGTGACGTCCTGTCGGGCGAAGAAAGTCCGGATGAGTTCGAATTCGTTCACGGCCGAATTCAGGCCGTGGAACGCTCGGCTTGAATTTCGCGCGAGCGCAGGCCCGCGGCGATCTTGTCGAGGATGGCGTTGACGTATTTATGGCCGTGTTCCGCGCCGAAGGTTTTTGCCAGTTCCACAGCCTCGTTCAGGATGACTTTATAGGGAATTTCGGGTTGAAATTCGAATTCGTAGGTGCCGATGCGCAGGCACGCGAGCTCGACGGGATCGACATCACTTAATTTTCGGTCAAGGTGCGGGGAGATGTGGTCGTCCAGCTCGTGCAGATGCAGGGGAATGTCGCGTACCAGATGAT
The DNA here is from genome assembly GCA_029863005.1 of Gammaproteobacteria bacterium. GTDB lineage: Bacteria > Pseudomonadota > Gammaproteobacteria > Acidiferrobacterales > Sulfurifustaceae > Sulfuricaulis. Next base: position 67,043 of record JAOTWF010000003.1, on the reverse strand, counting down.
GGAAATAATCGAGATCGACACCATTCATTTCGTGATCGAGTATGAAATGATCCTCAATATCGCGCGGTGGCTGCTCGGTAAGCTGCCACTGATAAAGGGCCTGCACGGCGGCACGACGTGCCTTGTGACGACTGCCCTTGACCATAGGTCCTCCGTCAAACGCGTAATTTTTTGAGCAGGTTCACCATCTCAATGGCGCTGAGCGCGGCGTCCACGCCCTTGTTCCCGCTTTTGGTGCCGGCGCGTTCAATGGCCTGCTCGATGGTGTCCACCGTGAGCACGCCGAAGGCGACTGGCAGATCAAACTGCATGCCGACTTGCGAAATGCCCTTGGCGCATTCACCGGCAACGTATTCAAAATGCGGCGTCTCGCCGCGAATCACCGCACCAAGTGCGATCAGGGCATCATGCCTTCCGCTGGTGGCCATGGTCTTCAGCGCCAGCGGCATCTCGAATGCACCCGGTACGCGAACAACTTCTATGTTAACAGCTTCGGCACCATGACGCACCAATGTATCAATCGCACCTTCGAGCAGGCGCTCTCCGATAAAACTGTTAAAACGTCCGAGAACAATTCCAAACCGTGCAGTGCGCGCGATCAGATCACCGTCTATGCTTTTCACGTCATTCATCCGGTTACCTTTTTCTCTTTGTTTTGTTTGCGATGAGTGTCCGAGATCTTTGCTGGGTTGTTTTCAATGTATTCTGCGATCTCCAGTCCGAAACCGGAAAGACCCGGTGCCTTCATGGCATGGCCCAGCACACGCATTTTACTCACGCCGAGGTCGGCAAGAATCTGGCTGCCTAGGCCATAAGTACGCATTTCCTGGTGTCCACGTTTGCCAGTCGTTGATTCTAAAGTTTTGCCCTGCCCCTGAAAATGCCGGACACGTTGAACCAGATCACTGGGTTTTTCTTCCTGTTGCAAGATCACCACCACGCCAGCGCCTTCCCCGGCGACGTAAGCGAGCGCCTCGTGGAGCGTCCAGGAACCGGCACGATGCGCGGTGCTGACAAGATCGAGCAGACTTTCCTGCACATGTACCCGTACTGGTGTTGCTTGTGTTCGGCGTATCTCTCCCTTGACCAATGCCAAGTGCACCGAGTCACCGATATCGTCGTGATAGGCCATCACGCGAAAATCGCCGAATTCCGTCGGCATCACACACTCGCCGACGCGCTGGATGGTGGATTCATGTTCCATGCGATAACGGATGAGATCGGCAATGGTGCCGATTTTGAGCCCGTGTTCCCGAGCGAATCGCCCCAGCTCCGCCAGTCGCGCCATGGATCCGTCTTCATTCATGATCTCGCAGATTACGCTCGCGGGCTCGAGTCCGGCGAGACGCGCGAGATCGACGCCAGCCTCGGTATGACCGGCGCGCGCGAGCACACCGCCGCGCTGCGCCATCAGGGGAAACACATGACCGGGCTGAATAAGATCGTTCGGCTTGGCATCCTTTCTAACCGCTGTCTGGATAGTGCGGGCGCGATCCGCGGCGGAGATCCCGGTGGTGACTCCTTCTGCGGCTTCAATGCTCACAGTGAAATTGGTGGAACGTCGATGATGCGTATCGTTCACCATCAGGGGCAATTGCAGTTGACGGCATCGATCCTGGGTCAGCGTGAGGCAAATCAGTCCACGACCGTAACGCGCCATGAAATTGATATCTTCCGGACGTGCACACGCGGCGGCCATGACCAGGTCGCCCTCGTTCTCACGGTCCTCGTCGTCCATCAGAACGACCATGCGACCGCGCATGATCTCGTCAATAATCTCGGTAATCGGGCTAATGGGCATAAAAACACGGGAAAACCCTAAATTGGGTGTGCATTATCCCCTATTTTGCCCTTCATTGCCCTGATCCCGTCTGGGAATCAACCCCATTGTCGGTGACACCGTTTGTCGGGAATCCTTCAACTTTTATCACGGCTAGTCTCGCACGGGGCTAAGCGAGGGCCATACTCCTTATAGTAGGTGCGGGTTCTGCCAGGGGGGTGGCATCCGCGGATTACTTAACAAATCCGGATGCGATAACGATGTCAGCCAAAGCCAACAAGGCCGACAAGCTGCAAAGCACTGTCATTATTTCCGACCGTTTTACCGAACGCCGGGCCCGACTGGCTTCGAATTCAGCGGGCGAGACGACTATTGAGCCGCTCGAGGCGGGCAGCATGGTCGGACGCTACCTGACCCTGAGCCGTATCGGGATCGGTGGGATGGGCGTGGTGTATCGTGCGCACGACACAGAGCTCAATCGCACCGTCGCCCTCAAGGTTCTGCCACCCAGGCTAAGCAAATACCCCGAATACCTTAAACGCTTCCACACCGAGGCGCAGGCTCAGGCGCGGCTGAACAGCCCCCATGTCGTCACCTTGTTCGAAATGATGGACCACCCCGTGGGGCAGATCCTGGTTCTCGAGTACGTCGAGGGCGAGACATTGGAAAGCCGACTACGACACTATGGGCCGCTGTCGGTGCCGGAAGCTGTGCGTGTATTCGACCAAGCCATGCGTGGCGTGGAACACATTCATCAGATGGGCGTTGTGCACCGAGACCTCAAGCCCAGCAATATTTTCATCAAGCGCGATGGCGGGATCAAATTAATGGATTTTGGCATTGCCCGGCTCTTGGACAATCATGATTCGTCGCAGAACGGCGCCATGGTCGGAACGCTTCTGTACATATCGCCCGAGCAAATCAACGGTCGAGAGACGGATGGACGCTCGGATGTCTACACGCTCGGCATCAGCTTGTTCGAGGCAGTCACAGGACGCCTGCCCTTCGAACGTCGCACGGATTATGCCCTCATGCATGCGCATGTTCAGGAAAATCCGCCCAGCCCCAAGGAATTCCAACGCCGGCTGCCAGCCGATCTGGAGTCCGTCATCCTTAAGGCGATCGCCAAGGAGCCCAACCGGCGTTTCCAGACTGTGGCGGAATTCCGCGCTGCGCTTTTGTCACTGGGCTTGGTGGAGCGTCGGGATTTGACCCCAACCCGAATAATGTCGGGACAGCGGCACAAACAGCGCTCCGCCGGCAAGTCACCGCGACGTATCTGGGGCGGCACTCGGTTCGATATCGCGCTGGTGGCGTCGGCACTGCTTCTGGCGCTTGTCCTTGAACTATTCCCCCTCCATCAGAATCCCGAGCGAAAGGTCACCGAGGACACACAACGCGCACAAATCGTGACCTGGAAAAAAGAACCGGCCGTGAAAGAAATTAAAGTCACACACAATATTGTCGCTCCCCGACCGCAAATCGTCGCTCCCCGACCGCAGAAAGTCAGCCAACACAAAGACAAATACGAACCCTTGCGGCAAGCCTGGGGCGGCTGACAGCGCAATAACTGCCAAGGAACGGCCATGGTCAGTACACAATACATGAATCCGTCGAGGTCATCGCTATCACTGTTCCTAGCCGCCATCCTGCTGCTTTCGGGATGCGCGGGTATCCGGGAAACCAGTTGTGAACAATTCAAGGAACTCCGACAGGAAATAGATTACACGACACAATATCGCCTGCTGGAATCGGACACCGTCGCGCGTCGCTTCAAGCCATTACCGAAGGGCGCGGTCGCCGTCGTGCGCCAGTACAAAATGGATGTGAATACGCCGGAAATCAAACCCTGCAACCATCTCAAGATACAGAAGGAAATTTATCTTCTGAGAAAAAATGACAAGAACCTGGTGCTGGAGGAAATCCGCGAGTTTTACACTGACGACGGCATCTTGATCGCCACCAAATCGGAATTCGTCGGGGACCAAATGCTAACCAGCGGGTATTACGCCGGAAGTACGCCGCTGCCGATACCGGAAAAAGCGCCACCTGGCAAATATCGCATCGTCAGCAAACTTGTTATGAAAAGAAAGAATACTACGCGCGTCACGGTCCTCGCCCGGGCCAGCGCGAGCTTCAAGGTGATTGCCCGAAACTAGCGCCCAGTGCCCGAGGCGAATGCTCTTTCGGCAATGGGCGCAGTAGCCGCAATGAGCCATGTTTCGATAGGGGCTACTGCCGCCGTCTCCGAAGGGACTGCCACCGCTCGAGGCGAAAGCGCTTTCGGGGTTGGCAGCCAGTGCGCCTCAAAGGACGCCGCCTCTTGTGGCAGCCCGGCGTCCTCCTTTCGAAAAAGCTTCGCCTCGGAAAGGAGGCGCCCGGCGCCTCGGGATCCGGCGGCTAGTCGGATGACTTGATGAATCCGTTCCGGGCGAGAAACTCGCGCGTGATGGAAGAACCGCTCCGGCCAGTATTTCCATCAAGCATCAAACGTTCAAGATAACGAGCCAGCATATCCACTTCCAGGTTTACCATAGCGCCCTCACTCAAATTCCTTAGCGTCGTTTCAGCCAAAGTATGCGGGACCAGATTCACTCCGAATCGGGCACCACTCACTCCATTGACGGTAAGGCTCACGCCATCGACGCATATCGAGCCTTTTTCCGCAATATAGCGGGCCAGTCCCACCGGGGCTTCAAACCAAATCTGCACCGATTGGCCATCCTTCTCAATACTGGTTAAGCTCCCGACACCGTCCACGTGGCCGCTGACCAGATGCCCACCCAGCGGCGTGCTGAGCGTCAGAGCCTTTTCGAGGTTAACAGCATCGCCCGGGCGCAGACGGCCCAGCGTCGTTCGCGAAAGGGTCTCCTTCGAAATATCGGCGGAGAAAGCCGTGGGCGTAAATTCAACCAGCGTCAGGCATACTCCGCTCACGGCGATGCTGTCGCCGGTAGTGACGTTCGTCATGTCGAGCTTGCCGGTTTCGACGCGTAGGCGGGCATCACCATCTTTTTTTTCGGTGGCAAGGATTTTCCCGACGGCCTGAACGATTCCGGTGAACATCGCCTAATCCTGTTTTTCACTGACCCGGGCAATGACGCGCCAGTCCTTCCCCAAGGCCCGGATATCCGATATTTCCACGTTTACGCGTTCAGCCATGCGCGCCAGGGGTGGGAGCATGAACATACCGCGTTCGTGGCTGCCCATGATATGCGGCGCATAATACATGATCAGCTCGTCCACGAGGCCCAGTTGCAGCAGCGTGCCGCACAAGGTAGCGCCGGCCTCTACCAAAACTTCATTCACTTCCAGCCAGACGAGGTGCTTGAAAAGCTCTATTAAATCGATTGCTTTCTGGCGCGTGGGGAGGCGTGCCACCTCGGCACCGGCCTGTTTCAGCGAATTCGTCAAGGCCATGTCGTCATTACCCGTTACGATAAGCGTCTTGCCATCCGCCCGCAGCATTCTCGCCCGGGGGGGCATGCGCAGGCGGCTATCCAGCACCACGCGCAGGGGTTGGCGGCCAATCTCCAGATCTCGCACGGTCAACAGCGGGTCGTCCGCTATCACGGTTTGCACGCCGGTCAGAATCGCCGAGCTACGCGCGCGCCATGTCTGGACATCCGCGCGCGCCAAATCGCCGGTTATCCATTTGCTCTCGCCATTGGCCAGGCCGGTGCGGCCATCGAGGCTCGCGGCGATTTTCACACGAACGTAGGGGCGTCCGCGCGTCATGCGGCTGATGAAACCCGGGTTGAGGGCCTCGGCCTCGCGTTCCATCAAACCGTTGACGACCTGAATACCCCGGGCTTCGAGCTGCTTGAATCCACTTCCCGCCACCAATGGATTGGGGTCACGCATGGCCGCCACCACGCGTTTCACACCGGCCTTGATGAGCGCCGGTGTGCAGGGTGGAGTACGTCCCTCGTGGCAGCAAGGCTCCAGCGTCAAGTACACACCTGCACTGTGGGTGTTCAGCTTACCGGCTTGCTGCAAAGCATTGATCTCGGCGTGTGGCTGCCCGGCGCGTTCATGCCAGCCCTCGCCGACAATTTTGCCGTCTTTAACGATTACACAGCCCACACGGGGGTTGGGATCGGTGGTATACATGCCGCGTCGCGCCAATTGCAGCGCGCGCGCCATGAAACGAGCATCAGCATCTGAGGTTCTCATGATTTCTTTCCGGTTAACTTGCGGCCGTGCCCAGTGGCCGGCTTGGCAGGCGGTTCGGGTTCGGGGATCAGGGACAGTTGCTTGCGACGCAGTTCGGCGCTGGGCTCGTTCTGCAGTCGCTGAACTTCGTCGCGGAAGGCATTGAGGTCATCAAAACTGCGATACACGGAAGCAAAACGCACGTATGCTACCGGGTCGAGTTCCTTTAATTCCTCCATGGCCCACTCGCCGATCCGGCGCGAGGCAATTTCACCCTCGCCGCTGGCCATGAGTTTGTGCCGAATACGCCCGATCACCTTCTCGACAGCGTCAGTATCCACCGGGCGTTTTTCGAGCGCGCGCGAAAGTCCATTGTTAAGCTTTTTTTCATTGTATGGCTCACGCCGACCGTCGGATTTGATTACCTGCGGCAGTCGCAGCTCGGCACGCTCGAAGGTGGTGAAACGCTCGCTGCATACTTCGCACTCACGACGCCGACGCACGGAATCACCATCATCGGAAAGACGCGAATCGACTACGCGGGTTTCATCGGCGGAACAGAACGGGCAGCGCATACGGGAATAGTAGCAAGCCGTGAATCAAACGCGAACTGCCCCATCCGGCAATTACCTAGGCCCGGCTCGATTCATACACCGGAAACCGGCGACAGATGTCCAGCACCTTGGCCTTTACGGTGGCACGCACTTTGTTGTCGTTGAGCCGATCGAGAATATCACCAATCCAGCCGGCAAGTTCGCGTGACTCTTTTTCTCCGAAACCACGCGTGGTGATGGCCGGCGTGCCAATACGCATGCCGCTGGTGATGAATGGAGATTGCGGGTCGTTGGGCACGGCATTCTTGTTCACTGTGATAAACGCCTCGCCTAACGCCGCTTCAACATCTTTGCCGGTCATCCCCTTGTCGATGAAGCTCACCAGGAAGAGGTGATTGTCGGTGCCACCCGACACCACCTTGTAGCCGCGCTCAATCATAACTTTCGCCATCGCCCGCGAATTTTTCAACACCTGCTGCTGATAGCTTTTGAACGACGGGTCGAGCGCCTCCTTGAAGGCCACGGCCTTGGCGGCAATAACGTGCATCAGGGGACCGCCCTGGGAACCCGGGAATACCATCGAGTTAAGCTTCTTCTCGATCTCGGGGTTGGCCTTCGCCAGGATGATGCCACCGCGTGGACCTCGCAGCGTCTTGTGCGTGGTAGTGGTCGTGACATCGGCAATCGGAACCGGATTCGGGTAGATATCTGCTGCAATCAGGCCGGCAACATGCGCCATGTCTACGAACAGATAGGCACCGATCTTGTCGGCAATATCGCGAAAGCGCTGCCAGTCCACGACGCGCGAATACGCGGAAAATCCCGCTACGATCATTTTTGGCTTATGCTCGCTGGCCAGCCGCTCGACCTGATCGTAATCAATCTCTTCGGTCTTGTCGCTTAAACCGTATTGAAAGGCGTTATAGATTTTCCCAGAGAAATTCACCTTGGCCCCATGCGTGAGATGCCCACCATGCGCCAGGCTCATCCCAAGTATCGTGTCACCCGGATTTAGGAGCGCCATGTACACCGCGGCGTTGGCCTGCGAGCCGGAATGCGGTTGCACGTTGGCGTAGGCGGCACCGAACAATTGTTTGGCGCGCTCGATGGCCAAGCGTTCAGCCACGTCCACGAATTCGCAGCCCCCGTAGTAACGCTTACCGGGATAGCCTTCGGCGTATTTATTGGTGAGTACCGACCCCTGGGCCGCCAGCACACGCGGGCTGGCGTAATTCTCGGAGGCGATCAGCTCTATGTGTTCTTCCTGGCGGCGGGCTTCGTTCTGGATGGCGGTCCATAAATCTTCATCGAAACCCTCGATGCTCATGTCGTTGGTAAACATTTCTAACTGTACTCCTTGCGCTGGGGTACTCCGGTCTTCGATATCCCGGATACCGGCCGTGGCGGCCAGAAAAGCGGCCTAGGATATACGATTCCGCCGAAGGATGCATGAAAGGACCCGCCCATGCCACGCGGGCGCCGAATGAAGACTATCGCGGACGCAAACGCACCACGACACCGGCATCGTACGGCGTCTGTGTGTGCGCATTCGGGAACGAGGCATAGTTGGTCCAGATATCGCCGTTTTCCGTGAAGCTCACGGTACGCGTGTACGCGCCGCGGCGCGGGAGGCGGTAGATAGTGAATTTCCGGGTTTTCGGGTCAAGTCGGTAGAGCGCGTCAGAACCCGAACCGGTTATCCACAAATCACCGGTGTAACGATTGCGCCGAATACCGTAGGGAAAATCACCCGCAATGGGGAGCGTGAGCCGGCCCGTGATCTTGCGCGTCTTGGTGTCGTACACCGTAATTTTTCCGGTTGCCAGCTCCGGGATCCACAGCACGTCGTTAAGATCGATGGCCAGGCGCTTGGGTCCCACCGAGTCTTCCGGCATGTCCTGTTCCCAGGCCGCGCCGGTCTTGGGGTCTAACATGCCGAGGCGGTTGCCGTGGGTTTCCGTGTACCAAATGTTCCCCTGGCTGTCGGCCACCGCCGCGTACAGGTGCACGCCCTTTTCGGGAAGATGCGCGGTGCGCGGAGTCGCGAAATTCTGCACCGCGCCCGTTTTCGGGTCGAGGCGAGTCAAAAATTCACGCGAGAAGTTTGTCATCCAGATCCCAACGCCCACATCCTCGTGGATATAACGTTCAGCGTCCATCACGAAATATTGAATGTTGGCGCCCTTCTGGAAATCGGAGTAAACCCTGAATTCCTTCGTGCCGGGATCAAAACGGATGACCTGCTCGGCCTTGGTGAAGGTCATCCAAACCATGCCGTCGCGCGTGATGTCGATCTGATGCGCCCCACCCGGCTTGCCAGGCTCGACGCTCACCGGAATATCGAAGCTGTCCACCGATCCGGTCTCGATGTCGACGCTGTAGAGTTTGTTTCCGAAGTAATCCGCGATCCAGGCCTTGCCGGCGCTCACCGTCATGTCGTGGTAGAAGCCGACTTTGGCACCGGCCGGGTACTCGCGGATATCCGCTTTCGCCGTTTCAATGTAGCGCCCGTGTTTGGGCATCTTGGCATTGGCCGCGAGCCACTGCGACAGCACCTCGGCGTCGAGCCGAATGAGATTGAGATCAAGGCTATCGTCAATCAGCTTCATGCGCTTGTTCACCTCGCGCCACTCATCAAGCGTCTTGCGGTAGGCCACCGGCGGTCCGATTTGGTGACATGGCGTACAACCCAGTATCACCTGCCGCTTGGTCTCACCCTCGGGCAAACTGGCGATCCAGTCGGCTGAACGCACCGCCTCGGACCGCGAACGATCATCTTCGGAATAGACGAGCGCCCGGGAACAACCCGAGAGTGAAAGCAATAAAACCAGGGTTAGTCGCAGTCCGATTCGCGCAAATCCTGGATGCATTGCCGACTCCTTTCTCTTGGTTGGAAAGCACCCGCGCTGGGCTCGCGAGCACGGGAATTATTTCACTGTGCGCTCAGGCATACAACTTGCCAGCGCGGCCTGCGCAGTTGTGGCAATCCCCGGGTTAACGCACAAATAGAGCGGCGATCAGCGCCAGTACGAGCAATAGCGATATGATCTGCCAATATCGGATAGGATTACGTTCATATTACGAAGTTATGCGCAGAATGCTCCGTGCACCATGCACGAAGCTGTTTTCCAGCTCAAACGCGAGTTCCCTGGCGACTCCGAAACGCTCTCGGGCCTCCACCGCCGTGGCGCGCGCGCACGGCGTCAAGCCAAGCCGGCAGATCGGGGCGATAACGGCCGAGCGGTGTGCGCCGGCTAAAGAGTTGGCCGGAAGCCCATCAAAGGGCATAGCAACCGCTGTGCCATGAGGCTTGATGACACTAACCGCTTGATTCAGCGAGAAACGCAGACGCAGCAGCACGTCGCGCGTACGCCAAGACGCACGACGTTGGTGAATAACATGGGAAAATGCCCGGCTTTGGTGCGCCGAACGTATAACGCTAGGGACGGCCGTCCTCGAGAGTTTCTTTCTTGGCTGGCATCAAATCTTCACGCGATACGCCCAGCCACATAACGATCGGGCTTGCCACCAGCACCGAGGAATAGATCCCGAACAGAATACCGATGGTCAGCGCCAGCGCGAAATAGTGGAGCGCCTCGCCGCCGAAAAAAAGCATGGCGAGCACGGCCATCTGGGTGCTGCCGTGCGTGATGATAGTGCGGGAGATGGTGCGCGTAATGGCGTTATTAATAATTTGAATGGTCGAGCTTTTGCGCAGCTTGCGGAAATTTTCCCGTATACGGTCGAAAACCACCACCGATTCATTGACGGAATAACCAAGAATGGCCAGCACCGCCGCCAGCACGGGCAACGAAAACTCCCACTGGAATAGGGCAAAACAACCGAGAATGATCACCACGTCATGCAGGTTGGCGACGATGGCGGCCACACCAAACTTCCACTCGAAACGGAACCATAAATAAAGCACGATGCCGATGCAGACGAACAACAGCGCCAGCCCCCCATTTTCCACCAGCTCCCGGCCAACCTGGGGTCCGACAAATTCCACGCGGCGTAATTCGACCGTGGGATCCGCCTGACGTAAAGAAGCCAATACGTTTTCGGACAATTTGGCCGTGGACGTTTCCGCCTTTAACGGCAATCGAATCAAGACATCGCGAGAAGTGCCAAAATTCTGCACCGCGACCTCCTGCAAACCCAGTTGAGCGAGTGAATCACGGATTTTGGGCACGTCGGCCGGCTGAGAATAGCTCAGTTCCATAATCGTGCCGCCGGTAAAGTCCACTCCGAAGTTAAGTCCTTTCACAACCAGAAAGATCACGGCGAGGATAAACGTGACGACCGAGATCACGTTGAACACCAGCGCGAATCGCATGAAGGGAATGTCTTTCTTGATCTTGAAGAATTCCATGGCGACCTTATCCCTGTGTAACTTCGGATTCTTTCCAGGCGGTATTGCCGATGGATATTCTTTCAAGTTTGCGCCGGCTTCCGTAGTACAGGTTGACCAGGGCGCGTGACACCATGACGGCGCTGAACATGGAGGTCATGATGCCAAGGCACAGTACGACCGCGAACCCGCGCACCGCCCCCGAGCCGAATACGAGCAGGGCCAGGCCAGCGATCAGCGTGGTGACATTGGAGTCCAAAATCGTGCCAAACGCGCGTTCGTATCCGGCAAAAATGCTGGCTTGTGGCGTATTGCCGTTACGCAATTCCTCGCGGATACGCTCATTGATAAGCACGTTGGCATCAATCGCCATGCCGACAGTCAGGGCGATGGCGGCCATGCCGGGCAACGTCAGCGTGGCTTGGAGGATGGACAACAAGGCCACCAGCAACAGAAGATTGACGGCCAGCGCCGCGACCGAAATAAAGCCAACGATGATGTAGTAAATAACCATAAAGATGGCGATCGCCGCAAAGCCCGCCCAGATGGAATTGTATCCCTTGGCGATATTGTCGGCGCCGAGGCTCGGGCCCACGGTGCGTTCCTCGATGATCACCACCGGCGCGGCGAAGGCCCCCGCACGCAGCAGCAGCGACAGCTCATTGGCCTCCTGCACCGAATCCAGGCCCTCGATCTGAAAACGTTTGCCTAATTGTGAGCGGATGACCGGCGCGGTGATAACCTCCTCCACGCGCCGGCTAACACGGAGCACACGCCCGTTGGCATCCAGCAGTGGACGTCCCTGTTCGTCCAGCCGGGGTTCGGACTTGATTTCAACGTAATTCACTGCCATACGCTTGCCAACATTTTCACCGGTCACACGCTGATTGATAGACGCACCACGGGCATCGAGGGTGATGGAAACGATCGGGCTGCTGGTCCGGCTGTCAAAACCTGGTGCAGAATCGATGATATTGTCGCCCGAATAAATTAGCCGGTTCTTGAGCAGGATCGGGCGTCCGTCACGCATTTTGTAGAGTTTTGAGCCGGGCGGGACCTGCCCGGAAACAGCGCCCGCAAGGTCATGTTCTTCGTCCACCATCATGATCTCAAGCGTTGCCGTGCGTCCGAGGATTTCCTTGGCCCGGGCGGTATCTTGCACGCCGGGCAGCTGCACCACGATGCGATCCGATCCCTGCTGCTGGATAACCGGTTCGGCCACGCCCAACTCGTTTACACGGTTTTGCAGAGAATTGATATTTTGTTCCAGCGCGAACCGGTTTTTCTCGGTAACGGTGGCCGGTTTCATGCTGGCGCGAAAGACAAAATCACCGCCACGCTCAAATTCAGTGAAATCGAGTTCCTGCAATTCCTTGCGCATCACTAACAGGCCTTTCTCGCGCTCGCTTTCGTTGCGAAATCGAACCTCGATTCCTCCGCGCTCCAGCCGGCTGACCGTCAGGTATTGCACTCGCGCCTCACGCATCACGCGTCGCATATCATCGGTGTAATTTTCTTCGGCTTTTTTAAGGACGGCCGCCGTGTCCACCTGCATCAGGAAATGCACGCCCCCGCGCAGATCGAGACCGAGGTACATGGGCCTGGCGTTGATGGCCGCCAACCAGGCAGGTGTTGCCGGCAAGAGATTAAGTGCCACGACGTAGTTGTCGCCAAGTGCTTTCTGAATCAGATCGCGCGCACGAATCTGGATCTCGGTGTCGGTGAAGCGTATCCGTGCGCCCTGCTCATCAAGCACCGCACCACTGTAGGGAATATTCGCCAGGTTGAGCTTGTCCTTAACCTGCGCGAGCACGGCCTGGTCGACAATGGTGGTGCGCGTGGGGGAAATCTGGACGGCGGGATACTCGCCATAAAGATTGGGCAAGGCATACACAAACCCGACCACAACGATGGTGAGAACCAGAAGATATTTCCAGAGTGGGTATCTGTTCATTATTGATTCAGATCTGTCGAGGACACTAAGAGCGCCGGCAAAAAAAGGAAGAATTCTTAATATTTCACGCTCCTGGTGATTCTGGGGGCTTTAGCCATCCTCAAATTGTCTTGATCGTGCCCTTGGGGAGCACCGTTTGTACCGCCTGGCGCTGTACCTTGACCTCCACGCCCTCAGCGATGTCGACCGTGACATAAACATCGCCGAGAGTCGTGACCCGCCCCAGCACGCCCCCCGCCGTCACCACCTCGTCACCTTTGGCGAGCGCGGCAATCATGGCCTTGTGTTCCTTGGCGCGCTTGGCCTGTGGCCGGATGAGGATGAAATAAAACGCGGCGAACAATACCCCCAGCATGATCAGCGTCGTAAACGGGCTGCCCTGTGCCGTAGCGCCGGCGGCGGCCGGGGCCTCGGCCCAGGCTTCGGAAATCAGAAAGTTCATCAATTTTTCCTTGAGTTGATGTCAGTTGGGTCCGTCTGGCCCCTCCGGGGAGGCGACCAGGCGGCGCATACGATAAAACTTCTCGATGAATTCATCCAGTTGTTTTTCAGTAATGGCCTGGCGCAATTCTCGCATCAGACGCTGGTAATAGTGCAAATTGTGGATCGTGGCGAGACGGGCGCCGAGAATTTCATTGGCCTGCTGCAAATGCCGCAGGTAGGCCCGGCTGTAATGCCGACAGGTATAACAGTCGCATTGCGGATCCACCGGCCCGGTGTCACGCGCATGTCGACTGTTCTTGATCTTGACGGCACCGTTATGGGTGAAAAGCCAGCCGTTACGCGCATTTCGTGTGGGCAGCACGCAATCGAACATGTCCATGCCGCGGCGCACAGCTTCGACGAGATCCTCCGGTGTGCCCACACCCATGAGATAACGCGGCTTGTCGGCCGGCATTTGCGGCGCCAGATGGTCGAGAATGCGGAACATTTCGGTCTTGGTTTCCCCTACCGACAAGCCGCCGATAGCATAGCCATCAAAGCCAATCTGCTTGAGTCCCGTTAGCGAGATATCGCGCAGGTGTTCAAACATTCCTCCCTGCACGATGCCAAACAGCGCGGCAGGATGATCACCATGGGCTATTATTGAGCGCTCGGCCCAACGTAAGGAAAGTTCCATCGAAGCGCGCGCCTCGGCCTCGGTGGCCGGATGATTTGTGCATTCATCGAAGATCATGATGATGTCGGCATCGAGCGCCTGTTGCATCATCATGGACTCTTCCGGTCCGAGAAAGAAACGCGCACCATCCACCGGCGACTGGAACAATACCCCCTTCTCGCTTAGCTTGCGCATCTGACCCAGGCTCCAGACCTGGAATCCACCGGAGTCCGTGAGCAGGGGGCCGTCCCAGTGCATGAAGCGATGCAATCCGCCATGCGCCTTGATGACATTCATGCCCGGGCGCAGCATGAGATGAAAGGTATTACCCAGAATAATATCGGCGCCGGTCTCACGAAGTTCCTCCGGTGTCATGCCCTTGACCGTTCCATAGGTGCCGACTGGCATGAAAGCCGGTGTCTCGACCGTGCCACGATCGAAGAACAGCCTCCCGCGGCGCGCGGGGCCTACCGAGGCGATCAATTCAAATCGCATGCGCGGGATCGGAATGGAATCTAGTGACAAACATGGCATCTCCGTAGCTGTAAAAGCGGTATTGTTGCTCAACCGCATGACGATAGGCATTCATGACATATTCTCTCCCGCCAAAAGCGCACACGAGCATGAGTAACGTGGATTCCGGTAGATGAAAATTGGTAAACAAGGCATCAATGATCTTAAATTGGAACCCCGGAAATATGAAAATATCTGTCTCACCTTTGAAAGGTGAGACGAGATTATTCTTCGTTGATGCCTCGAGACTTCTCACCACCGTGGTCCCGATAGCCACAATACGGCGTCCTGCTTTTTTCGCAGCATTGATTCGATCGCAGGTTGCCTGCGATATAGAGACGCGCTCCGCATGCATGCGATGTTCGTGGATATTCTCCACCCGTAATGGTTGAAACGTGCCAGCACCGATATGCAGGGTGATAAAGTCGCTTTCCACCCCCATCTCCTTCAGCCTGCCCAACATGGCTTTGTCAAAATGCAGGCCGGCCGTGGGTGCCGCCACCGCCCCGGGGTGGCGCGCGTAAACCGTTTGATAATGTTCCCGGTCAGCGAATTCATCGGCGCGGTCAATATACGGTGGCAGCGGCATATGGCCAATACGCTCCAGTATCTCCATAACGGGCGATTCAGATCGGAATTCGAGCTCATAGAACTCCCCGGCGCGATTCAGGACGACGACACTCACATTGTCTTCCAGAAGAATTCGCTGTCCCAGTTTCGGTGGCTTGCTCGCTCGTACTTGCGCCAGGGCATGTTGCGCATCGTGAAAACGCTCGATTAACACCTCGATGCGCCCACCGCTATCCTTGAACCCGAAAAGACGCGCCGGAACCACGCGCGTGTCGTTGAAGATAAGCAAATCACCCGCTTGCAACAGATTCGGGAGATCGGTAAAACGCAGGTCGCGGTACTCGCCCCGTGCACTATCCAGGTGCAATAAACGGCTCGCCGTTCGCGGCGAAACCGGATATTGGGCCACCCTTTCCCGCGGCAGCGAATAATTAAAATCGGATTTATGCATGAGCATGTGTGGATACCGCCACGACGGCGAGCGATTAAAATGTCATCGCCCTGTATAAAAAACAAGATCACTCTGATTGGGCCGCCATACTATACTATGTACCCAGAGAGAGATTCAGAACGAATCCAGAGAAAACATGCCCGGCACACGTTACACCCTTGAAGTCCAACCGGTTCTTCCGGTACGCCTCAAGCGACTTAAAGAACTCGCCAACGACCTGCTCTACAGTTGGGACCGCGAGGTTCGTGGACTATTTTTCCGGCTCGATCGCGAACTGTGGGAATCCTGCGGGCACAATCCCAAGGTATTCCTGCGGCGTGTGGCGCAGAAGCGGCTCAACGAAGCCGGGGAAGACCGCGTGTTCATGGAGGACTACAACCGCGTCCTGTCGGTCTACGACACCTATCATCAGGAAACCGCACGTGCCGACATTCTGCAATATCTCGACCCGAAAGATGACCTGATCGCATATTTCTGTGCCGAATTCGGGCTACACGAAAGTTTCCAGATCTACTCCGGGGGACTCGGCATTCTCGCTGGCGATCATTGCAAGGCGGCTAGCGACCTCAATCTTCCTTTTGTCGCGGTTGGCATGCTTTACCGTCAGGGTTATTTCACTCAGACCATTGATGCACGCGGCACTCAGGTAGCGCATTACTACCCCACGCAGTTTGCCGATCTTCCGGTGAAACCGGCGATAGACGCTGATGGAAACGAAATCCACGTGCACATTGATTTACCAGGGCGTCGTGTCATGCTGAAAGTCTGGAAAGCCATAGCCGGGCACATCACGCTATACCTGCTCGACAGTGACCTGCCGGAAAACGACGAGGCCGATCGTCGCATCACCTACCAGCTCTACGGCGGTGATATCAACACCCGCATGCAGCAGGAGATGGTCCTCGGAATCGGTGGCGTGCGTGCACTGCACGCGGCGGGCCTCAACCCCACGGTATGGCATATCAATGAAGGTCACGCGGCATTTCAGATTCTGGAGCGCTGCCGGGAATACGTTTCCCAGGGCCTTGACTTCGACAGTGCCCTGGAACTGATTGCCGCCAACACCATCTTCACGACCCACACTCCCGTGCCGGCCGGTCATGACATTTTCGACAAAAGCCTGATGGAAAAATATTTCGGCCACAAACTTAAAGGGCTGGGGCTGGACATGGACAAGCTGTTTTCCATCGGTTCGAGTCCTGGCGGACAGGGCGGCTTCAACATGACATCACTGGCGCTGCGCGGTTCGCGTTTCCGAAATGGGGTGTCCCGCATTCATGGTGAAGTGGCATCGCGCATGGCAGCCTACATCTGGCCGCAGGTTCCCCCGGATGAAAACCCGATCGGCTGTATCACCAACGGTGTGCACGTGCCGACCTTCCTGGCACGCGAGTGGTCGAATCTGTTCGATATGCGCTTCGGCGGCGGCTGGCGCAACGAACTGCTAAACGATACATTCTGGCGACACATCGACGACATTCCCGATCACAGCTACTGGAGCCTGCACCAGTCGCTCAAGGCGGAAATGCTGGCCGAGGTCAAGCGACGCGTTATCTTCCAACATCGCCGCCACGGTACCAGCGAAGCCCTGATCGAGCGCTATATTCAATACCTTACGCCACAAGATGCGGACGTGCTCACCGTGGGATTCGCGCGGCGCTTCGCCACTTACAAACGCGCCACGCTGCTGTTCTCCGACCCCGGGCGGTTCGCACAGCTCCTAAACGACCCGAAACGCCGAGTGCTTTTTATTTTTGCCGGCAAAGCACACCCTCATGACCTGCCGGCACAGCGGCTAATCGAGATTATCCACGAATATTCACGCCGTCCGGAATTTGAAGGAAGGGTCATCTTGCTGGAAGGATACGACTTGGCGCTGGCGCGCAAGCTCGTCACCAGCGTGGACGTCTGGCTCAACAACCCCGAGTACCCGATGGAAGCCAGCGGTACCTCTGGCGAGAAGGCCGGGATCAATGGGGTTATCAACCTGAGCGTGCTCGATGGCTGGTGGGGAGAAGGGTACAACGGCGACAACGGCTGGGCGATCACGCCCCACGGCCCCCAGTACGACAAATCCTATCGCGACCGCGAGGAGGCCCAGGAACTGCTCGATATCCTGGAAAAGCAGGTCATCCCCCTGTACTACCAGCGTAACGGCCACGGGTATTCCGAACAGTGGGTGAAAAAATCCAAGAACTCGATGAAATCGCTGATTCCGCGCTTCAACGCCTCGCGCATGGTAATGGATTACGTGCGAAATTATTACGCTCCCGCCAAGCGGCAACGCCTGATGATGCTGGGAAATAATTTCGCCCGGGCCAAAGAAATCGCCTCGTGGCGCAAACGGCTCGATCAGAGTTGGTCTATGGTCAGTGTGTGGCGCACCGACGACAGTCAGAGTGAAATCCGCGCCGGCGAACCCCTGACCCTGCGCGTAAAGGCTCGGCTCAACGGGCTGCACGCGGATGATGTGCTCGTCGAATGCCTAGTGGGATACGAGTCGGAAAACGGAGAATTCACCAAGCTGGACAGCCACATTTTCGCCTCCGACCCGGAAGATGTATCTGGCGAAACCCTGTTCAAGCTGGATCTCTATCCACGGCTCTCGGGACTGCAGTACTACAAGATCCGCATGTTTCCGTTCCATCCCGCCTTGTCACACCGGTTCGAATCGGGCTATATGATCTGGTTGTAGCGATCAAGTTCATCCGCTGGACTCTGGCATCCGTCGCAGGCACTCCGCCAGTCCAGGCGACGGCTGTTTCAATGTCGCAACACCAGCGCACGACGCTTGATCGAACACCCCGGGAATCATCCAGCGGAGAGTTGCCCAGGACGCATGGTGCCACCGTGTACCGGCTCGCCGCCACCGTGGGTAAATACCTGTGCGAGATATTCCGGCGGTTCCACACCAATCAACTGATAGAGATTGGTTAAGTGCTGGCGGTAAAGTTGCTCGAAATCGGCCACCGTGGTCGGCGGGTTGTCACCGCCGAACCACCAGAACCAGTCCGACCCCTCGCAGACGGCGAGCTGGCGCCGCGCACGTTCGAGGTGATCGCCGTCGAGCTGGTTAACGGTGGCATCGAACGTACGTTTGGCATCCCCGAGCATGTCCCATCCCCGGTTCTTGTCTGCTTCGCCGATCCAGGTCGACAATGTGCCGTACACCCACGACCCGGTGACGAGCTCGCGCAGGGGCTTGGCCGGAATGGTTGTTAGGCAATCAGAGAACGTGGTGAGTTCAAAACGGGGATGTTCCGCCAGGCGACGATAGAACGCGCTCAGAAAATGATAGGCATTATCCGGATAGTGCTCCCAGGCGTTCTCCCCGTCCATGATGATCGAGACCACGTGTTCGGGGTGCGCACGACAGCAGTTCGCGATATTTTCCAGATGATGCACGAAGTTGTTGACGGCATCGTCTGCATGCCACGTAGCGTAGGTAAAACCGATGAGATCCGACAGACCGTCGTCGCGAAAGAAACATCCGATGCTATTGTCGGCGACCGTGTAGTGTCGGTACAACCAGGCCTCTTTCGCGTGATGATCCGCGTGATGTGCCCGCGTCAAACTGTTTCGCAATACGCTCTCACCACTGGCGGTCCAGCGAAAACCTGATTCCGCCATCAATTTCAAGGAGGCCGAACTGACGGCGCCTTCCGAGGGCCAACACCCGACCGGCTGAAAACCAAAATACCGGCGAAATGTCTCGATGCCTTCGCGTATATGCCAACGCGCCTGCTCCTCTCCTCCCGGGTAACGGGGCAACAATGGAAGCGGCGCTTGTGGCACCGCCTCATGCGCGCAGGAAAAATCAAGCAGCAGCGGTGAAATTGGATGGGCGTAAGGTGTCACAGAAAGTTCTACCTGCCCGCGCGCCGCGAGTTGCTGGTAACGCGGGATGAGATTCGAAAGTAATTCGCCGATGACCGTGAGGAGCTCGCGCCGATCATGCAGAGAATAACTGGACGACTGGTCAAGCAGACGCCGGATACGCACATCACTGCGCCGTACGGTCTCGCCTAGCCAAGCAAGGTGGTACCACACCAGCAGGTCGGCGAGGAACTGGTTGCTCAGGTAGTTCAGGGATCCGGGGTGCTCTATAAACCAGGAGCCCATTTCCGCCAGGCGCTGGTAGGCCGGGTAGCGGGCGATCATGCGCAATTCGTTGGCGCGCAGGCAGGTCTTGATCAGCATGACACGCTGCTCATCCGCCGGCGGCAGCGCGGGACTGGCCAGGGCCGCGAGCACAGGATCACGGATGGCCCAGCTGTTGGTGAGAAATCCCTCGACCTGTTTGGCGTACTCCTCAAGCTGCTCGAGCAGCAATGGCGCGAAATTGACCACGGCGCGTGCGCCGGGAACGGCCTCGAGATGCGCCGCCATGTCGGTGTAATCCTTGATGGCGTGCAGGTAGGTCCACGGTAGGTGATAGACGTTGCTCAACAGATCGCGGTACTGCGGCTGATGCATGTGCCAGCACAGCACGACTTTCAAGCGGCTATCATCGGGCATGATGCAGTTCCTGGCCCAGCATTTCCGCCGTCACCAGCACCACGCCCTGAGGGCTCACGTAAAACCGTTTGGCATCCTCCTCAAAATTCTCCCCGATAACGGTGCCTTCCGGGATGTGGCAGCCTTTGTCGATAACTGTCCGCTTCAACCGGCAGTGGCGGTTGATGATCACCTCGGGCAAGACGACGGAATCGGTGATCTCGCAGTAGGAGCGCACCTTCACGTCCGAAAAAAGGAGAGAGTGGCGAATCAGTGAACCGGAAATGACGCAACCCCCCGATACCATTGAATTGACCGCCATCCCGCGGCGGCCGTCACTGTCGAATACGAATTTGGCCGGCGGGAGCTGCTCCTGATAGGTCCAGATTGGCCACTTGATATCGTAGAGATTAAGCTCAGGCGTTATCTCGACCAGCTCGATATTCGCCTCCCAGAAGGCGTCCACGGTGCCGACGTCGCGCCAGTAAGGCTGATGGCCGGTGGCCGGGTCGCGAAACGGATAGGCCATGACGCGATAGGTATCGATGATCGAGGGGATGAGGTCCTTGCCGAAATCATGCGCCGAATACGCCGTATCCGCATCGCGGACCAGTTGTTCATACAGAAATTTGGTATTGAACAAATAAATTCCCATGGAAGCCAACGTTATCTCAGGATTACCCGGTAATGGCTCCGGGTTTTCCGGTTTCTCCTGAAAACCAATGACCTTGCTGTCCGTGTCCACTTGCACCACGCCAAACTCACGCGCCCGCGCCACCGGCACTTCCACACAGGCAACCGTGGCATCTGCACCGCTGTCAATGTGGTGAACCAGCATTGAGCCGTAATCCATCTTGTAAACATGATCGCCAGCGAGGATGAGCACGAAGGTCGGGTCATGATTGCGGATGATATCGAGGTTCTGGTAAACCGCGTCCGCGGTGCCGGTGTACCACGAGGTTTCGATGCGCTGCTGCGCGGGCAGCAGTTCCACAAATTCATTGAGTTCGCCGCGCAGGAATCCCCAACCGCGCTGAATGTGCTTGATTAGCGAATGCGCTTTGTATTGTGTCAACACGCCAACGCGCCGGATGCCGGAATTCATGCAGTTTGATAGCGGGAAATCAATGATGCGGAACTTACCGCCGAAATGAACCGAGGGCTTGGCGCGCCACAAAGTGAGATGCTTCAACCGCGACCCGCGGCCACCGGCAAGTATCAGCGCCAGGGTATCGCGTGTCAGCCTGGCAATGTGTTGTGAGGATTGGCCCAGATTCATGGTCGCACCTCCTTCTTTTGGTAACGGCTGTGCTGTGGATTCATCCATAAACAGTGATGATTCTAAATTTACCATAACACCATGAATTCAAATACACTAACCCTTCTTGAATGATTTTCTCGATTTCGGACTGATAAACGTGCAAAAAATCCTGTTCGTGGCAAGCGAAGCCCATCCGCTGATCAAAACCGGCGGTCTGGGCGATATCGTTGGCAGTCTGCCGGCGGCGCTAAAATCTCTGCACGCGGATGTTCGTCTGCTGTTACCGGCCTACCGCGACGCGGTTACGCGTGCCGGCAAGTTCAAGACTATTGCGGCGCTGAATATCCCGGGCCTGGATTCGCCAGTGAATATTCTGGAAACCAATCTCCCTGGCACATCAGTGATTACCTGGTTGGCCGATTTCCCCAAGGCCTACGACCGGCCTGGCAATCCTTATCTTGATCCCCACGGTCAACCTTGGTCGGACAACGCCATGCGCTTCGGGCTGCTTTCGCATGTGGGTGCCGCGCTCGCGCTGGGGCACAGCCGGATAAAATGGCGACCGGACGTGGTCCATTGCCATGACTGGCAAACGGGTTTAGTGCCCGTGTTGCTGGCGCGAGAAAAATCTCGGCCGGCCACGATATTCACGATTCACAATTTGGCGTATCAAGGCCTGTTTCCTTACCAGACATTCACAGCGCTGGGACTTCCGCCCGATCTCTGGTCGCCGGGTGCGCTCGAGTTTCATGGCCAACTGTCGTTCATAAAAGGCGGGCTGTTATTTTCCGACCAACTCTCCACTGTCAGTCCCACCTATGCACTCGAAATTCAAACACCTGAACACGGCTGTGGACTGGATGGTCTGCTGCGGGTTCGGGCCGCGCATCTGAGTGGGATTCTGAATGGGATCGATTTTTCGGAATGGAATCCGACACGCGACCCGTTTATTGATAAGCACTACTCGGTCCGCCGACCAAAGAATAAAGCCACCAACAAACTGGCGTTACAGAAAAAACTCGGTCTGCTGCCGGAAAACAAAATGCCTATCATCGGGATGGTGGGGAGACTGGTGGAGCAGAAAGGCATCGACCTGATGCTGGATACGCTCCCCGCGCTCATGCTCCGACCGCTGCAGCTCGCGGTGCTGGGCAGCGGGGAAACCACCTATGAAGAAGCGCTGCGCCAGCAGGCCGTGCGTTATGCAGGCCGCTTCGCGGTACATATCGGGTACGATGAGCAATTGGCGCATCAGATTGAAGCTGGGGCGGACATGTTTCTGATGCCGTCACGCTTCGAGCCTTGCGGCCTGAACCAGCTCTATAGCCTGCGCTACGGAACCATTCCGATTGTGCGTCGCGTTGGTGGGCTCGCCGATACCGTGGTCGATGCCACAGAGGAGAATATTCGTGTTGGCAAGGCAACGGGGATCGTATTTCAGGAGGCTGGCGCCAGCGCGTTGCTCACTTCTGTGGATCGCGCGCTCGCGCTGTGGCGGGATCGCGACCGTTGGAAATGCTTGATGCGCGCTGGCATGCGCCAGGATTTTTCCTGGCACCGCAGCGCCCAGGATTACCTGAAGCTCTACCGGGAGGCCAGACGCCTCGGTTAGAGTTCGTCTACGGAGATTGCCATGGCAATCGAACAGCGAGAAGCAGACGCGGAACAGACAGGCCAGATTATCCTGGAGCAGGTACGGCAACTCGCCACGGAATTGCGCCCGGCCCTCTCCTCCATCCCGTCGGCCTCACTCGACAGCCTGCTGGACCGTGAGCTGGGTTTCGACAGTCTCGGGAGGGTGGAGCTGATTTCACGGATTGAACGCGCGCTCGGCATCAGCCTGCCGGAACATCTCCTGACGACCGCAGAGACTCCGCGCGATCTGATGCGCGCAGTGCAACAGGGAGTCACGTCGACAGCACCATACCGCTTTTCGCCCACACAGAGGCCGACTGATCACGGCGGAGCCAACGCCACGCCGGCCTCAGCAAATTCCTTGTTGGAGGTGCTGGAGTGGCACGGGCGCGCCCATCCAGCGCGACCGCATATCTATCTCGTGACGCAATCCGGCGCGGAAGAAGAAATTTCCTACGCGGCGCTGCGCGATGGGTCCGCCGCCGTGGCGGCAGGTTTGAGAGAACGCGATCTGCGTCCGGGCCAAACGGTGGCGATTATGTTGCCCACCGGGCGCGACTACTTTTACAGTTTTTACGGCGTGTTGATGGCCGGGGGTATTCCGGTGCCCATTTACCCGCCGATGCGCGTCTCACAAATCGAAGAACATTTACGCCGACACGGGCGCATCCTCGCCAATGCCGGCGCCGTCTTTCTCATCACCTTCGCGGAGGTGAAACCCGCCGCGCAGTTGCTGCGGATGCAGGTCGAGAATTTGCATACAGTGATCGGTGTCGAGGAGCTGACCGCCGCGGCAGCTGGCTCCGCAACGGGAATGGCAGCCTTTCCGGCCCAGGCTCAGGACATCGCCTTGCTGCAATACACCTCCGGGTCTACCGGCAACCCGAAAGGGGTGATCCTCACACACGCCAATTTGCTGGCCAATCTTCGCGCCATGGGTAACGCGATGGGAGTCAGTTCCGCCGATGTCTTCGTCAGCTGGATGCCGTTGTACCACGACATGGGGCTCATCGGGGCCTGGCTCGGAAGTTTGTACTACGGCATGCCGCTGGTGGTGATGTCACCGCTGATGTTTCTCACGCGTCCAGAGCGCTGGCTGTGGGCCATCGATCGACATCGCGCGACACTCTCCGGCGCGCCCAATTTCGGCTATGAATTATGCCTACAGCGCATCCAGGATCGCGACATCGAGGGACTGGATCTAAGCACCTGGCGCCTCGCTTTTAACGGTGCCGAACCGGTCAGCCCCGATACAATCACGCGATTCCACAAACGCTTTTCCCGCCACGGTTTTCGCGTGGAGGCCATGGCGCCGGTCTACGGACTTGCCGAGTCGTCATTGGGAATCGCGTTTCCTCCACCTGGGCGCGCGCCCGTCATCGATCGCGTGCAGCGCAAGGTGTTCATGCTTGACGGCCGGGCGTGGCCCGCCGACACGGACGACGTCAACGCTTTGCGCTTCGTGGCCTGCGGTCGGCCGCTCCCGGGACACCAAATCCGTATTGTGGACGGCACCGGACACGAGGTAGCGGAACGCGAGGAAGGCCGGCTCGAGATTAGTGGGCCATCGGTCACCTCCGGTTATTTCCGCAATCCGGAGGAAACGCGGCGTCTGTTCCATGACGCGTGGTTAGACTCGGGTGACCTCGCCTACATGGCCGGCGGCGATGTCTACCTCACCGGACGCGTCAAGGACGTCATCATCCGCGCCGGACGCAATATTTATCCGCATGAACTGGAAGAGGCCGTGGGGAATATCCCCGGGATACGCAAGGGCTGCGTTGCCGTCTTCGGAAGCCAGCCGCACGCCTCCACCACCGAAAAACTGGTGGTGCTCGCGGAAACGCGCGAAGCCGGCGCGGAGGCGCAAGCGCGGCTGCGCGCCGCCGTCAACGCGACGGTCATGGGTCTGATTGGAACGCTCCCGGATGAAGTAGTCCTCGCGCCGCCGTATGCCGTGCTCAAGACCTCGAGCGGCAAGGTGCGGCGAGCCGCCAGCCGTAATCTATACGAACGCGGCGGCATCGGCGCGTCATCCCCCGCCTTGTGGCGTCAGTACGCACGCCTGATCCGGGCCGGCGTGTTGCCGCAACTGCGCCGGATCCTGCGTACGTCTGGCGCCATCCTTTATGCCGTCTATGCCTGGACGTTATTCTGTGTCCTGGCGGTTCCGGTCTGGGCGACGGTGATCCTGTTGCCGCGCGAGACCTGGGCACGAAAATTCATCCACGTGGCGGCACGCTGTTTGTTGCGTCTCTCCGGCACGTTCCTACGCATGGAAGGGATTGAAAACCTTCCTCAGGGTCCCTGTGTGGTCGTGGCAAATCATGCCAGCTACCTGGATGGCATTGTTCTCACGGGAATGCTGGCGGGCTCGTTCAGTTTCGTCGTGAAACGAGAAATAACCGATAATTTTATCGCCCATGTATTTTTGCGACATATCGGCGCAGAATTCGTGGATCGCCTTGATCTCGCGCGCGGCGTGGAAGATGCGCGCCAGCTGGTGCGCGTCGCTCGTGAGGGTCGAACGCTCGTTTTTTTTCCCGAAGGGACATTCACGCGTTCGCCGGGCTTGTTACCCTTTTACCTTGGAGCTTTTGTTGCCGCCGCCGAGGCCGGTGTGCCGGTGGTGCCCGTGACGCTGCGTGGCACGCGCTCTATCCTGCGCGATGGCCAGTGGTTTCCGCGCCACGGAACAATCAATTTAATCGTGGGGCGCGCGCTGCAACCAGAAGGGACCGACTGGATTGCGGCGTTGCGGATGCGTGAGGCCGCTCGCGCGGAAATTCTAAGACATTGCGGCGAACCGGATCTCGCCCATCAGCCGCCAGGTCACTGAAGGGGCGGGGTCTCGCGCGTAATAAAATCTGCGACTTCCTGGAGACGCCGCCGGTGAATTTCTCCCGAGGCATCTTGAAACGGATGCGCATACTCGAGGCGCCGAATAACTTCTCCGCCGCGGTCTTTAACCGTGATCATAAGATCTTCCATTTCCGACGGCCTGACGACACGGTCACGCTCTCCGATAATCAGGTGGAGGCGGGAACAGTGGGTCGGCAGGTGGTTGACAGGATCAAATTGCTCGGGACATCCCAGGTGTGAAATCCGGCTTGGTGAGGAATCCACCACCATCGACGTGTAGGTATTCCCCTCCCCCACGGCATTCAGCAGGATAACGCCTCCCATAGACATGCCATACAAGGCCCGCCGGCGGTAATTCTGGCGGTTGAGGTGAGCGACGATTTCGCGGTAGTCGGAAACGATGGCCTTCAGCCGGCTGTATCCTTCAGAAAGGCCATAACCCCGGTAATCGTAAACATAAACATCAAAACCCCGGTCACGGAACACTTGCAACTCGCCCACGATCTGGTCGGCGAGCATGGCATTCCCCTGCGCCACTAGCAGGTAGCCCCCCGGGATTCCAGTCGTGCGCAGCTTGTAGCCACCCAGCCGGCGCTGATCAAGTGTCACGAATTGGATGCGCTCAACATTATGGATACCGGCGAGTCGTTGTGCATTCGGCGAACCGGCGGCACGCCGGAACATCCAAAAAGCCAGCGGTTCGCGGATGAACCCGCAAACACTGGACTCAAGATTGTCCTTCGAGGCCATCGCCGGTTGCGCCATTCCGTCCCATGCGCTTCCCAGCAACGCCACCAGCGACAACACCCATCTGGCTCCGCGGCCGAAAGGCATGTCCTCAGGCGAGCGCCTGCCTCGGGAGTGCATCCACCGTGGCAAACTTGTTGTTGCGGCACCGCAGCAGCGTCCAGTATCCCCACGCATTTACCGGAACCCGTTCCGCGACGTCCAGCCCTGTCTCGTTGATGAAATGATCCAGCGAGTAGTCCGGGCGAAATCCCATCAATCGCGAAAGCGGAGAAACCAGCCGCTCTACCCCGCGAACCAGTGAATTAGGGTTCTGGAAATGATTCACAATGAAAAGTTGCCCTCCCGGTTTGCATACCCGGCGCATCTCCGCCGTCATGCGTGACGGATGTGGCGTCACCGATACAACATACATGGCCACGACCTTGTCAAAACTGTTGTCGGCGAACTGCATCTGCTCGGCGTTCATCAACCGTAACGCCACCACCTGGTTCAGCTGGTGACGCCGCCGGCGCGCGCGGGCGCGTGCCAGCATTTCGCGAGAAAGATCGATCCCCGTTATTTCGACATGAGGGGGATAAAGGGACAGGGAAAGGCCGGTGCCTACACCGACCTCCAGAATGCGTTCACCGGGGCGGCAATCCATCCTGGCAATGATTTCCTCACGGCCGGGTTGGAACATGACCCCGAAATAAAAATCATAAGCCGGAGCGTATCGTCGATAAACTTTCTGAACGGCATTGATATCCACGAGCATACTCCCCATGCAGACGAGATGCTTGTTGGCGCGGCCGGACTGTCTATTCAGGCGCCGGGCGCAGAATGAGATTTCACATCGCCGCGCTGGCGGCGGGAGAAATCTTCCAACTGACGGATGATGGCATCAAAAGCGTCACGTATCGCAACATAGACATCTTCGTCCTGGGCGCGGTTCGCCGCCAGTTCTGCACCAGGCACGGAAAGATCAATATGTACGCTGTAAAGTTTTCCTTGATGTCGATGCCGTTGCGGTGATTCAACGACCACGCGACAACTGATGATCTTGTCATGAAACCGGCTGAGCTTGTCAGCCTTCTCACGGATACGGGACTCCACCGCTTCGGACTGTGGCATGTCTTTCAAGGTTATCTGCAATGGAATTTGCATCTTCTTGCCCCCTTCTGGTGCATTGTCGCAAGCAGGCATCCCCCCCTCACCCGGGAATAATGCCCTCTTTTACAAGGATACCTTGATTTCAGATTTTTCGCTCCTTGTAATGCGGGTCGACCCAACATCGCGGTAGACGCTCGCCGGAGAGAAAAATCATATCGGATTTGTGGAAATCGGTTGAATCCGGCATTTCCTCGCCCGCATGGAATCTGCCTTTGAATTCGTTCCTGAAAGGATCAAAGAGGGCTTCGACGTCCATCACTTCCACAATATCACCGCTTGAAACATGCCTGAGAAACATGGCACCTCCTTCGCCTAGCCAATGCTGCAGCTTCAGGAATCTTCCTGATCCTGACCGCCACGAGACAATTTATTGCGCCATAGGCATCCGGTTTGATCACCCACACTATTAGGCAGTGGCGAATCTGTCGTAAGTTTCTTGCTTCCGCTATGTCACCTTGATCAATTCGGCATTCTCAGCCTTCCCCGATGCCAACCGCTTGTCACGAACTAATTCGAAATAATGCTGAATAATCATGGTTTCGCCACTTAGCCATCGCGCGGAACATTCAGGAACCGCCTGCCATTTTCAAATAATGACGTGGCAGGCGAGTTATGACATTGACGGATATCAATAAATCCTATCCCTGGCGACGACGTTACGTGTCTCTGCCATCTCCTGAGAACGACCGGCCTTTACAATTCCGGCACAGAGTGGAACTATTGCAAATATTCGCCTGCCGGAATTTTTTCTCATGTCTACATCGCCGAAATCGACCAAGTCGAGGAAAAACCTCAAGGAACTTCGCATCTTGGCGCGTTCCCGCGGTCTTCGGGGATATTCCCGGTTGTCACGCGGCGAACTCGAGAAGCTATTAACCCGACACGGCGGAGAACAACCGGCTGTTGTGAAAAAAACAGGGAGAGCCACACCAAATACAACTGTGGCAACAAACGGTACGATATCCGCCAAAACCACCGCGAAATCAAAGCGTCCTCGCACCAAAAAAGAGCAGAAAGCCAATTCGGTCTCGCGTGCCACGACATCCATCTCTCCGGCTCCGGTCTTGACGCCAAAATGGGAGTGGATAACTGACACCCACCGAAAACACGTGGATGAAGAACAGGTGGAAAGCGCGAAATATGCCACCGTTCTTCCCGGCACGTCAGTACCGCGCGATGATTCGGCGGACCTTAATGAAGATATCGACAATCTGCCGCCAGTCTCTGAACCGACGCTTTGCCTGCTACCACAGAAACCGGGTGTGTTGCATGGCTATTGGATTATACCGCCGAATTCAATCCTGAATCCGCTTTCACTCAAACTCCGGCTCGGACGGATCGCCCGTGATACCTTCGAGATTATCGATGAAATTGCGCTGCCGGATATTCGCGGCCGCTGGTATTTTCACCTGGACGATTCCGCCGACATCGGCACTGTGTACTTGCAGCTCGGTCATTATGAACCAGGCGGACGCTTCGTGACCGCCACGCGGCGTGGTGTCGCCCGAATCCCGCGCCTGTATGCTTCTGATCACACCGACCGCCTGTGGTGGGTGAGCGAAGAACAGTTCCATGCCATGTATCGCCGCGCGGGCGGCTACGTGCGCGGCCCGCGTCTGGGTTGGGCTGCTTCCATCAGCAGCCCCGGCAGCGCGCCGGGCGCCCCCTCTTCGGAGCGTCTTGCCTGGCCGGGCAATGTAAGCAGTCGATAATTCCGCAGTGAATCCCAAAGGCTATTTCGCGCTCGTCTTGCACGCGCATCTGCCG
The DNA here is from genome assembly GCA_029863005.1 of Gammaproteobacteria bacterium. Taxonomy (GTDB): domain Bacteria; phylum Pseudomonadota; class Gammaproteobacteria; order Acidiferrobacterales; family Sulfurifustaceae; genus Sulfuricaulis. Next base: position 37,695 of record JAOTWF010000003.1, on the reverse strand, counting down.
TTCGTGCGTCATCCGGAACACGACCGCTTTCTCGAGGAAGACTGGTTCTTCGAGGCCATGACCGAAACCTACCTTCCGCTGCTCGATGTCTTCGAGGGCTTAGCACGTGACAGCGTGCATTTCCGCGTGACCATGTCGCTCACGCCCACTTTGCTCTCCATGATGACCGATTCGCTGCTCCAAAATCGCTATGTGCGTTATCTCGATGAGCGCCTCGAAGCGCTGGAAGGTGAACGCCGTCGTACCGAGGGGAATGGCAACTTCCATCCAGTGGTGATGTACTACCGTGATTTACTCGCGCGGTTGCGCCGTCGTTTCGTGGAACAGGATCGCCTGGACGTTACCCGTTCCTTTCGTGCCCTGATGGAAGCCGGTCACCTTGACATTCTCACTTGCGGTGCCACTCACGGATACTTCCCTCTGCTCGCCGTGAATGAGGAAAGTCTCTATGCCCAGCTTTCCATGGCGGTACGCACTCATCAGCGAATTCTCGGTCGACGCCCACGCGGAATCTGGCTTCCTGAGTGCGGTTACAAACCGGGCGTTGACCGCCTGCTGCGTGAATTCGGCATCGAGTATTTCATTCTCGACTCGCACGGCCTGCTGAATGCCGACCCGCGTCCGAAATACGGCGTGCACCGTCCCATTCGCACCCCGGAAGGTCCGGCGGCATTCGGGCGCGATTACGAATCCAGCAAGCAAGTCTGGGCGGCAGAAGAAGGTTATCCGGGCGATCCCGTCTACCGCGAATTTTACCGAGATGCCGGCTTCGACGTGCAAGAACCTCACATCCAGAAACTGCATCATGCCGGCATTCCGACGTTCACCGGTCTGAAATATCACCGCATCACCGGCAAAACAGACTGGAAAGAGCCCTATCACCCGGGCTGGGCAAGCGACCGCGCCGCCGAGCATGCCGGTCACTTCATGTTCAACCGGCAGCACCAGATCACCTGGCTAACATCCTTCTTCGACCGCCCACCCGTCATCTTGGCGCCCTATGATGCCGAGCTATTCGGCCACTGGTGGTTTGAGGGACCGCAGTGGATCAATTTTCTTCTCCGCAAGATGGCTTATGATCAGGAAGAAATCAAAACTATCACGCCATCGGAATATCTCGATCGTTATTCCGATCTGCAACCGGCGTCACCTCCCGAGTGCAGCTGGGGAGCCGGCGGCTTTCATGAAGTGTGGCTGAATGGCACCAACGACTGGATATACCCATACCTGCACTCCGCATCCGAAAAGATGAGCGCGCTGGTGCAACGTTTTCCGGATTCGCAAGACAGGCAACGCTGGGCGCTGGACCAGGCCGCACGCGAATTATTGCTGGCGCAATCCAGTGACTGGCCCTTCATCATGAAAACCGGGACCAGCGTGGAGTATGCGGTACGGCGCTTCAAAACCCATCTTCACCGCTTCCACCGTTGTGCTGCCATGGCCGAAGCGGGTAATAACGACCAGCCTTATCTGACTGAAATCGCCACGCGCGACAGCCTGTTCCCGGATATGGATTACCGGATTTTCCAGAAAAAACCGTGGACATGAGCCTTGCAGATGAAATGGCATCGCGAATGCCCGTGACCTGCTCGGGAGACAATTCATCCGCCATGCTCTGCTCCTGCCTTTTTTGATCTTATTTCAATCGCGCCGCGGCCAGCACCGCTCCTGCCAATCCCACTTTCGCGTTAATCACCACCTGCACCGGAATGGCCGAAACATAATTTTTCATTTTTCCCTTATTCAGGAATGCCTGCATGAATCTGCCGTCGGTCAGGCGCGAAAGTATTTTCGGTGCGATCCCCCCCGCGATGTATACGCCTCCCCTGCCTCCCGCGGTTAACGCCAGATTGCCCGCCTGCGCGCCGTAGATGTCAACGAACAGGTCAAGCGCTTGGTTCGCCAAGGCATCATTCTTTGTCATTGCCGCGTGTGTGATCGCCGCCGCCGGATCATCACCATGCATAGCTGCCTCAACCTCTGCTGACTCCGGGGCGACTCCACGCGTTTTCAAAAATGAATAGAGCTGGACCAGACCATGGCCGGACAACACCAGTTCCCAGGATGTACGCCCCGCGACTTTCAGCAAATATTTTGCCAGGTCGACCTGTATCTCGTTCGACGGGGCAAAATTCGCATGCCCGCCTTCGGTGGCAACTGGTGCATAATGATCCTTGTCCCAGACGAGGATGCCCTGCCCCAGTCCGGTGCCGGCGCCCAGCACCACGCGCGGACCCTGCTTCACCAACCGGCCTTTCTGCAGCATGACCAGATCTTTCTTTTTCAGCGCCTCGATGCCGTAACCGATGGCTTGAAAGTCATTGATCAGCCGCAGGCGGGGGATCTTGAAACGTCGTTTGAGTTCAGGTCCATGAATTTCCCAGGGCAGATTGGTGACCTTGACGGATTGTCCCTGGCTTGTTTCCTGGATCGGTCCGGCAATACCGAAACAGGCGGCCTTGATGGATTTTATTTTCTCTTCCCTCAGGAATTGCTCGACGATGGACGAGAAAGAATTGTAAGAGGCGCTGTCGAAACGCTGCTCCCGGACGGCGCGGCAACGAGCTCCTTTGCATTCCGCAATTTGGAGCAGCGTCTTGGTTCCGCCGATATCGCCCGCCAGCACGCGCATGTAAAAATCATCCTTCGCTATCAACAGAACATCACATTGTGAGGACGATGGCAAGATTGATATACTGGCGCGCCTCAGCCGGGGTGGCGGAACTGGTAGACGCGCCAGACTCAAAATCTGGTGGTGGCAACACCGTGTCGGTTCGATTCCGACCCTCGGTACCAAAAGTAAAAGGCTGCCTTGGGCAGCCTTTTTTTATTCCAGACCCGACAACGTTATTGTGTCGAACAGGCGAGCCGTATCGGGCCACCCGGCGACGCGTGGGCTGGAAGCGAGACCGTATACACGGCTCCGCCGGCACCGCAAATCCATTCGGCGGAAAAATTCTTGGCGCAATTCGGAAAGGGATCCCCCAGCAAGACAGGGACGATAGTAAAATCACACAGGGCTAGTCCATCGCAAGCACGCGCGACTTGGGCCGTGGCGTTACCCGGTTTGGCGCCGCAACTGGCGCCAAAGGTGCCCATCACCACTTTGACGACTGATTTCAATCCTTCAGGCCTGGTTCCTGCCGCCGGTTGTTCCATGGCCACGATACCAGTCTGACTCGTCACGGCCACTCTCAGCAGGTTGTTTCCCCGGCTGTTATCTGGATGACGTGCTGGGGCAGACAGAGACTGTCCCATGCCTTCGCGCATCTTGTCCCGCAAGGCGTCCGTCTCGTTAAAGTGCATTGCCAATCCCGTGAACATAAGAATAACGCCAAGGAGAGTGGCGCCGATTCGGCCAGCGTTTCCCGGTTCGATTTTTCCCTCGATGCGCCCCAGCACGGCCACCAAGAGAAACAGAAGAGAAGCGAGAACGAACATGTGCGCGAGTGGCACATCCATCATTCTCGCCAAAAGGTCCTGCATATATCTCATTTGTTCTTTGCCCCCCGGTATCGTTAAACCTCTTATGGCAAATAGTAGAAGGGACCCGGGATAGCAACCGGCCAATGGTCTGTCCGGCCTCACCGCTGGTCGCGCTATGACAAAGCTACTCAACTGGGGGCGGCAATCCTTGTGGGGTTCAACAGACTTTCAGTTTGTCTCCAACAGGCCTTTTATTTCGTTAATTCTTTCCCGGGCCACCGTCTGCCCTGCCGCGATCGCCTCTTTGCCGCGATAAAACTCAAGCAATCCGATACGACCGACGTCTGGTTCCAGCATCAACTCAGGCGGCTTCCTTTCCGTGCGCAGACGCACGATTTCCGCCTGTGTAATATTTATGGCTTGATCCAGTACGCGGCGGGTCGTCCAGGTTGACTTTCCCGATTGCGCCTTTTGGTAATTATCCAACTGGATTTCCAGCCACTCTCGGAGTGGCTCGGCTCGTTTCATCCAGGGTTGTTTGAGCAATTGTCTGGCGCGCGCAGGCCATTCTTCACTCGGGGCAGAAATTTTCTTATTTCCGCGAATGAGCGCCGCCGCATGCACCGCGACCGCCAGCACCGGCCCGCCGAACCGGTCGCGGGCAACATCGACGGGTACGGGATTGACCACTCCCCCGTCAATAAGCCATCGTTGATTAACCTGATACGGGGCGATCAGGCCGGGAATCGAAATGCTAGCCCGGATCGCATCGACCAACCTGCCACGATCTAAAATTACTTCTTTCCCGGTTACAAGGTCCGTCGTGACCGCCGCAAAACCCACGGGAAGATCTTCGATATTCCGCGAGTCCATTGTAGTGTTCAAGAAATCCATGATCCGCTTGCCGGACACAAGTCCGCCCGCCGGCAAATCGGGGACAAACAGCTGCAAGGTTTGTTTCCAATCGAAGTCCGTGGCAAGCGTCACCAGTTCGTCGATGGGCATGCCGGACGCGAAGAACGCACCGATCTCGGCGCCAATGCTGGTACCAACCACGGCTTTGACAGGGATGTCATGCTTCGATATCTCCTGTAGCACGCCGATGTGCGCCAGACCAGCGGCGCCTCCGCCGCCCAGCACCAGCACAATACCGCGACCGTTGCCTGAGGGTTTTACCATAGGGATATGAACCCGAGGAGGAATTCTAAGCAGATCGATTGCAAATTACATGCATCCTGGAACGCAAGCGATGCGTTCCTGTATATCTTAACGTACCACAGAGGGTATCAATTAAAAATGAAGCAACCGCTGGCTAACCTAGGCAACCTGGACCGGGATGGAATGGCGGGTGTGAGTGATGTGGTTGTGGCTGTTGACGTAGACCAATCGCGGTTTGAAGGCAGGCAGCTCTTTTTCCTCCAGCTCCGCGTAGGCACAAAGGATGGCAATATCCCCGGGCGCGGCCTTGTGCGAAGCGGCACCGTTCACCGAAATAATGCCTGATCCCTCTTCAGCGCGGATGGCGTAGGTGGCGAAACGCTCTCCGTTCGTCAAATTGTAGACCTCAATGCGTTCGTACTCGCGGATATCCGCAGCGTCCAGCAGGCGTCCGTCAATCGCCACCGAACCCTCATAATCGGGCTCGGAATGCGTGACGGTTACGCGGTGCAACTTGGATTTGAGCATAATACGTCGCATGGGACCTCCGGCTGTTTTCTATTATCGGGCCTATACAGTCCGGTTTCAAATCAGGATTTCAGTTCGAATTCAATATTATCGATGAGGCGCGTCTTCCCCAGCCAAGCAGCAGCCAGTGCCACGAGTTGGCGGTCATCCGGAATCGGCTTTTGCAGGTCCGACTGTCGCCGCACGCTGACATATTCCGGGCGAAAACCGCTTTCCTCCAGCTCCACGATGGCGTTTTCCTCCACGGTGTCGAATCCCATATTTTTCTCGCAGATACGATCACGCAAAGTAACAAGTGTTTCGTACAACCGTGGTGCAAGATTCCGTTCATCCGACGAGAGGTAATGGTTGCGTGAGCTAAGCGCGAGGCCATCCGGTTCGCGCACCGTATCCACCCCGAGGATTTCCACCGGCAGACCGAGATCGGCCGTCATGAGACGGACAATGAGCCATTGCTGATAGTCTTTCTTGCCGAAAATGGCGACATCGGGCATAACCAGATTGAAGAGACGGTTCACCACCGTGGCGACGCCACGGAAATGCCCGGGGCGGAATGCGCCGCACAGATCTTCGCTCAGGCCCGGGGTTTCGACGAATGTTTGCGCGGTTTTCCCGCGTGGATAGATCTCGGATTCCGCCGGTTTGAACAGCATGTCAACACCGGCGGAAAGCAGCGCCACCTTGTCATGGGAGGGGGTGCGTGGATAGGAATTGAAATCCTCATTTTCCCCGAACTGAAGCGGATTGACGTAAATACTCGCCACCACTACCGGTGCATGGCGGCGAGCTTCCTGCATGAGACGCACATGCCCGGCATGCAAATTGCCCATGGTCGGCACGAAAGCAATGCGTTTCCCGTTTTGGCGGAACCGCGCAACCTGATCCCGAAGACTGGCGACAGTTTCGACCGTGATCATGAAGAAGAAAAGCTATGCTCCGGGGCCGGGAACTTGCCGGTCTTGACGGCTTCGATGTAAGCCCTGACGGCGGCCTCGATGCTGTTGGCGCCCTCCATGAAATTTCGGGAGAATTTGGGACTGGGCCGCGGATAAACCCCGAGCATGTCCTGCAACACCAGGACCTGACCGTCGCAGTTTGGGCCTGCACCAATACCGATGGTGGGAATCTCCAAATCTGAAGTGATGGCTTTGGCGAGCTCGGTTGGCACTGCTTCGAGCACCAGGAGCGAAGCACCGGCCTGTTGCAGAAGCTTTGCGTCACGCTGAATTCGTTCCGCCGTTGTGGTCTCGCGCCCCTGCACGCGATACCCCCCCAGTTGATGCACGGATTGCGGCGTCAGCCCCAAGTGCGCACACACGGGAATGCCGCGATCAACCAGAAACTGCACAGTTTCCGCCATTGGCTCACCACCTTCCAACTTCACCACTTGCGCGCCGCCTTTTTGCATCAGCCGGCCCGCCGAGGCAAAGGCATGTGACGGACTCTGCTGATAACTCATGAACGGCATGTCCGCGATGATCAGGGCACGCCTCACCCCACGCGCCACGCAACGGCTGTGATACACCATGTCGGCGACACTGACCGGCAGCGTAGAGTCGTGACCCTGCATGACCATCCCGAGTGAATCCCCGATCATCACCATGTCGATTCCGGCATGGTCTAGCAGGCTCGCAAAACTGTAATCGTAAGCCGTCAGGCAAGTGATCTTCTCGCCTTGGCGCTTCATTTCCCGGAGGGTAAAAGTCGTGACCGGCTTCACAGATTGGCGGCAAGGGGATTGAAGAAATGGCGACCACTGCGGATCTTGCGAATGTGGGACAGCAAGGTCTGGAAATCCGCTTCGCGTTCCACGATGTTGATTCGCTCGGCATTGACGACGAGCAGGGGCGCGGCCGTGTAATGGTGAAAGAACTGGGTATACGCCTCCACGAGAGTTTGCAGGTAATCGCGCTCAATGAGCCGCTCGTATTCGACACCACGGCGGCGCACTCGCTCATGCAGCACCTCGACTGGTGCTTGCAGGTAAATCACGAGGTCCGGTATTGGCAGGTTCAGGCTCATCTGGGAATACACTTGTTCATACAGGCGCAGCTCATCGTCATCCAGGTTGGCCCGCGCAAACAGCTTGTCCTTATCGAGAAGAAAATCCGATACATAGCCGCTGCTGAACATATCACTTTGTTTGATCTGCTCGATCTGGCGTGCGCGCTGAAACAGAAAGTACAACTGTGTTGGCAGGGCATACGCTTTGCGTGCCTGGTAAAATCGCTCAAGAAAGGGGTTTTCTTCCGGGTGTTCGAGCAGAGGCTTGGCACCAAAGATTTCCGATAGGCGAACGGCAAGGCTGGTCTTGCCGACCCCGATTGGGCCCTCCACGACGACATAACCCGGATTTTCGTTGTTCATGTGCAGAAGATTTTATCTGAGAGCAATACCTTGTTAAACGACAGCCACTTTTTCTACCCGCTGATCGGTACAATTGGCGAGCAATGTTCGCAAGGCTCCCTTTCCCGGAATGATCAGATATGGCTCAATTTCGTGCAAAGGATACAGGACGAAGGCGCGTTCGTGGAGTCTCGGATGAGGCACCATCAAATCCTCCGTTTCTATCACCCGGCTCCCATAAAGCAGTAAATCGAGATCCAGCGTGCGCGGACCACCCTTTTCTCCCTCCCGCACACGTCCGTGAGCGCGCTCGATTTGCAGCAAGTATTGCATGAGCGTGGCAGGAGTCTGGCCAGTGTGCACACGGCAAACGGCGTTGATGAAATCCGGTTGGTCCTGATTGCCAACGGGGCTGGTGCGGTAAAGGGAAGAACACAATTCAACACGAGTCTGATGAAGCTGCATCAACGCCGCCACACCAGAACGCAAATGCATAAAAGGATCATCTAGGTTGCTTCCTAAGCCGATATACGCGAGCACTGGATTCTCTGGCGACCTATCCATGGCTTGGTGCCTGGCCCGACGGTGAACGCCGTCGACGGCGGCGGCGACGCTTCCCGCCTGTTCCGGACGGTGCGATGTCTGTCACCATGGCACGACGATCATTCTCCCCAACGGTCTGGAAGCGTGTCCACCAGTCGGCCAACGCCTGATCGGCCTCGCCGATTTCGACCCGTAAGAGGAGAAAATCATAGGCCGCGCGAAAACGTTTGTGTTCGAACAGGCGGAAAGCCTGCTGACCGGCGCGCCGATCCAGGCGGCCCTGCATGCTCCAAATTTCTCGCATGGGAACGCTGAATCGTTTGGGAATGGTGACGTGACGCAGTTGTTCGCGCAGCACATAATCCGCGGCGCGAAACATGGCGTCGTGGCCATTCATTCCGCGAAGAATATATTCGCCCATTTGCTCCCGCACCGGTTCCCAGAGCATGGCGGCAAACAGGAACGCCGGTGTCACCGGCTTGTTGTCATTCACGCGTGCGTCGGTATTGGCCAGCGCGCGCGGTACCAGCGTTACCGGGAATCCCCCTTCTTCGTGCTCAAGACTCTTTTCCGTAAGCGGGAACAGATATTGAAACAGCCCGTAATGCCGGAGTAACTCATAGGTTTCGAGCGCGTAGCCACCATGAAAGAGCTTTAAAACCTCCTCGAACATTCGCGCCGGTGACACGGAAGCCAGCAAGGGCGCAAGCTGACGTATGGGCGCGGCGGTTTTATCCTCGAGCTTGAATCCGAGTTTCGCGGCAAAACGCACGGCGCGCAGCATGCGCACCGGGTCTTCGCGGTAGCGCGCTTCGGGATCGCCGATAACCCGCAATATACCGCCTTTGAGATCCGGCACGCCTCCGACGTAATCGATGACACTGAAGTCATGGATGTCGTAATACAGGGCATTGACGGTAAAATCGCGGCGTAAGGCATCCTCTTCCTGAGAACCGAAGACATTGTGGTCAAAAACATCCGCCGGTGTGTTGTGCTCGTCCTCCCCGGTGACTGCCTCTTCCTCCATCGAAAGGGCTTCTTCTGAAATATCTCGGGGAATGGCCCGGAAGGTGGCGACTTCGATAATGTCCCTCCCGAATCGCACATGCACCAGACGAAAGCGCCGGCCGATTACCCGCGCATTGTGGAACAATTTCCGGATCTGCTCGGGGCGCGCATCGGTGACAACATCGAAATCCTTAGGCTCGCGCCCCAGCATAAGATCGCGCACGCATCCGCCGACTAGCAAGCTAGCGCAGCCGGCATCTTTCAGACGGTTCAGAACCTTGAGGGCATTTTCGCTGATTTGTGCGCGCGTGATGATGTGCTGATCGCGCGGAATGATAACGGGATTGTTAATCGTTTTTTCACCTGTCCGTAACAAAGCCAATGGTGGGAATCCCTGCAGTCTGTTGGTGCTTTGCCGGGCGGCACGTATAATAACACCGCTTTCGGTGCCACGCGCACCAATCCCCAACGCTCCCATCGTCTAGTGGCCTAGGACGCTGGCCTCTCACGCCGGTAACAGGGGTTCGAATCCCCTTGGGAGCGCCATCCTTCCGTCCCTCGCGATATCCTGAAACTTCGAATGACCCCGGCCCGCATAACCCTGTGCGAGCGTTCAACATCGCAAAGTCACGTTCAATGTCTTTGCGATAACTCCGTTTCATTCGCTTGGGAGCGCCAAAAACAAAGAAGGCCCCATCGGGGGCCTCTTGGGTTCTGGATCACACGGATTTACGGCGTCGTCGCGGTCGTGGTGGGTCCTTTCTTCAGCAGTTCCACGATTCGCGTGTAGCCACCCCGCTCGGCAATTTTCACCGCGGTGTCGCCACGGCCGTCTGTCGATGCCAAGTCCGCCCCGTTTTCGAGCAACATCTGCACAATATCGCTGTAGCCCTTGTAAGCCGCCGCCATCAAAGGGGTCTTGCCGCTGACGGTTCGCACGTTCACATTCACGCCCTGGTTCAGCAATGACTGAACCACGGCTATGCGTCCTTTAAGAATAGCGGTAAACAAGGCTGCGGCACCGTGGGCTGTTTTTGAGCGTCCACTTTTTTCAAGTCCGGTCGGCAGTTTGAGCAGACGGTTGCTGAGCGAAATGACAATCATCGCTACCAGCCCGAGCAAGCTGACCTGTGGGTCAATGCCGAATTCCTTGGCGATGTCCTCAGGCACGTTGGCGCCGGCCGCCAGGGCAACGATTACCAGAATGAGGGTGAATTTGAGATATCGGACCAGCGCCACCGCAATAACGGCGATCAGACCACCCAGCAAATAGCGGCGATCGAAACTGATCCACGCCGTCCACGCATCGGGAAGATTGGCACCGATACTAAGCAGAATAACAACACCCACAAGCCCCCAATCACGCGGCGATTCTTTTAGGATGACCACTTAACTTCTCCTTTTTTTACTGTCACAAAGAAACGCCATCGATGTTCTCCGGTGGCGGCACTTAGTCCTAAGTCTAGTAGTATTTTTCGGCCTGTGAAGGATCACATTCTGCCCCATTGCGGTGCAAAATGGCGATAAATTCCAGACTTTTCGGGGTATTACACCGTCTTTGTTTCAATCGCTTCGTTCTTTTTCCCCGATGATACGCATCAGCCATCGGGCGATGGCCCGGATCTCCTCCGGGGCCACGGAATGCCCCATGGCATAAGTGTGCCACTCCAAATTAAGACCGTGTGATTGCATTCGCCTGATGGCTTGCTGTGCGAGCTCAAACGGAATCATCTGATCGTCGGTACCGTGCGCCATGAATACCGGAATGGAAGCGTTCGCCGGATGGATTTCAGCCAGCAGGTTGTCCAAATAAGGGACGGGTGCAGAAAGTGACAGTATACCGGCAAGACGGCTGGAATAACGCAGACCGGTGTGCAGTGCAATCGCAGCTCCCTGGGAAAATCCCGCGAGCACGATTCGTTCACTCGCCATGCCACGCCGCATTTCGGTTTCGATCAGGCCTTGAAGGATTGCAACAGACTCACGAATGTGCTCGATTTTCTGCTCGAACCCGCTCTCCGACATGGCAATGTCATACCAGGCGCGCATCACATAACCGCCATTGAGGGTCACCGGGCGATAGGGCGCATGCGGGAATACGAATCGCCATGCTGGCGAAATGGGCAAATGCAATTCTGGCACCAGACTCTCAAAATCATGGCCGTCCGCCCCCAAGCCGTGCAGCCAGATGACGCTGGCCGTGGGCAGTTGCCCCGTTTGCCGTTCAATGGCAGGCTCCTCGCGCGGCGACACATCCATTCCCAGTTTACCCTTCTCCCTGATAGACACATCCGGCCGTGCAAGTTTCCCGAACGATCACTTTGGAAAGTACCGGCAAAGTGGGTTTAAGTTTCCGCCAGATCCAGCGAGCCAGGTTTTCGCTGGTGGGATTCTGTAGACCTTCAATCTCGTTCAAGTAACGATGATCGAGTTGTTCATGGATCGGTTGGAAGACCCGTGACAAGTCGGCAAAGTCCATGATCCAGCCGAGATTCTCCTGTACCGGTCCCTTAACGTGAATCTCAATGTGGAAGGAATGCCCGTGCAACCGCCGGCACTTGTGATTATCCGGGACATTTGGCAACAGGTGCGCCGCCTCGATGGTGAAGATTTTGAATATTTCCACGAAAATAACCGGACACAAAAAAAATGAATATTGAAGTGTAACGGCTTTCCTGAACGCCGGAAACCAGTCTGGCGCTCGCTGAGGCTACCAATAGCGCGTTAGAATAGCGTGATTCTTCGAAAAGTCAGTCAGGACATCCTGAGGACTTATGGCACAAGCACTTCTGCTGCTGGTTGTGGAGCCGGCGGAGCTGTAAAAAATCTGGGCAAGGAACATCTGCTGCTTGTCGACCTTTGCCGACCTGAAACTTACGCGCAGGCACATATTCCCGGAGCGATTCATATTGATTATTCGAAGATTGTCGCCGCGCGCGCCCCGGCCATGGGCACATTGCCGGATCCCGCCATATTGAGCGAAACGTTCAGTTTCATCGGACTGACGCCCGACAGCCATGTCGTGGCTTATGACGATGAGGGAGGAGGTCGGGCTTCACGTCTGCTTTGGACGCTGGATGTTGTCGGTCATCACCGCTATTCACTGCTAAATGGCGGGCTTCATGCCTGGCTCAACGATCGCCACCGCGTCAGCAATGAACCGGTTTCGACTTCGCACAGTGATTTCACCGTGAAATTCGACAACCGCGTGCTGGCGGAAAAGGGATATATCCTGAATCATTTGCACGACGCAGGCGTCATTATCGTAGACACACGCACACCGGCGGAGTATCGCGGCGAGACGAAGCGTGCGGAACGTACCGGTCACATTCCAGGGGCGGTGAATTTCGACTGGATAAATGCCATCGACCAAACGCGCAGCGTGCGCCTGAAACCAGCGGAGATACTCATGCGGGCATTTACCGATCTCAAGGTGACTCCGGACAAAGAGGTGATCACATACTGCCAGGCCCATCACCGTTCGGCCCATACATATATAGTACTGAAAAGCCTGGGCTACCCGCGCATGCGCGGCTATCCGGGTTCCTGGTCAGAATGGGGGAATACCCCTGATATGCCGATCGAATGAACGGTCGCCCGCTTCTCGACGATTATTTATCTTGCCCTCTTAAGAAGCCAATACGCAGAAAATTACTACACTGCTGAATCATGGAATCTCCCGGGAAATTAATTCCGCACAACTAAATATTGAAATGAGATGACAGGCTAAGATGTAAGAATCTGCTTACAGCTTCCAGCTGCAAGACTGATTCATATTCTAACTACATACAGTTGACGCTGTTGATCAAGAATCTAGCCACAACCAATCAATGATTTAGCTCTGAGAAAAAATGAGATGTATCGATATCGACACATTCGATAAGATGTAAAAAAGTCCCGACGGTGTATTGATCAGAGCAGAGGTATTCTCATGAATAACATCTGGATTCTGGTGGCCCATCGAGGCGGTGCCCGGGTTTTCGAGAACAAAGGACCGGGCAAAGGCTTAAATCTTCTACACGACATCCCCCACCCCGAAGGCAGACTCAAAAACAGGGATATCGGCTCCGATAAACCCGGACGCAGTTTTGACAGCCGCGGTCAGGGGCGCCATTCCCTGAGCTCGGAACAGGAACCCACGGCGCACTTGGCGGAACAATTCGCCAAACAATTAAGTTCCCTGTTGGAAGACGGCCGTAACCAACAACGCTACAGAAAACTCGTGCTGGTGGCCGAACCGAGGTTTTTGGGGAACCTGCGTGCCGTCTTGAGCGCGCCGACCGCTGCGCTCGTTTCGGGAGTTGTGGGCAAGGACTTAGGCGGTGTCAACCCGCACGATATGCCCAAGCACCTGGGTAACCTCCTCCGGCTCTAAGCCGGATTAAAACCATCCATCAGCATTCCCGGCATCACGGACTTCTGAGAGGCATATCATGCTTTCCGGCTGCTCCGGATTCATATTGTTAAAACCACACTACACTTAAGCCAAAGCCCATTAGCAACCAATTTGTTGCATTTCATGAACCAATCGTTGCGACCCGAGGACCTCCGGCTATTGCGGGAGCGAACCTCAAAATACGCAGTGTATGGCGTGTATATCGCCAGCGTCAGTGTCATCATCGCGACATTGCTGGTGAGCTATGTCATGCAAGGCACCATTTCCCTCGAGGGCATCATCATCGCCCAGACAAGCAACATCGCGCTGTGGACCATGGACTGCATGCCATTCTTGTTCGCCATGTGGGGTCAATACGCCTCTTACCGCATGGCGAGCGATGCCGATGACTATGTAAAAACTAAAACCCAGTCGCTACGTGACGCCCTTACCCGTGCTGATTTCACCAGCAAGGCAAAGAGCGATTTCTTCGCAAAGATGAGCCATGAACTGCGTACACCGATTAATGGAATTATCGGGATGAGTGACCTGGTGCTGCAGACAAATTTGACGGGAGAACAACGGCGTCATGTCGACATAATCAAATCTTCGGCCAGCGGCCTGCTCTCACTTATCAACGACCTGCTGGATTTCTCGAAGATTGAAGCCGGCAAACTGGAACTGGAAGAGGTCGAATTCAACCTGCGCGAATGCATCGAAAAATCGGCCACGTTGCTGGTGCAACAGGCACAGGTTAAGGGACTTACCCTCACGAATCTTATCCAGAACGACGTTCCGAGCCGACTGACAGGCGACCCGGGACGATTGCGTCAGATCATCATTAATCTGCTCAGTAATGCGATTAAATTCACGCACACGGGAGAAGTTGTTCTGAGCGTCAAGAAACTTCAGGATGAAGCCGACCATCGTGTGCGGCTGCACGTCGAAGTGGCTGATACAGGTGTCGGAATATCCGCCAAGGCACAGGCCAGACTCTTCCAGCCCTACAACCAGGCTGATACTTCGACATCGCGCCGTTACGGCGGCACCGGCCTTGGTCTCATCATCAGCAAGGAACTGGTGGAGGCCATGGGCGGGAAAATCGGTGTAAAGAGCCAAGAAGGCAAGGGCAGTGTTTTCTGGTTTACCACCAATTTCCGCAATCCTGTTGCGGTCAGCGCGACGCGCGCGCCCGCACAGGTCGATCTCAGGGGATTGCGTGTGCTGGTGGCCGATGGAAACATACCGGCGCGTGTCAGTCTGGTGGATCAGTTGAAATCACTGGGAATGGAAGTGCAGTCCATTGGAAACGGTACGGCGGCTCTGCAAATGATTCGTTCCGCGGCGGGCACGAATTATCACTTTGACATGGTGCTGATGGACATGTTTCTTCCCAGCCTCAGTGGCGAAGAACTCGGGCGCGAGCTCAAGTCAAATGCGGAAACACGCGATACCGTTCTGCTGATTCTGACCTCTGCAGGTGTTCGCGGCGATGCCCAGCGATTAAACCAGCTGGGTTTCGCCGGCTATTTCGGGAAACCGATTCCCCCAGAGGACCTCGAAAATGCCTTGAAGGCAGTCATGGCGACTCGATCCCTGGACGAGCAGGAACGTCTGCGCACGGGCCTCGTCACCAAATACACACTCTCCGGCATGCGCCGAAAGCTGTCGCGCTTGTTGCTGGTGGAAGACAGCCACATCAACCAGGAAATCATACTGAACATGCTATACAGACGAGGCTACTCGGCTGATGTGGCAGATACCGGAGGGACCGCCATCGAGGCTGTTTCGCATCAGGATTATGGGCTGATCCTGATGGATCTGCATCTTCCGGACATCAGCGGCTTCGAAGTCATCCAAGCCATACATGCTCTGGCTGGCGCACGGGCGAAGACTCCCATGGTTGTAGTTACCGCGGGCGCTTCCGATGAGGAAAGAGCCCGTTGTCGCGCGCTGGGAGTAGAAGAAATCTTGATTAAACCCGTGGAAAGCGCTGCCCTTGATGAAATATTGAAACGCTGTCATTTATCATCAGACTTACCGGCAGAACAATCTCCGCCCATCGCTATTTCGGCTGTCCCGTCTTCCGGGGAGGAAGGAGATGGGCCGGACTCGAAACTGATAGAAATCTTTATCAAGGAGGCCACTCAGCGCCTCGATTCACTGCGTGAGGCGATGGCCGTAAATGACACCCAGCGTGCCGCGCGCGAAGCACACACGCTTAAAAGTTCAAGCGCCTATTTTCAGGCTACCGCGATGCATGAAGCGGCGGCACACCTGGAGAAAATGGCTGACGATGGCCAGCTGGACAAGGCGAAGCCCGTGCTGGAAAAGCTAGAGAAGACTTACGCGCGGTTACGCACCAGCCTGACGAAGAGCAGGAACTAAAGAAAGTTCCGCAATCGCGAAACACCCTCTTGCAAATTCTCAAGCGTGTTGGCGTAAGAGAAACGCACATGCTGCGCCGCCCGATGGCTGCCAAAATCGAGTCCCGGGGTAATGGCCACACCGGTTTTTTCGAGTAATTCAAGAGCGAATGCCTGGCTGTCTTGGGTAAATCGCGAGCAATCCGCATATAGGTAAAATGCCCCCTGAGGAACGAGCGGGATTTCGAATCCCAACTCGCGCAAGGCCGGGAGAAGATAATCCCGTCTTTCACGGAAAATTTCGCGACGCTTGGCCAATTCCCGTTGTACTTCCGGTGTGAAAGCGGTCAATGCAGCATATTGTGCCGGCGTGCTAGCAGCGAGAAAAATATTCTGGGCCAGCTTGTCGATGGCCGACATATGCGATATTGGGGCTACCAACCACCCTAATCGCCATCCGGTCATTCCGTAATACTTGGAGAAACTGTTCACGACGAACAGGTTTTGCGAATAAGACAACGCTGTCATCGCCTCTTCGGCATAGACGAGACCGTGGTAAATCTCATCCACGATCAGCACACCACCCCGCGCTTCCACGGTCCTGATGATTTCATCCAATTCTTTCGTAGGAATAATGGTTCCCGTGGGATTGGAGGGCGAGGCCAGGAGCACCGCGACCGTACGTTTGGTCCAGTGCTGGCGGACCAAATTGGCGTTCAATTGATATCCCGTCGTGGCATCCACCGGGACAGCCACCGGCTGGCCTTCGAACAGGCTGACAAAATGGCGATTGCAGGGATAACCGGGATCAGCCATCAGCACTTGATCCCCGGGGTTGATCAAGGCGGCGAAGATCAACTGCAAGGCGCCGGAGGCGCCGGGCGTAACGGCCACCCGGCTTGCATCCGGCCGTGCTTGCTCCGGATAATTCGTGGCAATCGCCGCACGTAATTCCGTCAGGCCCAGCGCTGGCGTGTAATGCGTGTGTCCGGTCTGCAGCGCAACGATGCCGGCCTGCACTATGGCCGGTGCCGTGGGGAAATCCGGCTCGCCGATTTCCATGTGAATGACAGACCGCCCCTCGCGCTCCATGGCACGGGCACGGGCAAGTATGTCCATCACGTGGAATGGCTCGATATTCAAAAGCCTCTTGGCCGACGGGTTCATGCGTCAGAAAGCATTTTCCGGATCAAGGGGAGATCGAGCATCATGTCCCCGTTCATGCATGGCCCGGACAGCACCTGGCAAGTCATGTCCGGTTCTCCGAAGTGATCCAGCACAATTGCCGCGCCGCGAAAATCGTGCGCGCGGGTATAGTCATTGATCGTGATTACCGTCTTTAGGCCCGCCGCCTGCGCCGAGCGCAGGCCATTCTCGGAATCTTCAAAAGCCATGCATTGCGACGGCAGTAGTTCGAGCCGTTGCAATACATGGTGATAAATATCCGGCGCGGGTTTCTTGGCCGTAACCACATCGCCGGCGCCGATCACCTCGAACCACGATTCGGCGTCAGGTGTAAGCGAGTGTTGCAACAAGGCACTGACGTTGGCCGGTGTCGTGGTCGTGGCGATCGCCAGCCGGATCCCCGCCTCCCGTGCATCTTCCAAGAGTCGACGCACACCCGGCCGAAGCGGGATGACGCCGTGACGCAATAGCTCCGTGTAAAGTCGTGTCTTGGCAGAATGCAGTCGCGCCACCAGCGAATCGAAATCGGTGGGTTTCTCATAATCCGGCCGGTAACGGTTCACGTAATAATGGATGCGTTCCTTGCCGCCCGTCACGGTCAGGAGTTCTCCGTACAAGTCTACGTCCCAGTTCCAATCAAGCCCCGCGTCGGCGAACGCCTGGTTGAAAGCCACCCGGTGACCGTCACGCTCGGTGTCAGCCAGCGTTCCATCAACATCAAAAATCAACGCCTTCAGTACCATGGTTATTGTCCGTAAAATCCCGTGCGAATTCTCATATCTGGACTTGGCGCTATCAGCCCCTATACTCTTTTCTTGCGGCTCCGGGGGCTTTCTGGTATAGATTCGCGCTTATTTTTTTCCCCCACCCTTCAGGGGACACATTATTGCAGGAGTAGAAGCATGCCGGCCAGAAAAAAGAAGGAAAAGGACTTGTCCATATCGCCCGTCGCGGGTATCAAACCCTACCTCGCGAAGAAGGGCGAAAAGTTCATGAACAAGAAACAGCAGGTACATTTCCGTGCTGTTTTAAACGCGTGGAAAAGCGAGCTGGAAAGCGAAATCGCTCGCACAGTGCAACAGATGCGCGACGTTCCGGAAAACCCGCCTGACCCGAATGATCGTGCAAGCCAGGAAACCGACATGTCCCTGGAACTGCGTTCGCGTGACCGCGAGCGCAAGCTTATCAAGAAAATTGACGAGGCGATCGAACGCATTGACACCGGTGATTACGGTTACTGCGAAGTTTGCGGTGTCGAAATCGGCGTGGAGCGCCTGGAAGCCCGACCCACCGCGGAACTCTGCATCGACTGCAAGACGCTCGATGAAATCCGCGAAAAACAGATGGGTTGAGGCTGTCTCGCTGCAATATACTCCCACGTAATCTTTATGACGACGCCTGGACACAAACAGGCGCCATTCGTTCATGAACTGCAGTCCATCGCTGTCCTTATCAGCGGCTACAATTATTCACTTAATAAACGGACTGATTCATGGAACTACCACTACTGATCAAAGCACTAATTCTCGGGGTGGTCGAGGGCCTCACCGAATTTCTGCCGGTGTCCTCCACGGGACACTTGATCATCGTAGGAAATCTCCTTGGATTAAATGATGATAAGAGCAAGGTTTTCGAAATCGTCATCCAGCTTGGAGCCATACTCGGCGTAGTCTGGGATTACCGAGCGCGCGTTGGGCGACTGATCACGGGATTGAACACCAGACATGAACAGAATTTTCTACTGAATCTATTCATCGCGTTTCTCCCCGCCGCCGTTGTGGGGTTTTTGCTGCACCAGCAAATCAAGACGTATCTTTTTAATCCGGTTACTGTCGCGGGCGCGTTAATTGTCGGCGGTTTCGTGATCCTGTGGATCGAGCGTCTCCCGTTGCGCGTGCGCATTACCAGCATGGAGGATCTCGGCCCGCGGGACGCCTTCAAAATTGGCATTGCCCAAACATTTTCACTTTTTCCAGGCGTATCCCGCGCCGGTGCTACTATCATGGGTGGTTTGCTGGCGGGGATGTCACGCACCGCCGCAACTGAATTTTCATTTCTGTTGGCCATGCCGATTATGTTCGCGGCAACATTATTCGAACTGCTGAATAATCATGCGCTGTTCGAGGCGGCTGACTTTCCGGTTTTCGCCACCGGATTTCTCACCTCCTTTGTTTCTGCGCTGATCGTGGTCAAACTCTTCCTGCGCTACGTTTCCAATCATAATTTCACGTTGTTCGCGATTTATCGCATCATTTTCGGCGTGCTGGTGCTCGCCTACTTTTGGAGCTAATCGTGTTCCGCCCGCTGCGACGACTTTATGAGTGGGTACTTTCCTGGGCACACCACCGGCATGCGCCATTGGCCCTGTTCCTGCTGGCCTTCACGGAGTCGTCTTTCTTTCCTGTTCCCCCGGATGTGCTGTTGATTGCGTTGGCACTCGGTATCCCGGCACGGGCATTTCGTCTTGCCTTGATTACCACGGCCGGCTCGGTACTCGGTGGGCTCGCTGGCTATGCCATCGGCTACGGTTTCATGGCCAGCGTCGGCCAGTGGATACTCGATGTGTATCATTTCCACGCCCAGTTCGAGAAGATTCAAAGCTTGTACCTTGAATACGACATCTGGGCCATTGCCGTCGCAGGATTCACACCTATTCCCTACAAGGTATTCACCATTGCTGCAGGCGCCTTCGACATGGATGTGTGGCGATTCACACTCGCATCGCTAGTATCCCGGGGCGCACGCTTTTTCCTGTTGGCATGGCTTATTCATCATTATGGCGCCGCGATCAAGGACTTTATTAATCGCTATTTCAATGCGCTGACGCTGCTTTTCGTGGTGCTGCTCCTCGGGTTTTTTGTTCTTGTGGCAATTTGGTAGGCTCGTCTTTCGCGGGCCTTGATTGCCCCTTACTCGGCCTGAGCCCCCCTTACTGGCCGCCTGCTGGCACCACACCTCACGCCAGAATGCCACTATTTCTGCATGAATCACCATCCTTTCAAGACTTTGAATGTGCCGCGGGGCTGCGCTATGTTTATTTAAATGGACACAAACTCACCCGGCGCCGGCAAAAAAACACAGGACGCCAAGCTTTTGTCAACTCCTGTCAAGTCAACAGTTCCCACCGCTGCTTCGGCGGCCGACAAGGTTCGCGTCTTGGTAGCGGATGATTCACGCGTCATCCGCAAAGCGATAAACAAGATCCTTAGTAATGAATTTGACCTCGTCGATGCCGAAGATGGCGAAACGGCCTGGGAGCGGCTCCGGAAGGATAGCAGCATCGAAGTACTGATTTCCGATATCGAGATGCCCAAGCTGGATGGTTATTCGCTCATCTGCCATATCCGTGCTGAAGAAAACGAGCGCTTGCGCAGCGTCCCGATCATTGTCATCACCGGCGCCGATGACGAACAGACCCGGGAGCGGGCTTTCGCGTGCGGTGCCACTGATTTCATCATCAAACCGATTGACGGCGTGCAATTGCTCGCGCGCACCCGGGCACATGCCAAGCTCGACCAAACCACGCGCAAACTGGAAGAAACGGCTACTGCGCTCGAGGAACAGACGGCGGTTGATCCGCTCACGCAATTGCACAGCCGGCGCTATTTTATCCAGCGCGGTGTCCAAGATCTGGCCTTCGCCAAACGCCATAACTACGACCTGTCGATCATTCGCGTCGATATTGACAATTTTCGCTCTATTTATAAAAAACACGGCGACCAGGTCAGCGATCAGATTTTGATCTGGCTGGCAAAAATTCTGGTGGCCACCAGTCGCACGGAAGATACGGTGGCTCGAATCGGTGGCGGTGAATTTGCAATACTCGCGCCCTCTTCCGGGCGCATGCAAGCCGCTGTACTTTGCGAGCGTGCGCGCACCGCAGTCAGCGCAGAAACTTTCAAGAATGACAGCCTTACCCTCCCGATGACGATCAGCCTTGGCCTATCCACGCTCGGTCGTGATCCCGGGGACACCATTGATGAATTACTGTCGCTGGCCGAGCAGCGCATGACCTTGGCCAAGGCGGCCGGCGGTAATCGCCTCGGTGTCAGCTACCAGGAGGAAGCGCCTAAACCGGAAGAAGCCGTTATCGAGCAGCCTGATCTGGAAACAGCACTCAAAATGCTCGAAGCCAACGAGAGGGGAAAACTGGTGCCCTTTTTGCCGGACCTAATTACCCGCTGCATACCCTTGCTGGAGTTCTGTAACAAAAAACTTGACCTGGGCCTGGGATTTGCCATCGAATCACTTAAGGACAAGATCTCCGATATGAAATAATGGTTCCATTGACCGTAACCGACGGGAACCATGTCCAGTCGTCAGTGTTGTTACGATTCCTTTTGTGGAAATATCACAGGACAACCCTTCGCTGCCCGGTTGGGTGCTGAGTTTGATTCCACCCCAGAGTCTCGAAGGCAATCGTCCGGTGTCCGCCAGTCGTCAGCGTTGGTGACAAGCGCTCTAGGACTGAAAGTTATTTCTCTCAATTTGGCGAAACGCTTATCCATGAATAGAGGCTTTCAACCCGCTTGGTGGTGCCGTGGGCCCAATGCTCAAACCCTATGGGCAAGGTTAGCCAGACGTGCTCCGAAGCTTTTTTTCCAGCGCGAGCGCCTGGAGCTTCCTGACGGCGATTTTCTCGACTTGGACTGGACGGAGAATGGCAGCGGCCCAATTGTCATGGTGCTGCATGGTCTCGAGGGTTCATCTCAATCACCTTATGCCCGCGGCATGATGCAGGCGATCAAGCGCCGCGGGTGGCGTGGTGTCGTCATGCACTTCCGTGGGTGCAGCGGGGAACCCAATCGTCTGGCACGCAGCTATCATTCCGGAGACACCGGCGATCTCGCGCACGTGATCAGTACGCTACAGCAACGCGAACCACGCACTAGGGTGAGCATCGTCGGTTTCTCATTGGGAGGAAACGTTCTGCTCAAATGGCTAGGCAATACCGGAAGAGAAACGCCTGTGCGCGCCGCCGTGGCCGTATCGGTTCCGTACGTCTTGCAGAGCGCGGCGGATCGGCTTAATCGGGGATTCTCACGTCTGTATCAACGGCAACTGATACGCTCCCTGCGTCTCACTGTTGCCGAGAAGCGCAAACGCATCGCGTTGCCCATCAAGATTCAGGACCTTTCGACTCTTAAAAGCTTTCGTGATTTCGATGAATATGTTACGGCTCCCTTGCACGGTTTCGATAGCGCCGATCACTATTACACCGTGTCGAGCTCACGCCAATACCTGAAAGGAATAGCAGTCCCAACACTATTGCTGCACGCACGTGACGACCCGTTCATGACTGAAAAGGTCATCCCACGGAAAAATGAGCTGCCCGACTCCGTCACGCTGGAAGTCTATCCGTACGGGGGGCATGTAGGTTTTGTCAGCGGGACATGGCCGTGGAGGACAAATTACTGGCTGGAGGAACGTATTCCGAAATATCTTGAAGGATATTTCTGAAATAAAACATATCCAGCTAAAATCCATCTTTCTTGAAATAATCTCGACGCCAGTAGGTATACAACGCGAATCCCCACCAACAAAGAATGACAACAGCAGCCATCATCGCGATGGCCTGCACGATCAGGGCTTCGTTGATCCCCTGCATTTGCAGCTGACTTTCGAACCCGATCATCTGAATCTTAACGAACTCCTGCAGCGCTTCCCGGCTCAGCACCAGCTGTAACTTGTCGAGGGTATACACGGCGGTCGTCACATACACCAAGGTGTATCCCCATCTTGTTGCACTCCACAAGCCTATTCCCAGGGCCAGGAAGAGCGCGACATAAAAAAGATGATAAATCCCGGCGGTGATGCCACCCCGAATTGTCCCGAAGAGTGGCGCTTCAGATGTAATTGAAAGAAGCTCCAGCACCGCCGACGCCATGAACAGCACGGCGCAGGTGTGAAACGTAAAGTGTCCCTTTTTCCTTTCTGATGTCATGGCAGGTTCTCCATACTGTGGATCGAGCGAATCTAGCTCGCGCCGGGATGATGTCAATCTCCCGAGGACTCCCGAAGATCCACCGAAGGGCACTGCTGACTCAAGCAACAGCGATAACAAAGCGGTTGCTTTTTGCAGATTTCCTTTCCGTGGATCACGATCAGGGCATGGTATTCATTGAACCGCGAGACGGAAGTGCCAAACTTGCGCTCAAACAGGCCGCGCAGGACCTCGTAGGGCTCGTCACCCGAAATCAGTCCGAGGCGCGCGAAAATGCGTCGCGTGTAGGCGTCAATGACGAACACCGGACGCTTAAAGGAGTAGAGCAAGATATCGTCAGCGGTCTCCGGCCCGACGCCGTGCACTGTGAGCAGCGCCGCGCGCAATTCCGCCGTCTCGCGGCGCGCGATTTTATTCACGCCGCCCTGTTCGATCACCCAGCGGCACAGTGCCTTCAGGCGCCGTGCCTTGACGTTGAAATAGCCGGAGGGCTTGAGCCAGGCCGCCAGGTGCCGGGGGTGAGCGTGCACGATCGCAGCGGGCGAGAGCGCGCGGGCGCGCTTGAGGTTGACGATGGCCCGCTCGACGTTGGTCCACGCGGTGTTCTGGGTCAGCACCGCCCCGACCATGATTTCAAAAGCGCCATTGCCCGGCCACCAGTGTTGACGACCGTTAGCAGCATAAAGTCGGTGGTAAATCTCGGAGACAGAGAGGAGATGACTAGCTCTTGGGCGGCCAGCCGTGGGTTTCCTTCTGACAGTCGCGGCACCACGCATAAAGCGCATCATACATCACCATCCCATGGCGCAGCATTTCATGGTCGTCGGCATATAGACGGGACAAACCGAGCGACAGCGCCATCAGACCCGGAACCTGCGGCGCGAGATCAGGGCGCGAAGTGTCTGCGCCACGCACAATCACAGCCAGCTGTTGCAAGGCGGGATCGTTCAGTTTGTATTTTTTGAGAAAGGCATCGAAGCTGCACAGCTCGCCGTGGTGAGACATCTCAACACCGGGGATGTCATACGGGATAGCGCCTGTCTCTTGCGCCACCTTCAGCACATCCTGGGCTGGCACATAGTGAAACTCGGGGGACTTGTCGATGAACCTTGCGATCAGCCAAGGGCAGGCGATGCGATCAATTTTCGGACGTTCCCGGGTGACCCATTTCATGTCGCCATTCCCTCTATTTTTCCGTAACTTCGCCTCCGGTCGTCTTCCAGGCCTCAAGGCCGCCTTCAATAAAGCGCGCCTTGACGCCCTTTGCCTGCAATTGGTCCACCACCGTGTTGCTCACCGAACCTCCGCGCACGCAGTAAATGACAATATCCCGGTCGAGCGGCAAGGCTGTGCTCCACTGTGCCAGTTTGTCCGGATCCAACCAGGCGGCACCGGGGATTTTCTGGCCATCTGTCTGGTAATCATTCTTGCGGCGCACATCCAGTACCAGGATATTTTTTCGGAGATAGAGAAGCTGTTTGAGCTCATCTGGCGTGATAGTGCGATTCATGAATTCCCCTCTGTAATTCCGTTCGCGACACGGTCAAGTTTTAACGTGGCGTAATTAAAACAGTATAGATTCCCCCGTTCATACAAGTCAGGGCGCTTCAAATACCAAGAAGCGGCCTGAGCACCACGTAAGCAAGCCCTGCACCTCCGCACGCTAGAATCACCGGTATGATTCCAACTTTGAATCGCCACAGGGCGACAAAGGCTACCACTCCGATAATTACGGGCAGCCAGTCAAAGTTGCTGAACACCGTTACCAGACTCAGCGACGTCGGAAAACCCTGCGGCCACAGTACATGATAAGCGAAAAATACCGCGAGATTGAGTACCACCCCGACGACCGCCGCCGTGATGCCGGTAAGCGGTGCTGTGAATTTGATATCGTGCCGCGTGGCTTCCACCGCCGGTCCACCAAGCAGGATGAAAAGAAATGAAGGCAAAAAAGTAAAGAAGGTGGCGACCGTCGCCCCGGCGATCCCGGCCAGCGCCAGCATGTCCGGGCCAAAGATTTCCTTGGTCCAGCCTCCCAAGAAGCCCACAAAGGCAACGACCATAATAAGGGGTCCGGGCGTGGTCTCTCCCAACGCCAAGCCGTCAATCATCTGGATGCCCGTCAACCACTGATACTGATCCACGCCACCCTGATAGACATAGGGAAGCACGGCATAGGCGCCACCAAAAGTAAGCAGCGCGGCC
The DNA here is from genome assembly GCA_029863005.1 of Gammaproteobacteria bacterium. Lineage (GTDB taxonomy): Bacteria > Pseudomonadota > Gammaproteobacteria > Acidiferrobacterales > Sulfurifustaceae > Sulfuricaulis. Next base: position 12,611 of record JAOTWF010000003.1, on the reverse strand, counting down.
TTGGTAAAGAACCATCCCATTTGCGTGAGTGTTCCCTCCCAACCGTATTGCGCCAACATCAGGCCCATGACACCAGCCCAGATGAACAGCCCAACCAAGGCATAGGTAATGACTCTCGTCCACTTGAAACAGGCATGCTCGGGCGGAGGGGTATTATCGTCGATAAGTGCCGGTCCGTAACTCCTGTGGCCGTCGCCGTGATGCCCGCCGGTTTTGAATTTATCCGGGGCCAGACGTCCACCGATGAAACCGACCATAGCCGCACCCAGCACGATATACGGGAACGGCACGTTGAAGGCAAAAATCGCCACGAAGGCCGCGGCCGCCATCGCCCACAGAACGGCGTTTTTAAGAGCGCGCGAGCCGATGCGATAGGCCGCGAAGACCACAATGGCTGTCACCGCCGGCTTGATTCCATAAAGTATTCCGGCCACGGCTGGCACGTTACCAAATACAATATAAATCCATGTGAGGGCAATGAGGATAAATAAAGAGGGCAACACGAACAAAGTGCCGGCGATGATCCCACCCTTGGTGCCGTGCATCAACCAACCGATATAGGTGGCGAGCTGCTGCGCCTCCGGCCCGGGCAACAGCATGCAATAATTTAAAGCATGCAGAAACCGGTGCTCCGAGATCCAGCGGCGGCGCTCGACCAGCTCCTGGTGCATCATGCTGATCTGCCCGGCGGGACCACCAAAACTGATGAATCCCAGCTTCAGCCAATAGGAAAAAGCTTCGCTCAGTGAAGCCTCGGCCGGGGGCTTTGTGTTATCGGCTGTGGTGGGAACTGTTGACATATTCTTCTCCACTCAATTATTCACAACCTGTTATTTATGACGCGGTGCGTGACTAACGCCGATGTCCCACTCGCCGTTTGGAAACGCGCGATTTTTTCCGTGAGATCTCTGTTCGCTGACGTTGGCGCCCTCTTCCTTGAGTCCGTTTTACACTGTCAATCTTGGTTTTCCCGGGCGAAGGAGATTGCAGACCCGCTTGTTCGTAGAGCGCGGCGGTCAAGGCTTCATCCAGCGCAGAACTTCGACCCGCATGAAAATACGGCGGCAAGGCGACGGGTCCGTAACGCACGCGCATTAACCGGCTGACCTTGGCACCGACCGTCTCCCACAGGCGGCGCACTTCCCGGTTACGTCCCTCCTTGAGCGTCACATGATACCAATGATTCGCACCGGTACCACCGGCATCCACAATCGACTCGAACCGTGCCGGGCCGTCATCAAGCATGACACCCTCCTTAAGCCGCGTCAGCATGGCGTCACTGATTTTTCCCAGGATACGCACGGCATATTCACGCTCGATTTCGCGTGAAGGATGCATGAGGCGATTGGCGAGTTCACCGTCGGTGGTGAAAAGCAGAAGTCCCGAGGTGTTGTAATCCAGTCGGCCGACGGCAATCCAGCGTGCGCCGCGGAGTGTGGGAAGTTTGTCGAAAACCGTGGGGCGTCCCTGGGGGTCCGAACGCGTGCAAACTTCGCCTTCGGGCTTGTGGTAGAGCAGGATGCGCGGTTGGGTCTGGAAAGCATGCGCCGGGACAGTCCGGCCGTCCACGCGCAGAATTTGGCCGACGGTGACGCGCGCGCCGAGGGCGGCGGGCTTTCCGTCGATGGTGATTCGTCCTTCGGTTATCCAGCGTTCGATTTGGCGGCGCGAACCTAATCCGGCGCGGGCCAGAACCTTCTGGAGTTTTTCACTCACGCTCGGCGGTTTTGGCCTCGGACAAGATCTCCGATTCCTGCTCCTCCCCCATACCACCGTGAGCGTCGCCCTCGGCAGCTGCCACGCCAGAACGGGTTGCCTCTGCATGCTGTTCAAGATCCAGACGCAGATTCAACTCGTTGCTGATGACATCCAGATCACGCAAGGCTGACAGCGGCGGCAGCTCTTCCAGGTTTTTCAGATTGAAATGTTCCAGGAATTCACGCGTGGTGCCGTATAACGCCGGCCGCCCCGGGACATTGCGCACACCCACCTGACGTATCCATTCGCGTCCAACCAGCGTTTTGATGATATCGGTGCTCACGGACACACCGCGGATATTCTCAATATCCCCGCGCGTTACCGGTTGGCGATAGGCAATGATGGCCAGCGTTTCGAGCAGTGCGCGTGAATAGCGCACTGGACGTTCCTCGGCCAAGCGAGTAACCCAGGGCGCATATTTTTCGCGCGTCTGGAAGCGCCAGGAACGGTCGATCTGCTTCAGTTCCACCACGCGCTCGGCGTACTCTTCCTCGAGCATTTCCAGCGCGGCGCGGATTTCCTCGCGCGTGGGCGGTGATTCGGCGGGAAACATGGTTAACATCTTATCGAGGGTGAGAGGCTGGCCGGCGACCAGCAGAGCCGCTTCGATGATGTTTTTAAGTTCGACGTTAACTTCACTCATCAGGCCGCCGCCTTGAGATGAATCGGTGCATAGGGTTCCTGCTGAACCACCACGATCAGGGATTCCTTGAGAAGTTCGAGAATGGCCATGAACGTGACCACCAGGCCACGACGACCTTCGCGCAGGTCGAACATCTCTTCGAAACTTACAAACGCCTCGCTGTTGATCCTCGCCAGAATACGAGTCATGCGTTCGCGCACCGACAAAGGTTCCAATTGCACATGATGATGCCGGTAAAGTTCGGCGCGTACAAGCACTTCCTTGAAGGCATCCATCATTTCGAACAGGCTGACATTCGGCTCAATTCGCTTGACCGGCGGCTGATCGTTTTCGATGACGACCAGATGCACCTCACGACCCACGCGTGGCAGGTGATCCAGCGATTCAGCGGCAACGCGGTAACGTTCGTATTCCTGCAGACGCCGCACCAGCTCGGCGCGCGGATCCGCATCCTCGTCTTCATCGCCGGCGGGGTGCGGCAGGAGCATGCGTGATTTGATTTCCGCCAGCATTGCCGCCATGACCAGATACTCCGCGGCGAGCTCGAGTTTGATGGCCTGCATCAGCTCCACGTAGCCCATGTACTGGCGTGTGACTTCAGCGATCGGGATATCGAGGATATTGAGGTTTTGCTTGCGAATCAGGTAGAGCAGCAGGTCGAGCGGGCCCTGAAAGGTTTCGAGAAATACCTCCAGCGCATCCGGCGGTATGTACAGATCCTCCGGTAACCGGGTGAGGGTTTCGCCGTGGACGACCGCCAACGGAGTTTCGCTGTCTGTCGGCGCGCTCATCAGCTGTAGCCCAGCCCCATGGCGGCACGCACGTCCACCAGCGTGGTTTCCGCCGCGTCCTGCGCGCGTTTGCAACCGTCAGCGATTATATTCCTGACGATCAGCGGATCGCGGGAGAATTCCATGGCGCGCTCCTGAATCGGTTTTAATTCCTTCAGCACGTCGTCAATGATGGTCTGTTTACAATCAAGACATCCAATTTTCGCCGAACGGCAGCCTTTTTGCACCCAGTCCTGACGCGTTTCATCGGAATAGATCAGATGAAAATCCCACACCGGACACTTGTCCGGGTCGCCCGGATCTTCGCGTCGCACGCGTGCCGGATCGGTGGGCATGGTCTTAAGTTTTTTCTCTACTTCCGCCGGCGGGTCGCGCAGACCGATGACATTGTCGTAGGATTTGGACATCTTGCGTCCGTCCAGCCCCGGCATCTTGGGAGCGTGTGTCAGCATCGCCTGCGGTTCCGGCAGGATGATCTTCCCGCCTCCTTCCAGAAAACCGAACAATCTTTCCTTGTCACCGAGTGTGATGTTTTTCTGCCGGTCCAGAAGAGCGCGGGCCGTCTCCAACGCCTCGCGGTCGCCCTTCTCCAGAAAAGCCGTGCGCAGCTCGCGATAGAGTTTGGCGTTTTTTTTGCCCATCTTCTTGATGGCCTCTTCCGCGCGATTTTCATAACCCGATTCGCGCCCGTACAGGTGGTTGAACCGGCGCGCTACCTCCCGGGTCAGCTCCACATGGGCGACTTGATCCTCGCCCACCGGCACCAATCCCGCACGATAAATCAGGATATCGGCGCTTTGAAGTAGCGGGTAGCCAAGAAAACCATAGGTCGAGAGATCAAGTTCCTTTAGTTGAAGTTGCTGATCCTTATAGGAGGGAACGCGCTCTAGCCAGGAAAGCGGCGTAATCATGGATAGCAAAACATTCATCTCGGCATGCGCCGGAATGCGGGATTGGATGAATAGTGTGGCGTTATTCGGATCGACGCCGGCCGCCAGCCAGTCTACGACCATGTCCCACACGCTCTCCTCGATGACTTTGGGATCTTCGTAATGAGTGGTCAGGGCGTGCCAGTCCGCCACAAAAAAGAAACACTCGTATTGCGCCTGTAAATTGACCCAGTTTTTAAGTACCCCGTGGTAATGCCCTAAATGCAGCCGCCCCGTCGGTCGCATGCCCGACAACACCCGCATCGATTGGCCCGGCATTACCGTGCTCATCTCAGACCTACAAGAAAAGTGATGAGTTGTTCAAATCCGTGAATTGGCGGGCCAATGATAATGCCCAGAATCCCCGTGGCTAGCAGCGCGAGGAGGATAAAAAAACCGAAAGGCTCGACACGTGAAAGGCGCCATGCCCAGGGACCCGGTAACAGGCCCACAGCCACCCTTCCCCCATCCAGCGGCGGCAAAGGAAGAAGATTAAGTATCATTAGTATTGCATTGATTTGTATGCCAAATATTCCCATATATTGCATGGGCAATCCGGCCCATGAGCTCGGTCCTAACATCACTCCAATTTTGGCAACCAGCGCCCAGAAAATTGCCATCAATAAATTTGCCCCAGGGCCTGCCGCAGCGACAATTGCCATATCCCGCTTGGGATGACGCAGATTTTCCCAGGTCACCGGCACCGGTTTAGCCCAACCAAAAATGAAGCCGCCGAGCATGAGCAACAGAGCGGGAACTAGGATAGTCCCCACGGGATCGATGTGTTTCAGGGGATTTAAGGTCAGACGGCCAAGCCGCTGTGCCGTAGGATCTCCGTAAAGTTTGGCCACCCAGCCGTGCGCTACCTCATGAACGGTAATGGCAAACAGCAGAGGCAGGATGACGACAGAAAGTGTCGCAAGAAACTGGGAAATATCTGGCATTGGCCGCGCAGTATATCAGGTGCGCGACCTAGCGGAAAAGCTGAATACCGACCCTATCTTACTGATTTTTAGAAATATTTAGGCGGAAAACCATGTGCTGTCGCCCTTTCCTTGGCGCAACAGTTTAGGTATCCCATTTTCGAGCTCGATAACGGTCGTTGCATCCAACCCGCAAAAACCGCCATCAATCACCAGTTCCACGTCGTGTTCCAGGCGGGAGCGGATTTCCTCTGGATCGCTCAGGGGCAGATCATCTCCGGGCAAAATCAGCGTCGAACTCATCAGGGGTTCATTCAATTCGACCAACAGGGCCTGGGCGATAACGTTCTTCGGAATACGCAAGCCGATGGTCTTGCGCTTGGGGTGTTGCAAGCGGCGTGGTACCTCGCGCGTGGCCGGGAGAATGAACGTGTACGGCCCCGGGGTATTGGCCCGCAGGAGTCGGTAATCTGCATTTCCTACCCGCGCATATTGCGCCACTTCGGAAAGATCGCGGCAGACGAGCGTGAAATTGTGATCATCCTCCACCCGGCGCAAACGCCGAATCCGTTCCATCGCCTCCTTGTCGCCGATATGCCAGCCAAGGGCGTAACTCGAATCCGTCGGGTAGGCAATCACGCCACCCGCGCGCACGATATCCACGGCGCCTTTGATCAGTCGCGGTTGCGGATTGGCCGGGTGAATCTGAAAAAACTGTGCCATGGCTTAGCCTCCCAATCCCTTCAGGCAAGCGCCTGTCGCGCTGTGTTCTCGTACTGAGTCCAATCCCGCCAGACAGGCGTGCAACCTTCGGGCAAGGACGGCAATTTCCCAAGATCCATCCAGGTTTGCTCAGGGCCATGATAATCCGATCCGGCCGAAGCCAAAAATTTGTATTCCCGGGAAATGCCAGCAAAATGGAGATTGGCCTCAGGCGTATGGCTGCCGGAAACCACTTCGATTGCCTCACCGCCGCAATCGTGAAATTCACTCAGCATTTGGTGCATTTTTCCGGCGCTCAGCTTGTAGCGCGCCGGATGCGCCACCGCCGCCTGTCCGCCGGCCGTGACGATCCATTGAACGGCCTCCTCGAGCGTGGCCCATTGACCGGGCACGAATCCGGGTTTGCCGCGGGACAGGAACTGCCGGAAGGCCTGCGAAAATCCCCGGACATAACCCTGCTCGACCAGGAAACGCGCAAAATGCGTGCGCGCGATGATGGTGCCCTTCGCCAAGCGCGCAGCGCCCGCATAGGCGCCGTCGATCTTTTTCTTTTCCAGACGCCGTCCGATTTCTTCAGCCCTCCATTCGCGGAACTTGCGAAGACGGGCGAGCCCCTGCTGCAACCCGGAATGATCAGGGTCAATGTTGAGTCCGACAATATGCAGTGTCTGATTTTTCCACGTAACGGATATCTCTACACCGGCGATCACGCTTATCCCACATTGCCCTGCAGCCGTTTGCGCCTCATCAAGGCCATCGGTCACATCATGATCAGTGAGAGCCAATACCTCCACGCCAGCCGCATGCGCCCGGCGTACCAGCTCTGACGGTGTGAGCGTGCCATCCGAAAACAGGCTGTGTGAATGCAAATCGTAGCGCTTTGCATGGCCCGAATCGGGAACTATATTGGATATACGCATATCAAAGAGGGTATCATGAATAATCAATTATTTCGTGAATGCGTCAATCATCGCTCATGACAACCATTTTGCCTCCGAGCCTCGCCGAAGCCGCGCTGCGTTTCAAACACGCGGCCATGGAGATCAATGAGGCCTACGAAGCCCGGCGCCCGGACAAGACCAACCAGGTCACGCCGGGACAGCTGACCGAGGCGATCGAACAGTTTCTGACCATCATTGAGCGCATCGACCGTGAGGAAGGCAAAATCGGACCCATCGCCAAGGACGATGCCACACAGCTGGGCGACTACGGCATGACGCTCATTGCTGATCTCGCTGCATGGGCCAGTCAGCTCAATCTGCCGGTCCCGCGCCAAGACCTGGAAATCGTCACTCTTGCCTCCGCCGACTGGATTGTGCGTCACGACGGCCAGATCCGCACGCTGGACCCAGTGGTCAATGCGCTGGCCAATTTCGCCAACCGCCTGCAAGACCCCGGATCGCTGGAGCCGCTAATCACCATGATGGGCCGCGTGGCCCAGGCCACTGCCCATCTCATTAAAGAGGATCTGGAAAAAAACAATCCCGGCCGACCATGGCGAATTTTGCACCTGAATCGCGGGATCGTCGCCACGCGCTCACACAATCCGGCGCTGATGGAAAAGGTCTTCGACGATTTGGTGCGCTACCTGCCGGAGGACGCGGCCGCGTTCTTTGCCGAGGGCATGCAACAGATGGAGGAACTCAACTATCCGTCGCACGTCCGGCAGGTTATGAACCGCTATTTCGACCGCTGGACGCGTCCCCGGATGCATTAAACCGGGCAAACTTCCCTAAAAGACGTTAATTCACCCTCGGTGTTCTTGCCGCCCCGCCGTGGTGATGCGAAAATAGCGCTCCTTTTGCCACCGTATTCACGATGAAATTCCTTTACGACCTGTTCCCGTTGCTGCTGTTTTTCGCGGCGTTCAAACTCTACGACATCTATATCGCCACCGCCGTGGCGATTGTTGCCTCCTTCCTGCAGGTGGGACTGTTCTGGGTAAAGCACCGCCGCTTTGAAACCATGCATATGGTGACGCTTGGCGTGATCGCTGTTTTTGGCGGGATGACGTTGCTATTGCATGACGACACTTTCATAAAATGGAAACCGACGCTGGTCTACTGGATATTGTCCGCTCTCGTTCTCGCCAGCCAGTGGTTCGGGAAAAAAACCGTTATCGAGCGCATGATGTCATCGCAGATCGCGCTGCCCGAAACGATATGGAAGCGCCTCAATCTGAGCTGGGGGGTCTTTTTCGCCGTGCTGGGGGCAATAAATCTTTATGTTGCGTTTTATTATGCGCTCGACCTTGATGCCGCGACGCGCCAGGAAATCTGGGTCAACTTCAAGGTATTCGGTTTGCTCGGTATCACTTTGGTGTTTGTCGTGGTACAGGCATTTTTCATGGCGAGGCACATGCAAGCCAAACCGGAAGATGGCGGTTCAACCGCCAACAGGACCGCGGACTGATGTGGTACGTTATCTACGCCACTGACATCGACAACAGTCTTGAACGCCGGTTGGCCGTGCGCGCCCGGCACCTCACGCGCCTGCAGGAACTGCAAAATGAAGGCCGCCTTCTGCTCGCCGGCCCTTGCCCGGCGGTGGAGAGCAAAGATCCCGGTCCGGCCGGTTTCACCGGCAGCCTGATCGTCGCCGAATTTGAGTCACTCGAAGATGCCCAGTCCTGGGCCAACGCCGATCCCTATTTCGAAGCCGGCGTCTACACAAGCGTCAGCGTCAAACCCTTTCACAAGGTTTTGCCTTGAATATAAACCATGGAACGTGCGACGCTCATCGAAAATCGCCTGCGTGAAGTTCTGTCGCCTCAAAAAATCGAGGTGCGTGATGACAGCCACCAGCATGCCGGGCATGAAGGCGCCAAAAGCGGCGGCGGGCATTTTGCCGTCACTATCGTCTCGTCTCATTTCCAGGGCAAAAACCTCGTTCAGCGCCACCAGATGATCTACCAGGCCCTGAACGACATGATGAAAAAGGAAGTTCACGCTCTGAGCATTCAGGCGCTTGCTCCGAATGAGCTCTGAAGCGCCAGCCATCAGTTAAACCACATTACTCAATCAAGAGGAATTTCATGTCAACCCTGCGTAAAACATTTGTTCTCTATGTGATCGTGGCTGGTCTTTTTATCGCCGGCTGCGACAAAATGACGTCAAAAGAGACCGGCAAGGTCATGGCGACCGTCAACGGCGAAAATATCATGGAATCGGATTACCAGAATTACCTGCAACTGCGCCAGCAACAGGTCGGTCCGATCAGCGACAAGGACAAAGAAAAAAAAGTGGTACTGGATGAAATGATTGAAAAGATGTTGCTGGCCCAGCAAGCCATCAGCAACAAGCTCGATCAGGATCCGGAAGTGAGCAGCCTGATGAAGCGGGTGCGCGAAGAAATTCTGGTCCAGGCGCTCAAACGCAAGCTGTTGCGCGACAATCCCATCACCGAAGAGGATGTGAAAAAACGCTTCGAACAGGAAGTGAGCAACACTCACAAGACGGAGTACAAGGTCCGACACATCCTCGTCAAGGAGGAAGCCGAGGCGAAAGAAATCTTAGGCCAACTCGGCAAGGGCGGAAAATTCGACAAGCTGGCCAAGGAGAAATCCATCGACACCCAAACCGGCAAGGAAGGAGGCGCTTTGGGATGGATCAACCAAGGCATGGTGGTACCTGAATTCTTCAGCGCTGTAATCGCGATGAATAAAGGCGCGGTCTCCGCCGAACCTGTCAAATCCGACTTCGGATGGCATATCATCAAGGTCGATGACACCCGTCCTCTCAAAATTCCAACCTTTGAGCAATTCATGTCGGATCAACGGGCACGCTCGAACATCTACCGCAAAATGCAGGATGACAAGATGGGCGAACTGGTCAAGGATCTCAAGAGCAAGGCCAAGATCACGGTAAATTAAACAAGGTCGCACACCCCTCCCGTCGCACGGCGGGAGGGGCATTGATTGTCTCACTGCGCCCGACCATGAAGCATTATTACAAAATCGCCGGAATGTTCGTCGGCCTGCTCTACGCCGGGTTGTACAGTGGCATCAATCTGGCTGAGACGGATCTTGTCACGCGTCAAGTAACACTTTCGCAGAAAATCCAGAACGGAGACCGCATCGGGGCTTTTCGTTTCCTCGGCATGCTGGAACTGCCCGATATCAAGCTCGATGGCATGCGGTTATCTCAACTTTCGGCGCTCGCCTGGGACGATGACGACGAAATCCTGTATGCCCTCTCCGACAAAGGCAGCCTGTTTCACCTTAAACCGATTTTCGAGGGCGACTTCCTGACAGGCCTTAAGTTGCTGCGGGCAGTAACGTTGCGCGAACTCGGTAGTGACAAACCACTGCGCGGATGGCGTATCGATGTCGAGGGGATGGACATCGTGAACGGCCGTAATGGACGCCGGAATGACGCGGAGCTCATTATCAGTCATGAGCGGGTTCCGGCGATCATGCGCTATCGCCCGGATGGCTATGCCATTGACCGTTTTCCATTGCCGGCACCCATCGATGAAACTAAATTGTATCGCGAGCGGAACAAGATGCTGGAGGCGGCGTGTATTGATTCGGCCCTTGGCGTCCTGACCATGCCCGAGGTGCCACTGAATAACGAGCGCGAAGGGTACAACCGGATTTTCAGTGTCGCCGGCACATCCTGGCTCTATCCCATCTTACCGGGAGACCGGATTACCGCCATGGAATGTCTCGGTAAGGCAGAAGTATGGGTGCTGCAACAAAATTTTCAAAATCCCTTCGGGCGGGTCATCGTGATGCTCAAACGTGTACGCCTGTCATCCTCTCCGCCTTCCGAATCTCTCCTTCCGGAAACGATCGTTACGCTCGATAGCCGGGACGGGCATCAGATCGATAATTTTGAAGGCCTTGCCCGTCATCGCGGAAAGCGTTTTTTCATGGTCAGTGACAATAATGATCTGTTTGTTCAGCGGACGCTGCTGATGTATTTCGAATTGCTGGACGATTGAAGAACCCCCTCGCTGTAACAGGCGCTTGTCCGCTATTTAATGGCCCCGCGTGACTGCAACGCCGACCGCAAGCGCTCCACCCGACGACGATTCACCCCGAAATCCGATCTTCCGGTCCTCGAGGCCGAACGCACGGCGATTATCCCTTCGTCAACGCGAAGCTCAAGTTCCAAATCATCCACAAACCGGAAGACCAGGCTTCGGCATTCGGCGCGCAGAATGTCCTCCGTTGCTTCCGTAATTTTCGTGCGGGGCATGGCTTCTACCGTCTCCCTCACCACACGCCAAGCCTCCTGGGCCGAAAGGTTGATTTTAAAAGGAGACACATGATGCGTTGGATCTGCGGCATCGCTCGAGACGCAATTGGGAGTGCCCGGACAAGCGGCAAGCCTTCCGCCCCTGGATTGAAAATTTTGAATCATGGAATCAGACACCGCGTACGGCGTAACCAAAAACAAGAACATCAGCAAAATCCGCCATGCCATGGGTCATGCTGAGGTTACGTTGGCAAGGAAATAAGTGTCACTGATGGCACGATTGAGATCAATCAAACCGATCTCGAGCGTGTCAATGAATTCGTGCAGCTCGCGCTGATCGAAATTCTCCGGATGGGCCGCGGCCACCCGCTCCTTGAGATCAGACACACAACGGAGCGGCGCCTCCCGTCGCGGAAGATACTCAAGACACGATTCGACCTCAGTGACGGTGTGATAAAACGCGCGCGGAAACAGCCGTTCCTTGAACAGGAAGCGCAACACGTCCGGACGACGCACGCGTACTTGCATGGCGCGCCGGTACATCTGGTAGGCGGAAAGGGATTTGAGCACGCTCATCCACTGGATGTTCTCAAACGGGGTAAGTTCCTTGCTCAATTCCGGCAGCAGATTGGCGGATCGCACATCGATGATGCGGATGGTCATGTCGGCGCGCTCCAGATTACGGCCCATGCGCAGCATGTTGTATCCCTCATCATGGGTCATGGTGCCGGCGAGCAGTCCCGAGATCTGTTGCACACCATGTATAATGCCGCGCAGGTATTCATAGCGGCGGCGATGCCCGAGACCGCTGGCCAGATTGCCCTTGGCATACAGATACAGTTCATTGACATTTTCCCAGGTCTCGCGTGGCATGAAATCACGCACGGTGCGGGCATTCTCGCGGGCAAAGCCGAGCGAGCTTAGGATCGATCCCGGATGGTTCGTGTCGCCAATGAGATATTTCACCACGCTGCGTTCATCGATCGTGGGGTACTGCGAGGTATAATCTGAACGGCTTCCGGAGATTTCGATCAGCGGCTCCCAACCGGGCTGTACACGCTTGGGCAGATCGAGCAGCAGATTGGTGTTCACATTGATCAGGCGTGCGCTGTTTTCCGCGCGTTCCAGGTAGCGCGCCATCCAGTAAAGATTCTCGCCCACGCGCGAGAGCATCAAGTTGATCCCTCCTCGACAATCCACGTGTCTTTGCTGCCACCGCCTTGCGAGGAATTCACCACGGTCGACCCCTTGCGCAGCGCCACACGCGTGAGCCCCCCATTCGTCACATATACCGATTCACCGGAAAGGATGAATGGCCGCAGATCAATATGGCGTGGTTCGGCTCGTGTGCCCACTAGCGTCGGTGTGGTCGACAGGGTCACCAGCGGTTGGGCGATGTAATTGCGCGGATCGCGACGGATTAGGCGCACGAATTCGTCACGTTCCTTCTGGGTGGCGTGCGGTCCGATCAACATACCGTAACCCCCTGATTCGTTCGCCGGCTTGACCACGAGCTTGTCGAGATTGGCGAGCACGTATTCGCGCTCTTTGTCATCCATGCACAGGTAAGTGGGCACATTCGGCAGAATCACCTCCTCACCAAGGTAATACTTGATCATCTTCGGCACCAGCGCATACACCAC
>JAOTWF010000031.1 GCA_029863005.1 Gammaproteobacteria bacterium | reverse complement strand
TCTGCTCGACGAATCCGACATACCGATCCATTGGTACAACGTTGTTGCCGACATGCCGAATCCGCCCTTGCCGCCACTCGGCCCTGATGGCAAGCCGATCCCGCCACAGGCGCTCGGTGCAATTTTTCCCGAAGCGCTCATCATGCAGGAAGTATCCAGTGAGCGCTGGATTCCGATTCCGGAACCAGTGCGCGAGATATATCGCCTGTGGCGCCCGAGTCCGCTGTTTCGCGCGCATCGGCTAGAACAGGTGTTGGGGACGCCGGCGAAAATCTTTTACAAATACGAAGGTGTGAGCCCCGCCGGATCGCACAAGCCCAACACCGCCGTGCCGCAGGCGTGGTACAACCAACAGGCTGGTATCAAGTGCCTGTCCACCGAGACCGGCGCGGGGCAGTGGGGATCCGCGCTGGCACTGGCCGGACAGATGTTCGGCATGAAAATCCGGGTGTACATGGTGAAGGTTAGTTATGAGCAGAAACCTTTCCGTCGTTCGATGATGCAGACTTGGGGCGCGGAGGTGTTTGCCAGCCCCACTGACAAGACTGAATCCGGGCGCAAGATCCTGGCGTCCGATCCGAAGAGCCAGGGTTCGCTCGGCATAGCGATTTCCGAGGCGGTGGAGGAGGCGGCTTCGCGCAAAGACACGAATTACAGCCTCGGCTCCGTGCTCAACCATGTGTTGTTGCATCAAACCGTGATCGGCCAGGAAGCCAAGAAACAGCTCGAGAAAATCGGTGAATATCCCGACGTGGTGCTGGCCGCCTGTGGCGGCGGTTCCAATTTTGGCGGTATCGCGTTTCCATTCTTTGCCGACAAGGCCGCCGGAAAAAAGGTGCGACTTGTTGCTGTCGAGCCCACGTCCTGTCCGACATTAACGAAAGGAAAATATGCCTATGACTTCGGCGACGCCGTCGGCCTGACGCCATTGATGAAGATGTACACGCTGGGTCATGACTTTATGCCACCGGGCATTCACGCGGGAGGCCTGCGTTATCATGGCGACTCTCCTTTGGTTTCGCAGCTGTATCACGAGAAGCTCATCGAGGCGGTGGCGGTCCCACAAATCGCAACCTTCGAGGCCGGTGTCATGTTCGCGCGCGCCGAAGGAATCATCCCGGCGCCGGAATCCTGTCACCCGGTGCGCGCCGCGATCGACGAGGCCATGAAGTGCAAGAAGACCGGTGAACCGAAAACTATCCTCTTCAACCTTTCCGGCCACGGCCACTTCGATATGGCCGCCTACGACAAATACTTCAGCGGCGGGCTGGAAGATTTCGAATACCCGGAAGCCGCGGTGGCGGCTTCGATGCAAAAACTGCCCAAGGTGGGTTGATCGCTGGCCGAAGACCCGGCAATTCCATAACAAACTCAGGGTTGCAATCGATGCCGGGATACCCGAGCATGACGACTCATTTTTTGGGACATGCCATGACCGACAACGAACCCCGCAACGAACTGGAAGCGCAGATACTCGAAGCTCAAGAAGGCCACATCACCAGCGACGACCTGCTCAAGACACTCATGGAGTCACAGGTGTTCATGCCAGTGCAGGATGAGAAGGCGCCGGTGCTGAACATCCAGCGTTCCAGCCGTGCCCAGCCACTGGTGCTGTCATCCGAAGAGGAGGGCACACCCATTCTGGTATTGTTTTCCAGCCCCGAGCGTGCCAAACCATTCATCAAGGACTACCCGGGCTTTACCGGCGGCATTCTCGAATCTTTTAAATGGGTGCTCCAGAACATGGGCAGTGGCTACGGCATTGCGCTCAATCCCAACACCGAGGTTGGTTTTGACATGGAACCCGAGACGGTGCAGGAGCTGATCGAGCAGCTCGCGACCGGAGAGGTTCGTCACTAATATCTTCCCCTTCCGGGCACAGGAGGTATATCCTTCGCCCAGCGTCGATCCGGGAAGGGAGCGTACATTATGACAGGACGAACAAAGCGCCGCGGAGTAGTGCGACCTGTGATGATGAGACGAACGGAGCCCCGCGGAGTATGGCTTCACTAATGCGGCGTTGGATGCGTTCAATGATCATGGCGGGGGGCCTGTTGCCGATGGCGGTCTTGGCCAACCCGTTTTCCGCACTGTCGCTGCGCCCCACGGCCGAGATTCCGGTCACCGGGAAAATCCTGACGACGCTCCAAGATGGTGACTACGTGCTGCCGCGTTTCTCTCCCGATTCACGTTATCTCGCCTACTCACATGTCATTCTGCAAGGCAACACCGAGTTGACGGAAATCCATGCGCTTGATCTCAAGACGCTCGAGGTGAAAGTATTGCTCAATGCCAAGGCCTCCCTCAAATTCGCGATTTACAAGAGTTTCGTCACCGGTTTCGCGTGGCAGGACGCGACGACGCTGAAGGCAGGAATTTCCGACGGTGATGTGAATGGGATCGATCTGATCTTTGACGTCGCCGCCGGCAAGCTGGTGGGCAAGAAGCCGTTCTCTCTTACGGAATATGCCCACGGCCAGGAAAGAGCGCTGACCCCCGAGCTGGAGGCGGCCTTTCCCTCCATCCCGGGGCCGGTGCTGGCCAATGCGCTGGCCAATGGTTTCAAGGTGGGAAACAAGAAATACATCGTCCAGAAAAACTACTGGAAACAGGACAATCATGTCTGGTACCTCGACGGCGAGCACAAGACGATAAACCGGCTTGTGGAGATCCCGGAGGAGTGGATTTACAGCCTGCGCGGCGGCTTTGCCTCGGGCCATGCCTTTATTCTGCTGGTGGCCTTCGGTCAGGAGGCCTGGTTGGTGCGGCATGCCGGGGACAAAATGGAATTACTGCACCGGTTTGCCGTGAAGAACTACCAGCAGACAAATCTGCGCGTGGAGTTCGTCCGCGGCGACCGTGTCCTGTTTCAAGTAAGCACTGGCCCGGATTACGAAAAACGGGAAAACTTTCTTTTTATCTATGACAAGTCAGGACTCAGGAAAATCAGGGAGACCGCGCCCATTTACGACCTCGACGTGGACCCGGCAGGCACCCTGGTGTGCCTGTCGCAATGGAACGGTAAACAGCGCAAGCTGGTTGTGCGGGAGCTGAAGGAGTTCCGCTAGCCCCGACCAAGGATTTGTGGCGGCGGCTGGCCTGTCCCGCAGGATGTCGTTACACTTTCGCCCCCTGTGATGGAAGTTAGAGATGTTTATCCGGCCATGAATAAGTTCTTCGTCATCTCCGCACTCGGCAAAGACCGTCCCGGCATTGTCAACGATCTGTCCAAAGCCATTCTTGACAGCGGTTGCAATGTTGAGGACAGCCGCATGACCGTGCTGGGCGGGGAGTTCGCATTGATCATGATGGTCTCCGGCCACTGGAGCGCCATCACGCGTCTGGAGCGGGTGTTACCTCCTCTGGAGAAAAAATTCGATTTAACCATTCTGTCGAAGCACACCGAACCGCGCACCGTCGCACAAGATCGGGTGCCTTACACGGTGGATGTGGTGTCAATGGACCATCCGGGTATCGTGCACCAGGTCGCTGATTTTTTCGCCAGCCGCAATATCAACATCGAGGAATTGGGCAGCTGGACCTATCCGGCGGCGCACACCGGGACACCCATGTTCTCGCTCAATCTGACGGTGAGCATTCCCGCCAATGTGCAAATCGGCCGTCTGCGCGATGATTTCACTGGTTTTTGCGACAATCTCAACCTCGACGCCACGATCGAACCGTCGCGCCAGTGACGTTTAATCACCCGGGGAGGGCAGAAACTATCCGGTGAGCTTCTGCCGCTTTTCCAGCATTTCGTGTATCAACGGGGTGCAGATGATTTCCATGGCCAAAGTCATCTTGCCGCCAGGAATCACCATGGTGTTGGGGCGCGACATGTAGGATTCATGAATGCGCTTCAGCAGGTTAGGAAAATCGTAGCGTGTCGGTTCGCGGAAGCGGATGACCACCACACTTTCATCCGCCGTCGGGACATCACGCGCGATGAAGGGATTGGAGGTATCGACCACCGGCACCCGCTGGAAATTGATGTCGCTGATGGAAAACTGCGGTGTGATGATATGCGTATAGTCGCGCAACCGCCGCAGGATGGTGTTGGTCACCGCTTCCGGCGTTCGCCCTTTCACATTGGTGTCGCGGTGGATTTTCTGTATCCATTCGAGATTCACCACCGGAACCACGCCGAGCAGCAGGTCCACGTACTGTGCGATGTCCACCCCGCTATTGCCGTTATCGACGCTGCGCCGCTCAATGACAGCAGGATTGTGCGACGGACTCATATTCCGGCGGGTCCAGGTGCGGGCGACCACGCCGCCGTGCAGACCCTCATAAAACAGCAAATCCGTGTTTGAGGTCATCGCCCGCCAGGGCGTGAAGGTGCCGGCGGGGAAACCGAGCTCGTCCAGGTTGTCGGGCGTGACATATTCCCGAATCTGCCCGGTGCCGTGCTCAGAATATTCCTTGAAGAAAGCTTCGAGCCGGTCAAGCTGATGCATTTCTGGTCCAAAGAGGCTCAAGGTCTTGCCCTCGGCTTGAGCCTGGCGGATGAGGCGCATACGTTCCTCGAGTTCGTAACGCTGGAAGGCCTCACCCTCGATGAAAGCGGCCGTGATGCCCTCGCGCCGGAAGATGTCAAGAAAGGCATGACGCACAGTGGTGGTTCCGGCGCCTGAAGACCCGGTGACTGCGACAATGGGGTGCCTTTCGGACATGGCTTTATCCTGGTGACCGTGGTTATCGATATCTTGTTGGTATTGGGGTGTGCCGGTCAACGGTGGCCGAGAAGTTTCGACCGGTGGAACAACGGGGTGTAAATCGGGCCGAGACCCGGTCCCTGGTCTGAGCGTGTTTAGAGACCAGAATTATTCAAAATCCCGCAGCGGCGCGGTTGGCTTATTTTAGAGGTTTTCTAGACAACGACGAGCTGGCGCTCGCCGCGAAGCTTCAGGTTGATTAGTGCCTCATCGGCGCGTCCTAGCATCTGATCCGGTTCCTCGCCTGGCGAATAAAAAGTGAGCACGCCGCCAAAACCGGGCAGTGGGTGACGATGGCCCTTGTGGCTGAAGTGCGATTCGCTGGCGCGCTTGCGAATCTTCTCCAGGGCGCGCGCGGCTTCCGCTTTGTCGGTGTTGGGCAGCAATACGGCAAACTCGTCTTTGTTGTATCGCGCCACTAAGTCGTAGCTGCGGAAGTTTCCGAGGATCTCGCTGGAATAATGATCGAGTACTGCCTTGGTGACATCCTGGCCAAGCTGGTGGGTCAGTTTCTCCAGGTCATCGACATCAATGAGCGCCAGCGCCAGCGGATTGCCGTGACGATTCACACGTTCGATCTCCGCCTGAATCTGTCGCAGAAGAACATGGCGTTTGGGTAAGCCGAGTTTTTTAAGCGATTGTTCGTTCGTACGGGCGCTCCGGCGTAATTTGTTGAGCTCGGTCCGCAATTGTTCTCTTTCGGCCTCGATCAATTTAAGGTAGGCATTGGCATCAGTCAGTTGTTGCGAAAGTGCTTCACGCTCGCGTAGCAGGATTTCCACGTGGTTCATATTGGGAGCCGGGTGCCCATCTTGAATCTGTGTTGAGTGGCGATGGCCGGAAGGCTCTGCCGGAGGGACCTCCTTCGTAGAGGCATCACGTTCCATCTTATTTTGGCCAACATTGGCAGTGGCTCCCACCGTTGCATTCTTGGTTTCCGATGGCGTGTGACGATTGGGCGTGGAGTTGGTGGAGGTGCTCTTGGCGTGCGCCGGCATTCCCGGCGCGGGAGAGGCGCGAAGTAATATTGATTTGGCATCTGTCGCCGTTGTTGTCGAACCGGTCTTACCCAGTCGGGGTAAATATATCGCCAGATATTGTTGGATAAGACGCGCCCGGATCCTTACTGCCGACGGACGTTTGTGATTTTTTGTGTATTCCTGCAACATGGCATGCAGATAAACGATGCATGACACGTTAATGTAATTATGCTGACGGCAGTGAACGAGTGCTTTTTGGATTAGCTCGAACAGCTCAACGCCATCTGGATTGTCTTTGAGGTGCTCCAGATGCCGCGCTAAAGCGGGGATCAATCCGGGCTCTAACGCATGATGTTCGACAGCAGACAAAGTAAGGCTCCTAGGTATCTGAAAATTTTATGTATTGTTGTTGTAAAGCTAATGTACCTGCACAGCTGAAAAATAACAATATCTTCAATCAGTCAATTTTACCGCATGAATGGCGGGAAAATATTTCATCAACTGGTCCACCAATATCGGTTTACCCATAATTGATGCCGTGACCTGACCAAACGATGGAACATCCCACGCGCGAATCACGCTGAATTTTCCTCCCGCTTCCTCCATGAGAATGCGATTGGCGGCGATATCCCAGATGGCGGTGCCATAGTCGATGGTGGCGTCGGTCGCACCGATGGCGGTGCAGGTATGCGCGAAACAGGTACGATAAATCCGATGATTAGGATGCCGGCGGACCAGTGCGTCGAACACGTGCCCGTCATGGGAATATTTGATGAAATTGGCGCGCGCCGGAATCACGACGCGCTCACTGCCATCGATCGCGGCAGGTTCAAGCTCAATGAGCTTTACACATTTATTATTATGGTAAGCACCTCTCCCGAAGGCAGCGCTCACGCGTAAATCCAGCATCGGATGGTCAATCACGCCAATTATCGGTTCGCCACGATAATGCAGCGCTAGGATGGTGCCGAAAGTTGGGAGACGCTGGACGAAATCTTCAGTCCCGTCGATTGGATCCATGATCCACTGATACATCGCCTCGGGATTCGTCGGCGGGTATTCCTCGCCGATAATCCCGTGCTCGGGAAAATCCCGCTGAATCAGGCCGCGCAGATGCTCTTCCACCCGTAGATCCACGCTGGTGACAAAACTCTTGTCCGGCTTGCGCCTGACCTCGAAATCGGATGCGAGTGCGGCGCGAATCATCTCACGCGACCGCGTGATGTATTCCAGTGCCTTGGCATATAACTGCTCGATGTCATGTTTCGGGATTTCGTGGCGGATGTCCACGCAGCTATTTCCTGATCCATTCCTTTTTGGTTTTTCGGTACTGTTTCTTTATCGCGGCCCACGCAACCCGGTGTGCCACCGATTCGCGGTCCGCACGGGCGGCGTACTCCTTCCAGGCGTTGTTGAACGCCGCAAGATAAATTTCCCGAGCATGGGGTGGAAGGTGGCTTGTAACCGAATACGGCAGATCGGAAAGATGGCGATAGGGCATGGTATCTACTTTACCGGGTTCCGCTGGCCAACGGAATTTCGCGCGCCACGGTTTCCCGTAAAGTACGTGCTGGCACAAACCTCCCACCGCCACCACCTTCCCCCCGTATCGTGGTATCGGTGACGACCTGTGGCGACGTGGGCATTCAAAACGGCTATGATTGTTTATTAAATAATCACCCCCTCGGCGCAGGTAGCTCCATGTTAACGGCGATAACCGAAACACACCTGGATATCGGGAAGAGCCTGTCCTTCGCGAAGCCGACAAACTTTTTCTGCTTACCGCTGGTTCCAACACAGGTTTGTCGCTTGAAGTTGGTTCAATTTCGCTGAAGGAATAATTCAGTGAAGCCTGTTGAAACCTTCCCGAGAATATGGACAGTGGTGCTGGCATGTTCCCTGTTAGCCTCGATTCAACCCGCCGCCGCTGAAGCGCTGACGCTGGACGATTACTTCTCGCACGCGCTGGAGCGCAGCGAGGTGGTTGCCTCCCAGACTGAGCTGATCCGCCAGGCGGAAGAACGTTACCAGCAGGCGGGAGCGGCGCTGCGCCCGACTGTGAGCGGTGTTGCTTCTTACACCTGGCTGGACAAGGGGGCGCGTGACACGACGGCCAATCCCACACGCCAGCCCAACGCGCGGCTGACGGCCACCCAGCCTTTATTCCGCGGCTTTCGCGAATTCGCTTTGATACGCCAAACCCAGGCGCTGGCGGGGGCGCTGGGCGAGGATTACCGAAACGCACAAATGCTGTTGTTCAAAGACGTGACGCAGAATTTCTACGACGTGCTGTCACTGGAACAGGACCTTCGGAATCTCCATAAGCAGATCAACCAATACCTCGAGCGCGAGCAGGAATTGCGTGATCGCGTACGCATCGGCCGTTCACGCTCCGGCGAAATGCTGACGGTGCAGAGCACGATCAGCACTCTGCGTGCGCAAGTCGAGCAGTTGCAGGCCCAGCTCGCTACCGCGCGCGAAGCGTTCGCGTTCCTGAGCGGACTTCCCGCCGTCACGCCATTGCGCGACACCGAAACCCTGCCCACAAGCCTGGACACGATTGAAACCTATCTCGCGCGACTTGAGCAGCGACCGGATGTGAAGGCGGTGCAGCTTCGCCTGAGCGCGGCGCGGGAAAACGTCGCCGTGGCGCGTGGGGCGCGCCAACCCTCGATCGATCTGAATGCCAATCGTTACCTGGAACGCAAGGGCAGTCTCGAGGATGTCGATTGGGATGTGCAACTCGAGCTGACCATTCCACTGTACTCCGGCGGCAGTCTGCAATCGCGGATACGCGAGGCGGCCTCCCAGAGCACGCAGGCAGAGCTGAACGTGAGCCAGGTGCGCCGACAGGCGGAGCAGGAAATCCGCTCGGTCTATCAGAGCGTGCTGTTAGACCGTTCGCAGGTCGAGGCGCTGGAGATGGCCACCGCCGCCGCGCGGAAAAACTACGAGGTGCAACGGCATGATTACGGTTTGGGGTTGGTCACAAACCTGGATGTGCTGCAGGCCCTGACCGCCTACCAGGAGAACCAACGGGCCCTGGACCGCGCGCGCTACGTGTCCAAGTTTAATTTTCTGAGACTCGAGACCGCGGTCGTCCGGCGTCCGGTGGCACCTGTGGGAACCACGCCATGAACCTGCCTGAAATCGCCATCCGCCGCCCGGTATTCGCGTGGATGCTGATGGGCGGGTTGATCCTGTTCGGCGTGATTTCGGCAGATCGCATGGGCATCAGCCAGCTGCCGGACGTGGATTTTCCCGTGGTCACGGTGCGTGTTGAGTGGCCGGGGGCCGCGCCCGAAGTCGTCGAAACCAATGTGGTGGACGTGATCGAGGACGCGGTCATGACGGTTGAGGGCGTGCGCAGCGTGACCTCCACCTCGCGCTACGGCGCTGCCTCCATCAGTGTCGAGTTCGAATTGTCTCGCGACATCTCCGACGCCCTGCAGGAGGTGCAAAACAAGATCGCGGCCGCGCAGCGCTACTTGCCTACCGACATCGAGCCACCGGTCATCAGCAAGACCAACCCCGAAGACCAGCCGATCCTGTGGATGTCGCTGACCAGCGACCGGCACGAGCTGCGCGAGTTGATGCGCTACGTGAAAGACACGCTCAAGGACCGGTTTTCGTCGGTCACCGGCGTCGGCGAGCTCGCCTACGGCGGCTATGTCGAGCCCAATCTGCGGGTCTGGGTCTCGGGACCGGCGCTGGGTCGCTACGATTTCGCCGTGACGGACGTGCTTGATGCCATCAAGAACGAGCACTCGGAGCTGCCCGCCGGCCAACTCAGTTTGGGAAGCAAGGAATACGACGTGCGCACTCTGGGAGAGCTCAAGACCGCCAAGGAATTCGGTCATATCGTCATCAACCGGCGTGGCGGCCAGCCGGTCTACACGCGCATCCTGCTCAACCAGGTGGCGGAGATCGAGGATGGGCTGGGCGATATCCGCCGCATCTCGCGCGCCAACGGCGAGCGCGCGGTGGGCCTTGGCATCCGCAAGCAACGTGGCTCGAACACGGTGGCGGTGGCGCACGCCGTCAAGGATCGCATGCGCGAGGTACGCAAACAGCTTCCGGAAGGCATGCAGATCGACGTCAATTTCGACAGCACCAAGTTTATCGAGGACTCGGTGGACGAGTTCAAGTTCGCCCTGGTGTTGTCGGTGCTGGTCACGTCAATGGTGTGCTGGCTGTTCCTCGGCAGCTGGACCGCGACCCTGAACGTGCTGCTCGCGATCCCGACGTCGATCATCGGCACCTTCATCGTCCTGCATTTCTTTGGGTTCACGCTCAACACCTTCACGCTGCTGGGCCTGAGCCTCGCGGTTGGCATCGTGGTGGATGACGCGATCATGGTGCTGGAAAACATCGTGCGCTATCAGGAGAAGGGCGAGAACCGCGTGCAGGCGGCACTCGTGGGCGCGCGCCAGATTACCTTTGCCGCGCTTGCCGCGACCCTCGCGGTGGTCGCGATCTTTCTGCCGGTGGCATTCATGACCGGGGTAATCGGCAAGTTCTTTTTCCAGTTTGGCATCACCATGACGGTGGCAGTGCTGCTATCGCTGCTCGAAGCGCTGACGCTGACGCCGATGCGTGCCTCGCAGTTCGTCGCGGCCGGTGCACGCACCACGCGCCTCGGCCGGGCGGCGGATTTTGTATTCCGCGCGGTCGCGGGGTTGTACCGCCGGGTACTCGCGGTTGCGCTGCGTCATCCGTGGTGGGTGATCGGCGGATCGCTGGTGTTTTTCGCGGCTTCCTTCTGGACGCTGAATATCATCAACAAGGAATTCATGCCGGTGCAGGATCAAGGCTTGTTCATCGTGCGCGCCCAGACGCCGGTGGATTCCTCCATGGAGTACACCGATGCCAAGACGCGCGAGGCCGAGGCGTTCTTCGCCACACGCCCGGAAATTCGGCGCTCCTTCGTGGCGGTCGGTGGTTTCGGTAGTGGTGGTCAGTCGAACCTGGTGAATTTATTCGTCAGCATGAAGCCCAAGGGCGAACGTGGTATTGACCCAGAGCTTGGCCACGAGCTGAGCCAGCAGGAGCTGATGGACGTGACACGCAAGGCGCTGCGCAAGCTCGGCTTTAAGGTCTCGGTCCAGGACCTGTCTCAACGTGGTTTTACCGCCTCGCGTGGGTACCCCGTGGAATTCGCCGTACAAGGGCGCGACTGGGACAAGCTGGTTGAGTATTCAGAGACTATCATCCAAAAGCTCGATGCCACCGGACTGGTCACGGATACCGACAGCGACTATCTGCTCGGCAAGCCAGAAGTTCGGATCGTTCCCGAACGGATACGCGCCGCTGAGCGTGGCGTGAGCATCCAGGCGATCTCACAGACCGTCAATGCCTTGGTCGGGGGTGTCGTCGCCGGACAGTATTCCTCCGAAGGCCGGCGCTACGATGTGCGTCTGCGCCTGCGTGAGCAAGAGCTCGATCGCATCGACCAGCTCAAACGCCTGTACGTGCGCAACAACCGCGGCGAACGCATCCAGCTCGCCGAGGTGGTACAGATCCTCGAAGGCAAAAGCCTGGCGCAGATCAATCGCCACGACCGCGAACGCTCGATCAAGATTTTCGCCAACGTTACGGCTGGCAAATCGCAACAAGAGGCGCTGGTGCGGGCGCAACAGATCGCGCGCACGGTGTTGCCGCCGGATTACCGGGTGCAATTTGTCGGCGGCTCGCAGGCGTTTCAGGAATCTTTCGCGTCGCTCTGGTTTGTTCTGATCCTCGGCATCATCGTGGCCTACATGGTGCTGGCCTCGCAATTCAACAGTTTTGTGCATCCGTTCACGGTACTGATGGCGCTTCCATTCAGTGTTTCCGGTGCTTTCCTGACATTGCTGGCCTTTGGCCACTCGATCAACATCTTCAGCTTCATCGGCTTGATTTTGTTGATGGGCATCGCCAAGAAGAACTCGATATTACTCGTGGACTTCACCAATCAGGTGCGTGACCGCGGTGTAGCGGTGCGCGAGGCGCTACTCGAGGCCTGTCCAATCCGGTTACGGCCCATTCTCATGACTTCGCTTGCCACCATCGCCGCAGCCACGCCGCTCGCGCTGGCGCTCGGTCCCGGCGCTGAACTGCGCGCGCCGATGGCCATTGCCGTCATCGGCGGAGTGTTCGTGTCGACACTGCTCACGCTGTTCGTAGTGCCATGCGTCTACGAGTTGCTGGCGCGCTTCGAGCGTGACCGCCATGCGGTGGACAAACGCCGCCAGGAAATTCTCGAGGCCACGAGGAACAGAACTTAAGCTTGATTGATTCGTTCCTTACGCCACCTTCACTAAATCAAATCAAACGATGGTTATGCCTTTAAGCCGGGCGCCCATATCTTTGGTCTACACTGACTTGGCAAACTTAAGTTCGGGAATCTAGATTTGAAAAATGGAAGTGGGAGGTTGCACGTCATCCTGTCCCACAGGGAGAGACGCCGGAGACATGCGCAAGCAACGTAAAAGTAGGGCTCGTTTTCATCGCCGCTCCTCGATTCTGTCGCGCGGGTGGCAGAAACTGCGTTTTTCCTGGGATGTGATGGATAAGGGTCCGTTGATCTTCGTCTTCGTGATTGGTCTGATCTTCGCCACATTCGGCTATGTGATGCACTCTGTTTTCACCCGACAAGCGGAAATGCGGAACCTGACCTGTCTTGCTCTCAACGTATATTTCGAGGCACGTGGCGAACCACTGGCCGGTCAATACGCGGTGGCCGAGGTCACTATGAACCGCGTGATGTCAGGTCGTTATCCCGATTCGGTCTGTAAGGTGGTGCATCAGAAGAAATGGGATACGTTGCGACGACGCTATGTGAGCGCCTTTTCCTGGACCGAACTGGATGAACGGCCGTCACTCGAAGATACGACTTTCCGCCAGGCCTGGGATGTGGCCGAGAAGGTTTTCTACGGGCGCCATGCCCCGAGTGTCGCTGGCGCACTGCATTACCATGCCGTGTATATCAGGCCCAGCTGGGCCCGCGGCAACAAACCCGTGGCGCGGATCGGCAGTCATATCTTTTACCGCTAGCCCCCTGTGCGTCCCGCTTGCGGAGGGGGGTTTTATTTTGGGCAAGGCAATTTCGATTGCTCGAGGCGTGAGATTTCTTAACGTGGAGCGTCGGCTGTTCCTGAAGGGGTATCTCCTGACCAAGTTGG
The DNA here is from genome assembly GCA_029863005.1 of Gammaproteobacteria bacterium. Classification (GTDB taxonomy): domain Bacteria; phylum Pseudomonadota; class Gammaproteobacteria; order Acidiferrobacterales; family Sulfurifustaceae; genus Sulfuricaulis. The sequence goes on along the minus strand of JAOTWF010000031.1, from coordinate 10,846 downwards.
GACCCATGACTTTTTCAACATCCTGCTAAGTTACGGGGAAACCTCAGGGTCAGACTCAATTGAACATTGCCTCGTTAAAGCAGTCAGAGTAAAGCGTATCAGAAACCCATGTGGGCCCTAAGCAGGCTCTGAAATTGGAGGTCATAATGAAACGACGTCATCTGCTCAAAGGTCTGGCGGCCGCTCCGCTCCTAATCGCGCCAGTGTGGCGTGGATGGGCGGTCCCCCCAGCGCGCGGTACGGCCGACGTGGAGGCATTACAGAAAAACTGGAAAGATTTTCTCGCGGAGGGCGCTGACGTGGTGCTGTCGACCGAGCCGCTCAAGCGCGCGAACGAAGAGTGGAAAAAGATCCTTACTCCGGCGCAATATCATGTACTGCGTGAAGAAGGCACCGAGCGCCCATCCAGCAGCCCCTTGAACGATGAAAAGCGACCGGGCGTTTACGTATGCGCCGGCTGCAGCTTGCCGTTGTTTACGTCGGCGATGAAATACGACAGCAGGACCGGTTGGCCAAGCTTCTTTACCGTCATTCCCGGCGCCTACGCGAAAAAGAAGGACTATCTCTTGATATTTACGCGGAACGAGTACCACTGTATTCGCTGCGGCGGTCATCAAGGACACGTGTTCGATGACGGACCGCCACCCACCGGTGAGCGCTGGTGCAATAATGGGGTGGCGCTGCGGTTCATCCCGAAAGCCGGCAAAGCCTGAATTTCTCTGCATGTCCGTATGCTGAGCCACGGTATAATCAACTATTCCCTTCCACGTTAGAAATCAGTTATTTTCATCGCACTGAAGCGCATGCGATGGCTTTATACCCCTCAGGGATGGGGCGATTTCTATGACTGAGTGAGCGCGAATATACATGTCCCAATTAAAAGACAAGGTAGTGATCATCACGGGGGCGGTCGGAAATCTCGGCAGGGCCGTGGTTGAATGCGTTCGGGCAAAGGGCGGCAAGACGGTACTGGTTGATCGCTCGAATGACCGCCTGCAGAAATTCTTTGGAGACTTGAAAGGAAACGATCAGCATTGGCTTGCGAGTGGTATCGACATGGCTGATCCGAAAGCGGTGAATAACATGGTGGCCGAGGCGCACCGGCGTTTTGGCCGAATCGACGGGCTGGTAAACACCGTCGGTGGATTCCGCGGTGGCAAGCCGTTGCACGAGGCCGATTTGTCAGAATGGGATTTCCTCTACGATATCAACGTCCGTACTGCGCTCAACGCCTGCCGCGCGGTGATTCCTTATATGCTGAAATCGCAGAGCGGGCGCATCATCAATGTCGCGAGCCGTAATGCCTTCCAGGGCAGCCCGAACTATGCCGCTTACAGCGCCACGAAAGCCATGGTGCTGCGAATGAGCGAGAGCATGGCGGGGGAACTCAAAGCGCGCGGGATCAACGTCAACTGCATCGTGCCGGGAACCATTGATACCCTGCAGAACCGCGAAGCCATGCCCAAAGCGGATTTCTCCACTTGGGTTCCCCCCGGAGACCTCGCCAAGGTTATCGCCTTCCTGCTTTCAGATGAGGCGCGCTCGGTGACCGGGACGGCAGTGCCGGTGTACGGACGCAGCTGACAGTCAGTGTAGTTTCATGCGCGGTTGCGTGCGCTGCTGCAGAAAATCCGAGAACATGAGCAGCAACATCGGCAGCGTGCCGTGCAGCGCGCGCTGGTGCAGCCGGTACAGCATGCGGTAAGTCATACGCGCGAACCATCCCTCGATCATCCTGTTCCCCATGAGATTTCCCATGAGGCTCCCGACCGTGGTGTAGTGCGCGAGCGAAATGAGCGAGCCGCGGTCGCGGTAAATGAATCCGGACAGTGCCTTTCCCTGCATCCGGCGGGCAATGGACTTGACGAGAAGGGCGGCCTGCTGGTGTGCCGCCTGCGCCGTCGGCGGCACCGGCCGGTCCTTCCCGGGCTGGGGGCAGGCGGCGCAGTCGCCAATCGCGAAAATATCGTCATCGCGCGTGGCCTGCAGCGTCGGGCGCACCACCAGTTGGTTGAGCCGGTTGGTCTCGAGGCCGCCGATTTCGTGCAGAAACGCCGGTGCCCGGATACCGGCGGCCCAAACCCGGTGCGAGGCGTGAAAAAACTGGCCATCGTGCGTCTGCACACCCTCACCAATCACACGCGTCACGCGCCGGCCGGTGTAAACGTCTACCCCGATCTTGCGCAGCTGTTTTTCCGCAGCCGTGGACAGCCGCTCCGGCAGTGCCGGCAGGAGACGGTCCGCGGCCTCGATGATGACGAGTTTCAGGTCCTGATCAGGATTGATGCGGTCGAAACCATAGACCACGAGTTGACGCGCCATGTTGTGCATTTCCGCCGCCAGCTCCACGCCGGTGGCCCCAGCGCCGACGATCACCACCTGTAACTGATGTGTTGGCGAGCGCGAATGCGTCTGGGCGTGAATGTAATTGCGCATTACCGCGCGCTGGAAGGCATCGGCTTGGTCACGATTGTCGAGAAACACACAATGCTCGCGCACCCCCGGTATTCCGAAATCGTTGCTCACGCTACCGACCGCGAGCACCAGGGTGTCGTAGAGGATCACACGGCGCGGGACGAATTCACGACCGGACTCATCGAGCGTGGGTGCAAGGCTGATTTCGCGGCGTGCGCGGTCAAGGCCATCCATGAGTCCGAGGCGGAATTCGAAATGATGCTGGTGCGCTTGGGCGATAAAGTCGACGTCGTTTTCATGCGAGTCGAAGGTGCCGGCCGCGACCTCGTGCAACAGCGGTTTCCACAAATGCGTGAGGTTGGCGTCCACGAGTGTTACCTGCGCGCGGCCGCTTTGTCCGAATTTGTTGCCAAGGCGCGTGGCGAGTTCGATTCCGCCGGCGCCACCGCCGACAATCACGATCCGATGAGGGTGCATGCCGGTATCCTAACGTAACTCCATGCCTGCCGTGGTGGCAGAAACCGAAGGAGTCGTCGGCGATCCGGCATTCAATGTTCCGGTAATTATCCTAGAAATTGATGTTGCCCATGCGACCGTCTTGGTAGTCGCGGATTGCCTGGACGATTTCCTCGCGCGTGTTCATCACGAATGGCCCGTGGCGTTCCACCGGTTCCCCGTGCGGCACACCGCCGAGCAGCAGCAGTTCCGCCGGACCGGCGGCATTCTCATCCACACCGAGGCGCACCGCGCCCCCGCCGCCGAAACGGGCCATCTGGCCTTCGCGCACGGCGCGGCGCTCGTCGCCCGCCCGCAGTTCGCCGAGGATGACATAGGCGAGGGCGTTATAGTTTTCCGGAACCGGCTGGACGATTACGGCTCCGGGTTTCAGGGTGAAATGCAGGTACATGATCGGCGTGTGTGTCTTGATGACCGCAGATTGGCCAAGCGAGTCACCCGCGATCACGCGCACCTTGACCTTGCCGTCCGCGCTCACCGCCTCCGGAATTTGGGTTGCGGGGATGTCCTGATAACGCGGACGGGTCATTTTGTCGCGCGCCGGTAGGTTCACCCAAATCTGAAAACCATTCATGGTCCCGCCATTTTTCATAAAGTCCGCCGACGGCAATTCCGAGTGCACCACGCCTCTGCCTGCCGTCATCCATTGCACATCGCCGGGACGCAATGTGCCGCTGTTTCCGGCCGAGTCCTTGTGCTCCATCTCGCCCGAGAGCAGGTAGGTCACGGTCTCGAAGCCGCGGTGCGGGTGGTCCGGCGCGCCAATGCCCTCGCCGGGTCCCCACTCAACCGGGCCCAGATGATCAAACAGCAGGAAGGGATCGACCTGCGATAGACGCGCCGTGGGAAACGGCCTTCGTACGGGGAATCCGCCGCCTTCGAGCATGCGTTCACTATTGATAACTGCGATAACAAGACGTTCTTGTTTAGTCGTCGTTTCTAACATGGCGATTCTCCTGAGCGACGGCCAGAAACGCAGGATACTACCAGCCAGCGCTTGACGCACTGAATAACCCGTCGATGAGAGTGTGTTTGGCGTCGCGCCGAACAGAATCACTGCCGGCCTGAAATGGTTTGTCAGAGCCGCTTGAGTCCTGGCTGGCGGAATAGCGGTTACTGACTAGACTGAGAATGGCTGCTAAATACGGAGCTTGACGGTGTTCCTATCCTTACTCGCTCGCCCGGCAACGGTTATTCTGGTCTGCATCGGCCTGTTGGCCTGCGCCGCTCCCGCGCCGTCACCTGCCCCGGTTCCCTACGTGGACTCGGGACGAAGCTCGCATCCAACGGGTATTGCCATACGCGACAGGCCCATCCGCGTTATCGAGGGCTCATCTTTGCAGGTGAGCTTCCAGGGCGACCCCCGCCTGGGCGATTCCACGGCAAGAATCGGGATTGTCGAGTTCAGCGACTACCAATGCCTCTTTTGTCGTGAATTCCACCGGGAACAATTTCCACGGCTTAAGCAGGAATTTATTGAAACCGGCATGGTGCGGTTTATTCACAAGGATTTGCCGCTTCGAATTCACGCCCAGGCGGTCCAAGCCGCTTTGTCAGCTCATTGTGCCGCCGCCCAGGGCCGTTTCTGGGAGATGCATGATGCCTTGTTCACCCACCAGGGCCGGTTAACTCCGAACCTCTATCTGGAGCTGGCGCGCGGACTGAAGCTGGACGAGGCGAAGTTTAAAAATTGCCTTGAAAACCATGTCCCCGAGCCAGGCATCCGCGAAGATGTCAGCCTGGCCCGAAGGCTCGGGCTGACCGGCACCCCGTCTTTTCTCATCGGAAGAATCAAGGACAACACGCTGACCGTATCGCGCCAGATCCGCGGCGTGCCGGCCTTCGAAACCTTTGCAGAAGAAATTGAAAAGCTGAAATAATTACTGAGATGAGGAGTCCGCGGGCTGTACTATTTCCAATTCCGTGCAAACTGGCGGGAAGACTTTATGGCGGGAGCAAACACGGGGCCGCGTAAACCGGCCGGTGGTCTTAACAGTAAAAAACTCGATGACCTAGTGGCCAAGGTGCACAAGGAGCGCGATGCGCGCTTGGCCGGTTACCGCGAGCAGTCACTGAGGATTCATCCCTGGATCTGTGCGCGTTGCGGGCGCACGTTCACGCGCGAGAACCTACAAGAACTCACGGTGCATCACAAGGACCATAACCATGACAACAACCCGTCCGATGGCAGCAACTGGGAGAACCTCTGTGTCTATTGCCACGACAACGAGCACCAGCGCTACGCGCATCTGGTGCAAGGATATGATGTCAACATTGGGGCGGAGAAAAAGGCAGCCGCGACGCACAATCCCTTCGCCGGCCTCAAGGACATGCTGAAGAACAAGTAGTATCCCGTTCATAGTCATATCGAACGCCACCGATGGCACTCTGTTTTTCTTCCTTCTGTGCATGATTTCTATCACATGCAGAATTTCTTCAATGAAAACTTCGTGGCTGACCCACTTGATTCAGATCATGTGTATTCCGCCGAAGAGGCGTTATGTTGGAATGCGAAATAAGTGGGATATTTTTCAGCGGGGAACCACATGTCGACGAATAACAATGTCTTGGTTTATTGGGCGATTATCGGACTGCTGCTGCTCACGATTGTCGGACTGATACTCAAGTTCGTGGTGCTGGGCCGGACCGGGAACGAAGTGGACGGGAGGGTGACAATCCTTCTCGAGCCGTCTGAACGTGCGATAGTGCTGAATGAGATGCGCCAGTTTCTGGCCGGTATCCAGCAGATAGTGGCGGCGGCCGAAAGGAATGATGCCGCGGCAATCGCCAAGGCGGCGCACCCACTCGGGATGGCGGCAGCGCACGCTGTCCCCCCTGGATTACCGGAGAAATTGCCGCTGGAATTCAAGACCCTGGGGCGCAGCGTGCACCAGGATTTTGACCGCATTGCGATGGACGCCGAGGCCGTGAGCGATGTCAGGCTTTCGTTGCGGCAACTGGGCGAGTCCATAAAAAAGTGCGTGGCGTGCCACGCCACATATCAAATCAATCAGGTTACCGGCGCCCCGAGGTAGCGCTCATTTCACTGATTTCCACCTGTCCTCCCTCCCGTGACCACACGGCACGGGCACTTTCCTTTGATCTGAATCAAGCGCACGTTTCGATGATGTGCCTATGATTTGGTTTTTTGGGAGGCAAGAAATGTCAGTCCAGAGCGAGTCGGTAACGGATACCGGCCCGGAACAAACGGTGGGATACACCCTGCACGGTAACCGGTACCTCAACATTACCAACCGCTGCACGCTGCGTTGCGCGTTTTGCCCGAGATTCAATGACGAGTGGACAGTGCAGGAATACCCCTTGCGACTGCGCCGCGATCCCAGTTTCGAGGAAATCGTGTTGGCGGTGGGTAATCCTGAGGAATATCAGGAGATTGTTTTCTGCGGGCTCGGGGAGCCAACCCTGCGATTGTATACGCTATTGGAGGTAGCCACACGGTTGCGTCCGCACGCCCGGCGGATACGCATCAATACCGACGGTTTGGCGAACTTCGTCTACGGTCGCGACGTAACGCCTGACATGGAGGGCTTGATCGATGCACTCTCAATTTCGTTGAATGCCCAGAACGCGGAGATCTACAACCGTCACTGCCGCCCGAAGTTGCCCGGTTCCTACGAGGCCATGCTGGATTTTGTGAAAGTTGCGCGCGAATTCGTTCCTGATATCACCCTGACCGCCATCGACGGATTGTCCGGCGTCAATATTCCGGCGTGCAAAAAAATTGCGCAAGAACTCGGCGTGAAATTCCGGCGGCGCGTGCTCGACGTTGTGGGCTGAGATTTTTCCGAATTGCCACCAGCGGAAAAGATGGAACTTGTTTGCCCGGCCGGGAGCCTGCCGGCGTTAAAATCCGCCGTTGAAAATGGCGCCGATGCTGTTTACCTCGGTTTTCGTGACGGTACCAATGCGCGCAATTTCCCGGGGCTCAATTTTGATCCGGACGAAGCGCGTCAGGCGGTAAAATACTCCCACCAACGCGATGTCCGCGTGTTTCTGGCAATCAATACCTATCCGCGGCCGTCGCAATGGAAAAAGTGGTGCCGCGCTGTCGATAAGGCAGCCACGCTCGGCATTGACGCACTGATTCTCGCTGATGCCGGGCTCATGGATTACACCGCGCGCAGTTATCCCGATTTGCGGCTGCATCTTTCGGTACAGGGTTCGGCCACCAACCACGAGGCGATTGATTATTACGTTCGACACTTCGGTGTGCGACGCGTGGTGCTCCCGCGCGTGCTGTCGCTCAAGCAGGTTCAAAACGTATTGACAAAAGTTGATGCGGAGGTGGAGGTTTTCGGGTTCGGCAGTTTGTGTGTCATGGTCGAAGGGCGCTGTACGTTGTCGTCTTACGTGACCGGCGAGTCACCGAATTCGAGCGGCGTGTGTTCGCCGGCAAAGTTTGTGAAATGGGAGGAATCGTCCAGCGGCCGGCGCTCGCGCTTAAACGGCGTATTGATCGATGTATATGCGCCAGACGAGTCTGCCGGATATCCCACCTTGTGCAAAGGTCGGTTCGAGGTCGGTGGCAATATCTATTACGCCATTGAGGAACCGACCAGCCTCAACGTCCTTGATATCCTCCCGGAGTTGATGCGTGCCGGTGTGGCAGCCATCAAGCTTGAAGGCCGGCAGCGCAGCCCGGCCTATGTGGGCCAGGTGACACGCATTCTGCGCGAGGCCATCGATGCCTGCACCGCCGACCCGGAAACATTTTCACCGGAGGTTCGCTGGCTCGAGCAGCTGGACAAGGTGGCCGAGGGACGCACCCACACTCTGGGGGCGTATTCAAGACCGTGGCAATGAAACTCTCGCTCGGACCGATCCCTTATTATTGGGAACGTGAACGCGTTATTGCGTATTACAACCGTATCGCCGATGCGGCGGTGGATATTGTTTATCTTGGAGAAACCGTTTGCTCCAAGCGTCGGGCGCTGCGTCTATCGGACTGGCTCGAAATAGCCAGGCGGCTGACTGATGCGGGCAAGGAGGTGGTGCTGTCCACGCTCACGCTTATCGAGGCGAAGTCTGAGCTCTCCTATATGCGCTCGCTTGTCGAAAATAGTCGCTATCTGGTCGAGGCCAACGACATGGCCGCGGTTAACATGCTGGAGGGTGTTGCGCCCTTTGTGATTGGTCCGCATGTCAATGTTTACAACAACCGTACACTTGAATTAATGGCGCATGCTGGTGCCCGACGTTGGGTCATGCCCCTGGAGCTCGATCATGACAGTTTGGTTGCACTCCAAGCCGGTCGCCCCGCCGGACTGGAAACCGAGGTGTTTGTGTACGGACGCCTGCCACTGGCCTTCTCCGCTCGTTGTTTCACGGCCCGCGCACACAATTTGTCAAAAGACGATTGCGGTTTCCGTTGCGCCGATTACCCTGAAGGATTGTTTTTGCGTACGCGTGAAGGTAAGTCGTTTCTGAACCTCAACGGCATCCAGATACTGTCCGGCGATACTTACAATCTGGTAAACGAAGTCGGGGCAATGCGCGCGTTGGGGGTGGATATCCTGCGGCTCGCGCCCCAACTGCAAGGAATGCTTGAAATTATCGAAGTCTTCCGCCGGGTCATGGAGGGTAATCTCGAATTATCTTTCGCGGATGCCATTCTCGCCATGCAGCAACCGGACGGATTCTGTGACGGATATTGGCACGGAACAGCGGGAATGCACCGGGCGCACGCACGCTGACAGAACATGTTTAGTGCGCAACCGGACTTTGCCCGATGGTCCGTTGCCATACCATGAACACGGTGCCACCCAGTGTTTCTCCCAGCACGGCGCGGAAATGTGATTCCCAGTTGTAGTCCAGCGCATCGAGCAGGTTTTTGATGTGCACACCGGTCTCGGTGTCGCCTTCGATACATAGCCGTCGGTTGAAAAAGAGTGTATCGGGATCTTCGCGCCGCGTGGCGAGTTGCCAGAAATCCTCTAGGTTCCCGATGATCCGGACATCGGCCCGGCCCGGCGGAGAAGATTGCAGGTGCCCATGTTCGATCCGGAAATAAAATTCGCTCGCGGCGTCCCGTATATGGATACACACGGATTTTCCGTTGATTTCCCCCAGTCGTCCCGCAAGCGATTGGCCACGCAAAAAATGATTGGACAACCGCGCGAATATTTCCGTGTGCACGGCATCGGGGATGAGGCGCAATGGCAGAACCAGTGGATTAAGCAGCATAATTTTCGGGACACAGAAACATTCATTTTATAACAGTTCTTAACGCTAAGGGTTATTGACTTGGGTCAAGTCCAAGGTGTGAGCCACGTCTTAATCTGAAAATTCCATGCATTTCACAAACCTGCACGATTTCATCGCGCACCTGGAAAAGCTCGGCGAATTGAGGCGCATTCCGGTTGCCGTGGATCCGCGTCTGGAAATTACCGAAATTTGTCGGCGTACTCTGCGAGCACGGGGGCCGGCCTTATTGTTTGAAAAACCAGTTAACTCGGAGATCCCGTTGTTGGGAAATCTGTTCGGCACCACGCGTCGTGTGGCGCTGGCCATGGGTCGCGAGTCGCTCGAAGAGTTGCGCGAGATCGGCAAGCTGCTTTCGTTTCTCAAAGAACCACAACTGCCGCGCGGCCTTGGCGATGTCTTCGAAAAGTTTCCCGGTTTCAAGCAGCTGTTGCACGTTGTGCCGCGGGTGGTGAACAACTCCCCCTTCCGGGAAAATGTGCTCGAGGGCAAAGACGTCGATCTGTCGCAATTACCCGTTCAGACCTGCTGGCCGGAAGACGCGGGGCGTTTGATCACTTTCGGCCTTGTCATCACCAAAGGTCCCTACAAGGAAAGACAAAACATCGGTATCTACCGTCAACAGGTCGTCGATCACAACCGGGTTATCATGCGCTGGTTGCCGCATCGTGGTGGTGCCTTGGACTTTCGCGAGTGGAAAGAGGCGCATCCCGGCAAACGCTTTCCTGTGGTGGTCGCGATCGGTGCCGATCCGGCGACCTTGCTCGCGGCCGTGGCGCCGATCCCCGATACCTTGTCAGAGTTCCAGTTTGCGGGGTTGCTGCGCGGCGCGCGTAGCGATGTCATCCGTTGTCAATCAGGGGGACTCTTTGCCCCAGCGTCGGCGGAATTTGTGCTGGAAGGGTACGTCGAGCCGGAGGAGGAAATGCTCGAGGGACCGTTCGGTGATCACACGGGCTATTACAATTCGCAGGAGAAATTTCCGATCTTCACAATCGAGCGCCTCATGCATCGAGACCGGCCCATTTATCACAGTGCCTACATGGGCCGCTCACCACACGACGAACCGTCGGTTCTGGCCATGGCACTCAACGAGATATTTATTCCGTTGCTGCAGAAACAATTCCCGGAAATCGTAGATTTCTATCTACCGCCCGAAGGCTGCTCCTATCGCATTGCTTGCGTGAGCATCAAAAAGCGTTACGCCGGTCATGCCCGGCGCATCATGTTCGGGGTTTGGTCCTACCTGCGCCAGTTCACCTACACCAAGTTCGTGATTGTCACGGATGATGACATCAACGTACGCCACTGGAATGAAATCATCTGGGCCATGACCACACGCATGGACCCTGTGCGCGATACGGTTCTGATCGAGAACACCCCGATCGATTACCTTGATTTCGCGAGTCCGGTCTCGGGACTGGGTGGCAAGATGGGGCTCGATGCCACGAACAAATGGCCGGGGGAAACCGCGCGCACCTGGGGCCGGCCCCTGTCCATGAGTCCGGAGGTGGAGCAGCGGGTGGATAAGCTCTGGAGTCAGCTGGACATTGAAGGAACCACAAGACCCCGTCAGTAAACCACACATTAAACGCGTCTCGGCCTTTTTTGTCTCGCTTTGCTCACCGTACTGATGTATTTTGATGCAGGTCATGGTTTGCCGCGTTCCCGGTGTTATTTTTCCTCATAAGGG